>CAJFRI010000076.1 GCA_904419385.1 Candidatus Heteroscillospira lomanii
GTTCCAGAGGTCACCATCACCGACAGCGAAAGGCCTGAAGGCGAGAATACCCTCATCTACGGTATGGACTACACCACCAAGGCAGCTAACGACGGCTCGCCGAGCACCGAAGCCAAGGCCCTCATAACCGGCACGGGCAACTACTGCGGCACGCGTGAGGTCACGTTCACGATCACCAGCGAGCCCACGCCAGACCCCGATGCAAACTTCGACCTCATCGTCGAGCCGCGTGAGTGGACCTGGGGCAGCGCACCCGACGATCTGCGCATCTCCGTCACCTTCGAAGAGGGCAAAGAGCTCGCGCCGGAGCACTACAGGCTCACGATAGACGGCACAGGGTACACCATCGAAAGCGCCGCAGCTTTCCTGAAGAACGCAGAGCCCGGCAGCTACACCGTTGAGGCCAACGGCACAGGCGCCTATGAGCCCTCGTCCGACAGCGAGACTGTGAACGTAAAGAAGATACAGCCTGTGCTGAATATCGAAGCGACTCCGACCAGCCTCACCGGCAGCGGCAGCATCACTCTCACGCTCAGCGGCAGCGGCCTGCCTGACGGCATCGTCCTCAGCAAACTGCTCACCCCCTCCGCGCAGAACGGCACTGAGCTTGACCTCAGCTCTGCCGAATGGACGGCAAATGCCGACGGCTCGCTCACCGCGGAACTCAGGCTGCCGAACGCCAATGAGACCTATACCTTCACCCTCAGCTTCCCGGGTGGCGTTCACCACGAGCCCGCAGACGACACGGCCACTGTCGTCACGGCGCGCCGCACCAGCGGCGGCGGTGGCGGAGGCGGCTCGACCGCTTACACCATCACAGCCGAAGCCGAAGAGGGCGGAATCATAAGCCCCGACGGCGAGACCGCAGTCGTCCGCGGCGACGACCAGAGCTTCGCTATCCGCGCCGACAGCGGCTGGCATATCGAAGATGTGCTGGTCGACGGAAAGAGCGTCGGCGCAGTCAGCAGCTACACGTTTGAAAATGTCACCCGTGACCACACGATAACCGCCGTGTTCGCCGAGGGACAGGTCATCGCCGATCCCGACGAGACCGGTGTGTCGGACTGGCTCAACACCTCCGATCACATGGCCTACATGCAGGGATATCCCGACGGCACATTCGGCCCGCAGAAAAACATGACCCGCGCCGAGGCCGCGCAGATGTTCTACAACCTCCTGCTCGACAAGGACGTGCGCATCACCGCTGAATTCACCGATGTGGATGACGGCGCGTGGTACGCCGAAGCAGTCAACGCCCTCGCCTCTCTCGGCATGATAAACGGCGTCGGCGACAGCAGGTTCGAGCCCGAGCGCTCCATAACAAGGGCCGAGTTCACCGCAATAGCCATGCGCTTTGCCGAGCTCGACACCGACGGCGAGAACATCTTCTCCGATGTCGGCGATGACGACTGGTTCTACGATGTGGTCGTCGGCTCCATCAAGTACGGCTGGATAAACGGCTACTCCGACGGCACTTTCCGCCCGGATGAGACCATCACCCGCGCGGAGGTTGCCACTATCACGAACCGCATGCTCGGCCGCGCCGCCGACGAGGACTATGTCGACGGCAGATCCGATGCTCTGCGCTCGTTCACTGATCTGAGCGACAGACACTGGGCCTACTACAATGTAATGGAGGCCACGAACGAGCACGAATACGAAAGAGAGGACGGCATCGAGACCTGGACGCGCCTCGGATAAGCAAACATGATGAAACAGGGTGTTCCTTCGGGAACACCCTGTTTTGTCTGCATTATGACGCCGCCGGCCGTTTTCTTGACATTTCGGATACAATGTGTTACAATTTGGTTACGTTTATTTCAGAAAGGACTGATTTTATGCCAGCCAAATCCGCTGTTCTGGAATATCGCGGCCGCCCTCTGCGCCGCAAGGACAACCTCATCTATTACGGAAGCATGAGCGATAAATATATCATCATGCTCCAGATCATGGAGACGAAAAAGGTGAAAGATCTCGATGTCGCCTCGAAGGTGTCCGTCCAGCTCCAGCTCACAGACCCTGACCTCAAATCCCGCGACCGCGTTGTCAAAAAGAGCGAGAAAAACAGCCTCTATGCGGCTATGGACGTCGCCTCCGTCTGGCTCGAGCGGGCACTCAGCGCCAGATAGGCGGTGCCCCTCATGCAGCACAGATACATAAAAACGCTGCTGGTCTCGGCCGCATTTGCATGTCTCCTCTCCGTCTCAGCTCTCGCCGCCAATGACGGCGCAGGCACAGTGAATGCCTCCGATGTAAATCTGCGCTCCGGCGCAAGCCTCAGCTCTGATGTCATAAAGACTGTGGATGCAAACACCCCGCTCGTCGTGATCGACAGCTCAGACTCCGAGTGGTACAAGGTCTGGTGTTCCGGCAGCGAGGGCTATATGTCGTCGGACTATGTCAGTTTCGCCGACGTACTCGACGCCTCTTTCGGCACTGGTACGATAAGCGGCACCATGGTGCGCCTGCGCTCCGGAGCGAGCACGGCGTCCGATACGCTCGCCTACTTCGACACCGGCGACTCCATGACTGTCACCGGCGTGAACGGCTGCTGGTATAAGGTCACTGCCGGCTCCATGTCAGGCTATGTGCACAGCGACTATCTCGCGCTCGCGAACCAGGTCCTCGCCGCCCCGACTGTCACCACCGAGTCCGCCGGCAGCACCATAGTTTCCACAGCCAAGCAGTATCTCGGCGTGCCATACGTCTGGGCCGGCACCTCGCCCGGCGGTTTCGACTGCTCAGGTTTCGTCTACTATGTGTACAAGCAGAACGGCTATACGACCAACCGCACCGCAGCCTCCCTCTTCAGCGACGGCGCATATGTCGACCGCAGCCAGCTCCAGCCCGGAGACGTCATCTGTTTCTACAGCGGCAGTTACGGCTATATCGGGCACTGCGGCATATACATAGGCGACGGCCAGTTCATACACGCCTCGTCCAGCGCGGGCCAGGTCGTCATCGATTCGCTCTCCGAGGGCTACTACAACAGCCACTACTACGGAGCACGACGCATAGTATGAGCCGGAAATATTGAAAACAGCCTCCAAAAGTGCTAAGATCATCGTGATATCAGCGCTTTGGAGGCTTTTTCATGTCTGACGAACTGCTCAATATATTCAACGACGGCCTTGAGCTCATCGGCTCCGCCCCGCGCAGCGAGGCGCACCGGCTCGGCCTGCTGCACGATGTGGTGCACTGCTGGGTTGCCGATCCCGACGGACGCCGCCTGTTCTTCCAGCGGAGGGCTATGAGCAAGGACACCTACCCCGGGTACTACGACCTCGCCGTCGGCGGACATATCTGTGCCGGCGAGGCCCCGCTCGAAGCCGTCCTGCGTGAGATGCGCGAGGAGATCGGCCTCTCACCGGCCCCTGAGGCCCTCATATTCGCCGGGAGCGAGCGCAAGCCTGAATACTACTGCGGACACGTCGACCGCGAGATCGCGCGCATATTCCTGCTCAGGGACTCCTCGCCCGTGTTCCGTCCCGGCAACGAAGTCGACGACATGGTCTGGATATACACGGACGACTATGTCCGCCGCTTCGAGCTGCCCGCGCTCACGGCACACAGCCTGTTCGCCGGCGGCGAGGTCGCGATAAGCCCCGGCATGTGGGCAGGACCTCCCTCGCATGAATTTGAGGATTTCATACTTCCCTTTCTCGGATCCCGGAAATAAGTTTACATAACAACAGAGCAGTCCCGCCTCACGCCGGAACTGCTCTGTTTTGTGTTTGAGTGTCTTACTGTTCGCTTTCCTCAGGAGCCGCGCTCTCACTTGTCTGGGCGATGGCGGACACGGGCTCCTCTTCCGGCAGGGAGACGGAAGGCTGATTGAGCATCTCCATGAATTCCTCGCCGGTAAGCGTCTCCTTCTCCATCAGGTACCAGGATATCTGCGTGAGCTTCTGCATGTTGCTGCGTAGTATCTCCGTGGCCTTCCTGTGGGCGCTGTCGACGATGGCGATGACCTCCTGGTCGATCTTGGTGGCCGTCTCCATCGAGCAGGAGAGCGAAGTGTCGCCGCCGAGGTATTGGTTGGTGACCGTCTCGAGCGCGACCATGCCGAACTCGCTGCTCATGCCGAAGCGGGTGACCATGGCTCTGGCGAGCTTGGTCGCCTGCTCTATATCGTTGGACGCGCCGGTCGTGATGGAGTCGAAGATGAGTTCCTCCGCAGCGCGGCCGCCTGTCATGGTGACTATCTTGTTGAATACCTCGTCGCGCGACATGAGGAAGTGCTCGTCCTCCTCCACCTGCATGGTGAAGCCGAGCGCGCCGGACGTGCGCGGGATGATGGTGATCTTGTGCACCGGCGCGCTGTTTTTCTGCGCCGCTGCGGTGATGGCGTGGCCGACCTCGTGGAAAGCGATGATCTCCTTCTCGTGCTGGGAGATGACCATGCCCTTGCGCTGTGCGCCGGCGAGGATGACGTCGACGCTCTCCTCAAGGTCCTGCTGTGTGACGAAGCGGCGGCGGTTGCGCACGGCATGCAGCGCGGCCTCGTTGATTATATTGGCGAGCTCAGCGCCAGATGCGCCCGGCGTCGCCTTTGCAATGGACGAGAACTCGACGGAGCCGTCGATCTTGATCGTCTTGGCGTGGACTCTCAAAATTGCCTCGCGCCCGGCGAGATCCGGCAGCTCGACAGGTATGCGCCTGTCGAAGCGTCCGGGACGCATCAGCGCCTGGTCCAGCGTGTCCGGGCGGTTTGTGGCCGCAAGGATGACGACGCCGCGTCGTCCGTCAAAGCCGTCCATCTCAGCGAGGAGCTGGTTGAGCGTCTGCTCGCGCTCGTCGTTGCCGCCGAGGCCAAAACCGTCGCGCTTTTTGCCTATGGTATCTATCTCGTCGATGAATACTATGCAGGGGGCCTTCTCGTTGGCCTGCTTGAACAGGTCACGCACCTTTGCGGCGCCCATGCCGACGAACATCTCGACGAACTCGGAGCCCGAGATCGAGAAAAACGGCACGTTCGCCTCGCCGGCGACCGCCTGTGCCAGCAGCGTCTTGCCCGTGCCCGGAGGGCCGACGAGCAGCGCCCCCTTCGGGAGCTTGGCGCCGATGGCCTCATACTTGCCGGGGTCGTGCAGGAAGTCGACTATCTCGAGCAGGCTCTCCTTGGCCTCTTCCTGGCCGGCGACGTCGGCGAACGTCTTGCCCGTCTGGTCTTTGGCGTAGATTTTGGCGTTGGATTTGCCGAAGCTCATCACATTTCCGCCGCCCATGCTGCCCATGCGCTTGAATATAAAGCGCCACATGACTACAATAAGGAGTATCGGCAGACCATATGTCACGAGCAGCTGGATGTACCACGGGATGAATACAGGCGCGACCTGGCCAAAATGCGCGCCGGATTCATAGAGCCGGTCTATGATGCTCGGATCGTCCATCCTGACGGTCGAATAGACGACGTCCTCGCCGTCTCTGAGCTCGACGTCCGGAAGTTCGTTCTTAAGTGTGTAGTAGATATATCCGTCACCGGTGTTTATCTCGACGGTGTCGACGTTCATGCTGTACACCTGGTCGAGGAAGACATCGTAGCTTATGTCGTGCACGTTGTTGTCGCTCAGCGTCCCGAACAGATAATTGTTCAGGATAACGAGCAGACACAGCAGGACAGTGCTGTAATATATCCATCGCTTTTTGTTTTTATCTTTCATCAATATCCCCCGGATAAGAAATAACTGCTGTCGCTTTATAAAATAACACTAAAAAACCGCCTATTTGTGACTGTATTATAAATTTTTGTAAATTTAACGGTTTTCAGGAAGTGCCGCAGGTATTATAATGATATAATAACGTCAGATAAAGATCCAACAGGTGATATAATGCTCATTGATTTCCACACTCACGCTTTTCCCGAAAAGATCGCCGCCAAAGCCATCGCAAAGCTCGGCCGCGACTCCGGCCTCTTCCCCCATACCGACGGCACAGCCGCGTCGCTGCGCGCCCTCATGCACCGCGACGGGGTCGACATGTCCGTCGTCCTGCCGATAGCGACCAACCCCGCCTCCCAGGCACACACCAACGACCATGCGCTCGAGAGCGCCGGCGACGGGCTCATCGTTTTCGGCTCCGTCCATCCGGATGCGCCCGACGTGCTCGAAGAGCTTGAGCGGCTCAAATCCCTCGGCGTCAAAGGCATCAAGTTCCATCCGGATTACCAGGGCTTTTTCGCCGACGATGAAAAAATGCGCCCCATTTACCGCAAGATATCCGAGCTCGGCCTCATAACCGTGTTCCACACCGGCGCGGACTACGGATTCCGCCCGCCATACCACTGCCCCGCAGAGCGCCTGGCGAGGGCCGTCAAATGGTTCGACGCGCCCGTCGTCGCCGCGCACTGGGGCGGAGTTGATGACGCCGCTGAGGCCATCCGCTGCCTTCCGCACGCCGATATAATGAATATCGATACCTCTTTCGGCTACGGCACCAACATCCGCCAGTTCGCCATGGATCTCATCGAGCACTTCGGTCCGGAGCATGTGCTCTTCGGCTCGGATGCCCCGTGGCACCCTCCGGTCTGGGAGCTGCGCCTCTTTGAGACGCTGCCGCTCTCCGGCGATGTACGCGACATGATCTTCTGCCAAAACGCCCTCCGCCTGCTCGGCATCGCAGGGCCTGAGGACTGACATATGCCGTCAAATGCGCCCGCTCCGTTTTTTCGGTGACGGGCGCTTTTTTCTGCTCTCACTGCCGTCCGGCAAAACGCGCGCGGAGGCATTATATATCTTCTCCAACCCGTTTGCTGTCCTGCAGCTGTTTATTGCCGAAACTGACAAAATTGCATGCTCTTCAGCTGACATTCCAAATATTCATGGCAAGATTTTGGACTTGCCGGGGCCTTTTTCGGCAATGTCCCCAAGATGGTGTTTGCCTTTTGTGGGATTGTGCCATTCGTATAATGCATTTTTATATAATAATGAAATATGTGAATTTCACATCAGAATAATGCTGTGATATAGTGTAGACAAAGGTAATTGTCAAAAAACACACAATCACCTTTCCCGTCTCACTGGAGCGGATAAGCCTTGATGAACTCGAGGAATTTGGTGGTGCTGTTGAGCAGTTTCTGCTTCTTGTTCCACACGAGATCGATTCCGATTTCTATCGGCTCCTTGAACGGAACGGCCACTATCGAAGACGATACCGCAAAGTTACCTTTATAAAGGAAAGATATGGCGGTGTTGTCCATTATGAGTCTCTGTATCGTGCTCAGCTGGCTGGTCGCAAGGACTACGTTCGGATGCACCTGATACTCCTCAAAACGCTTCTTGAGGTAGATCGACACAAATGTGTCATCAGGCAGCATGGCTATCGGCTTATCCTCCAGCATAGAGTAGTCGATGTAAGGCTGCTCGGCAAAAGGATGGTCGACAGAGACATAGCAGAGTATCGGGATATGGCACAGGCGGATGCGGTTGATGTTCGGCCGCTCCTCTTCCTCGACAGGCTTGTCGCTGGAGATGATGGCAAGATCTATCTCGCTGTTGCCTTTCTCGATCTCCTCGAGGTTCGTGCGGGAGCCGGCTTCACGCAGGCTGATGGTTATATTCGGATACTGTATCCGGAACTCATGGAAGAGCTGGGAAAAGATAATGGTGCTTATCAGCGGAGACACCGCCACATTCACCGTTGATTTCTGAGCCACGAATTCATTCATCTTCTTTTTCAGATAGTTTATCTGATCGAGTATGATGGTCGACTCATTGAGGAATATCTGCCCGGCCTCCGTGAGCACGAGGCCCTTGCTTGTGCGGTGGAAGAGCTGGACGCCGAATTCAGATTCGAGCTGCCGGACACTGTTAGACAGTGCTGGCTGTGAAATGTTTATCTTCTCTGCCGCTCTGGTGAGGTTGTCGTACTTGCAGATCGTGTTGAAATAATATAAATGATCAAGTCTCATGCCGTCCTCCTGTTAATGTTCATCAACGTTTTCAGAGCTGTGATGAGTTTTGTATTTGTGAATTGCATTATAACACAAATCTATGGCGCA
>CAJFRI010000077.1 GCA_904419385.1 Candidatus Heteroscillospira lomanii
TGGCGGACTGACTGATGTTTGCATTCACTACACAGCGGTAGATGCCCACCAGCATGATTACCATGTTCGGGTCGTGACAGACGCCGTTGCCGGCTCCAGTGAAGATGCACACAGATATGCGTTAAAAGCAATCCAATATCTGCAAAGAGACGCTTTGATTACGGTATCGGATATTGAGAGGACCCTTACAGATTGACAACGTCCTTTATAACCGAATTCGCCAAGGCAAAAGAGAGCAAAGCCGAAGTTTATCCGGCGGGAAAATCATTGGCCGGCAAAAGATGCTTCGTGCAACGTCCCCCCGCTCTATGCTTGCCCGCATATGCTTTTTCTGTTATAATCAGTTCGCCAAATCCGTACTGCGAGGGTGTAATATGTTTGATGATGGAAGAAGCAAAAAAGTCGTTTTTCTTGCACATTGCCTTTTGAATCAAAATTCTATTTCTGACGGAACGGCAGTTTATCCGGCCGCATTCAAAACTGTTGTCGATTTCTTCTTGAATGCAGATGTCGGCATTGTCCAAATGCCCTGTCCGGAGTTCTGCTGTTTGGGGCTTGACAGGGGAAATATTTATGGCGCCGACAGCCCGGCAGTGGTAGAAAACACACGAATACGTTCAGTAATGAAAGCTGACGGTGTAAATATAAAGCTAACAAAATTAGCTGATCATGTCGTACAACAAATCATGGAATACAAAAAATATGGATTTGAAATCATCGGCATCATCGGAGCTAATCGTTCTCCGAATTGTGGTGTGGAGACGACATCTGACAATAATACCGAGATCCGCGGGATGGGGCTTTTTATAGAAAAAATTTCCATTCCCATGGTGGGTATAAAATGTACAGACAATCTGCAAGAAAAACTTCAGCAGATAATGCTCATGGCAGAGCAATGCACATTATGAGCCCCAAAAAGTTCAGCTGAATTTACACGCCTTTCGTGATGCTGTCCGCCGGCATGCCGTTCCAGTAAACGGCCGGCTGCTGCGCGGTCATGCAGGCCGGCGCCGGCAAAAGGCAGCGAGCGTCCGTGTAGCCGCTTAATGTCAATCGAAAATGGTTGAATTTACCGGCGGCCGCATATTATGCGTATCCAAACGACGGAACGGCAAATCGGAATTCGCAGAGGTGATATTATGGGGCCAGATCCTAACGCTGTATATCCAGCGGAGAAAATCTTCAGGAACATGGGCGCGCTGTGCAGCGGAGACCTGCAGAAGATCAGGTGCATATCAGACTGACCGCTCTCCATCCATCCCACGGGGCGTGCAAGCGCCGGAGGTGCTTGCACGCCCTTGCCGTGTGATAAAATGTCCCAAATATAAAATGCCATTTATGGAGTGTCGATAAATGAAGACAATCAGATTACTGTATCCGGACTATGTGAGCGGCGGCCTGGAGGCCTATTATTTCGGCGCGCAGCTCATGGCGCACATCTTGCCGGAGAACGAGAGACAGCCCCTCGTCAAAGTCGGCATCCTCCCTCCGTCGGGGGAGGAAAAGGCCGTGACCGGCGGCATCTACGGCAGGGATGAGGTCATAGGCGGCATACGGGACGCCATGCGCAAAATCGAGGCGGAAAACCCCGACAAGATCATCACCATCGGCGGGAACTGCATGGTGTCCCAGGCGCCGTTCGACTATCTGCATGGGAAATACGGGGACGTCGGTATCATTTGGATAGACGCGCATCCCGATGTGTCGACCACAGAGTCCGGTTATCCAAACGCCCACGCCATGGTCCTTGGCTCCCTTCTGGGATACGGGGACGCCGCCCTGTCCGGCCTGATGCGGTATCCGAAGTTCAGGCCGGATGAAGTCCTCTATGTGGGACTGCAGGGATTGCATGACTATCAGAAAAAGTTTTTAGACGATCTGAATGTGGATTATAAAATCCAGACGAAAGAGTTCGTCACGGACCAGGAAATCAGAGCATTTGCTAAAAAGTTCAGGCACATTCTTGTGCATTTCGACGTGGACGTGCTGGATGAAAAGTTCTTCCACTCCACATACTTCGCAAATCCCGAGCTGGTGGGAGACGGCTCCGGCGGCGGGAAAATGACGACGGGCAAGCTCTCGGAAGTGTTCCGGACTATACAGGACTGCTCGGATATCGTCGGCCTCACTATTGCGGAATATCTCCCGTTTGATGAGTACCGCCTGCACAAAATGTTCTCGGAGATCAGGATAAACACTGATTGACAGCCTTGATTTATTGATGCGGCAATGCTCGTCCCGGGCTGTTCACCCGCCCGACAAGCAGCATGTACAACGATAAATCCGCATCGGAAGCCCCCGGCCATGAGTATGACTCTCACGTCCGGGGGCTTTCCCGCTGTTTTTGCGGCAAAAAGCAAAAAGGTGAAAATTTTTTAAATCCGCCATTGACATATATCCGAAAACGGATATAATATATATGAAATCGGATATTAAGGAGGCCGTGATGTACAGCGAAAGAGCAAGAATATATGCCTATTTGTCCGCGGAAATCACTTCATTGTACCATGAAGCAGCCGTAAAAATGGGCATTTCCGATACTGTTTTTAACATTCTGTATGTGCTTTGCGAGAGGGACGGAAAATATCTCCAGAGCGACATATTCAGACTGACGGGTATCAGCCGTCAAACTATCAATTCGGCGATCCGCAAATTGGAGAGAGATGGGCTCGCCTATCTGGAACAGCTGGAAGGCCGGAATACCATGGTCTGTTTGACCGAAAAAGGGAGAGATTTTTGTACTCAGAAGATCCTCCCATTATTTAAAATCGAAAACAAAATATGGAACGAATGGACAGTTGATGAACAAGACAAGTATATTTTATTCACACAAAAATACCGGGACTCGCTTAAAAAGTCCCTGCGTGAAGACCTGTGACCGCAGCTGTCCCCTTCCATCAAGGAGCAGTTATGAACAGGGAAAACAAGCGAAAACAATATGAAAAAGGATATTATAAGACGCACAGATGCAGCGACAGTTTTACATGCAGGGTCTGCGGCAGGACCGTTGTGTCCGCCGGAGCCGGGAGCGAACACCGCAACCACTGCCCCAACTGCCTAAGCAGTCTGCATCTGGACATTGAACCCGGGGATAGGGAGGCGGACTGCGGGGGCATCATGGACCCCGTTGGCGTTTGGGTCAGGAAAAACGGAGAATGGGCAATAATCCACCGCTGCCGGAGATGCGGCCATCTGAGTTCAAATCGCGTTGCGGCAGACGACAACCCAATGAAGTTGATGTCTATCGCAATGAAGCCCCTCTCCCAGCCGCCATTTCCATTGGAAAAAATCGAGGAAATGACCGCCCTCATGGGCGGCGACGGACAGCTGTCATATGGAGTAGATTAGCAATATACCGCAGCCCCATTTAAGACCGTGAACTATCGCGGCGGCCGGCATTGCCCCGCCGCTCCGTCCGTTCGGTGATGAGGATGGCCGGGTGCCAATAGCGCCCGACCATCCTTTTCTTATTTGGAATTGCGATGCCGATCCTGAGCATGCCCAGCCAGGCCGTGCGGCCAGACATTTATTTCGCCCGCGGGCGCGAGGCTGAAAAACAGCATTTTTCAGCTTCAATTCAGCATCGGGACGTATTATAATTGTATAGATTTGGGGTGATACCGTTTGAAAATACTCATAGTAGAGGACGAAAAGCTGCTGGCCGATTCTATAGGCGAGCTCCTGCACGGGCACGGCTTTGAAACCGACGCGGCCTACGACGGTGAGACGGGTATGCAGTATGCCGAACTCGGAGTCTACGACCTGCTCATACTCGATGTGATGATGCCGGGGCTTGACGGTTACGAGCTCGCGCGGCGCGTGCGAGCCAGGCACATCGGCGTGCCCATACTCATGCTGACGGCCAGGTCGGCCATCGAGGACCGCATCACCGGTCTCAACGCCGGCGCGGACTATTACCTCACGAAACCGTTTGACACCCGCGAGCTGCTCGCCTGCGTCAACGCGCTGCTGCGCAGGCAGGGTGCGCAGGTGGACGAGCTGGTGTTCGGGAACACCTCGCTCGACCTCGACTCAGCCTCCCTTATACGCGGGGAACAGAGCGTGCGCCTGTCGGCACGCGAGTTTGAGATAATGCGCTGTCTCTTTCAGGCCGACGGCAAGATCCTGTCAAAAGCAGCCATACTGACCAAAGTGTGGGGCTATGATTCCGAGGCGGTCGAAAACCACGTCGAGGTCTACGTCGGTTTACTGCGCCGGAAACTCGCCAGCATAGGCTCGGACGTGCGCATCGAGACCGTCCGCCGCTTGGGCTATCATCTGGAGGTCGAGCAGGAATGATAAAAAAACTGCGTATCAAATTCGTGGTCGTCAACATGGGCATCGTGACCATCATGCTGTGCGTCATCCTCGGGCTCGTGCTGTACTTCACCCGCGCAAATCTGGAAGCGGAAAACATACGGATGATGCAGAGCATCGCCAGCCAGCCGTTTCAGCTGAGCCCGCCGGACGAGCCGGGAGAAGACGTGCGCCTGCCGTTTTTCACGCTGCGCCTCGGCCCGAAGCACGAGCTGATCTCTGCCGGCGGCGGGTATTACGATCTCTCGGACGGCCCGTTCCTCGACAGCCTCATCGAAGAGGTCTTTGCCTCGCCTGGGGCGCTCGGCGTCATCGACCGCTATAATCTCAGATATTACCGTGTCGACAACGCGGCCGAGCCTTTTCTCGTGTTCTCCGACATCTCCAGCGAGCGCGCCACCATCGACGCTCTGGTGAACTCCTGTTTTCTCATAGGCGGGCTGAGCTTCGTGATATTCCTGTGGGTGAGCATAGTGCTGTCTAAATGGGCGGTGAGGCCGGTCGAGCGGGCCTGGCGGGAGCAGCGGCAGTTCGTGGCCGCCGCTTCGCACGAGCTGAAGACCCCGCTCACGGTCATCATGACGGACGCTGAGCTCATGCGCGGCCCGGCATGCAGCGGGGAAAAGCGTGAGCAGTTCCTCGCCGGAATACTCACCATGTCCCGGCAGATGCGCGCGCTCATCGAGCAGATGCTTGAGCTCGCGAGGGCCGACAGCGCCGAGGCCGAACCGGTGTTTGACAAGGTGGAGCTGAGCTCGCTCCTGTCCGACGTCGTCCTCCAGTTCGAGCCGGTGTTTTTTGAGCGTGGCCGGCATCTCTCGCAGCAGATCGACGGCGGCATAGCCGTCACGGGCTGCGCCGCGCAGCTGAAAGAGCTGGCGGAGATACTGCTCGACAACGCGCAGAAATATTCCAGAGCCGGCGGCTGCACCTGGGTGGAGCTCAGGCGGCGCGGCAGGGGCCGGTGCCTGCTCTCCGTGTCTAACGAAGGTGAGGAGATCCCGCCCGGGGAACTGGCCAACATCTTCAAGAGATTTTATCGGGGCGACTCGGCGCGCAGCCGCACCGGGAGCTTCGGCCTCGGCCTCTCGATAGCCGAGAGCATTGCCGCGAGGCACAAGGGAAAAATATGGGCGGAGAGCAAGAACGGCGTCAACCGCTTTTTCGTCGAGCTGCCCTGTCTGTGAAAATTTTATACGGGCCCGCCCTGCGGCGGGCCCGTTTTTTTCGTCATGCGGCTCGGAACCGCGAGCCTCCGCGGCAGGGCGTTCAGCTCTGTTTAAGTTTGAACAGCTATAATGTCTCCAGCAAATCGAACAGCAAGGAGGCAAAGCATGATAAAAGTTGAACATCTCACCAAGTGCTACGGCGATGTCACCGCGGTGAGCGATCTGTCGTTCGAGATAGGCGACGGGCAGGTCTACGGCTTTCTCGGCCCGAACGGCGCGGGAAAATCGACCACCATGAACATCATGACGGGCTGCCTGTCGGCCACTGACGGCCGGGTGATAATAGACGGCTACGACATCTTTGAAGAGCCGCTCAAAGCAAAGGCGCAGATAGGATATCTGCCCGAACAGCCGCCGCTTTACATGAGCGAGACGCCGCTCGAATACCTGCGCTTCGTCGGTGAGGCCAAAGGCCTGCGAGGCGGGGAGCTTGCGAGACAGATAGACGAGGTGGTGGAGCGCACGAAGATCGGGGATGTGAAAAACCGCTGTATCTACGCGCTCTCCAAAGGCTACCGGCAGCGCGTGGGCATCGCCCAGGCTCTGCTTGGCAACCCGCGCGTGATAATCCTCGACGAGCCCACCGTCGGCCTCGACCCCATCCAGATAATCGAGATACGCGAGCTGATAAAACAGCTCGGCCAGACGCACACGGTCATCCTCAGCTCGCACATCCTCTCCGAGGTGCAGACCATGTGCGAGAAGATAATGATAATCGCACGGGGCAGGCTGATAGCTTTCGACACTCCGGAAAACCTCGAGCGCCAGCTCTCGTCGCCGGGTGAGATATCGCTCACGACGGAAGCCGGCGAGGAGGAGGCACGGGAGATCCTTTCCGGCCTGGACGGCATCGATGACATGAGCTTTGCTCCCGCAGCGTCCGGGCTGCTCAGCGTGAAGATACGCACAGGGACCGACAACATCTACGGGCTCTCGCGTTCAATTTTCTTTGCCTTTGCGCGGCGTGACAGGGCCCTGGTCGAGATGGCGCTCAAAAAGGCCGACCTGGAAGATATTTTCATCGAGCTCACCGAGGGCGGTGCCGAAAGCGGGGAGGCGAAAAAATGATCGCAGTTTTCAAACACGAACTCAGGAACTATTTCCACTCGCTGTCGGCCTATGTGTTCGGCGCTTTCCTGCTGGTGTTCGTCGGCATCGGCGCCATGAGATATAACATCTGGGCGGCGGTGAGCAACTTTGAATATGTCCTCAGCTTCGGCAGCCTGGTATTCGTCGTGATAGTCCCCGTGCTCACCATGCGGGTCATCGCCGAGGAGCGCAGGCAAAAAACAGATCAGCTCCTCTATTCCCTGCCGATCACGACTTTTCAGGTGATAATGGGCAAATATCTGGCGCTGCTGGCGCTCTATCTCATCCCGCTCGCCGTCATATCCATATACCCGCTCATCTTCGCCCACTTCGGCGAGGTATACCTCCCCACTTCATACGGCTCCATCCTCGCCTTTTTCATCATGGGCGCGGCGCTCATAGCGCTGGGGATGTTCATTTCCTCGCTCACGGACAATCAGGGGCTCGCCGCCGGCATAGGCGTGGCGGTGATACTGTTCAACTATTACAGCGTCAGCCTCTCGGAATACGTGTCCGGCTCGGCCTTCGGCTCCGTCGTGGCGCTGCTGGTGCTCATTCTCGTGCTCGGCGCCGTTGTGAGATATATCACGCGCAATGAAAACCTGGCCTATGCGATATGCATAGTGCTCACGGTCGGCGTGGCGGTGCTCTTCTATGCCGACAGCGCCGCGCTCGAGGACCTGCTGCCCGACATGATGCGGGCCCTGTCGCTGTTCGACCGCTTCAACACTTTTGTCAACGGCATGTTCGACATGACCGCGATAGTCTACTATCTGTCCGTGATAGTCTTCTTCCTGTTCCTGTCCGTGCAGTCGCTGGAGAAAAGGAGGTATAACTGATGAAGGCAAAGCTTCCAAAGCGCCGGGAGGAGCGGCAGGGCGGCCCTCTCGCCTTTCGCGGCGTGACCTACTCCCTGGCGATAACCGCGATAGTGCTGGCACTGCTCGTCGTCGTGAATATCTTCGCCTCGGCCCTGCCGACTTCGCTCACGCAGTATGACATCAGCTCGTCCAAGCTCTACTCCGTCACGAGCAACACCAAGGTCGTGCTCAACGAACTGGAGGACGACGTGACCATCTACTGGATAGTGCAGGCGGACG
Source organism: Candidatus Heteroscillospira lomanii (assembly GCA_904419385.1). Classification (GTDB taxonomy): domain Bacteria; phylum Bacillota; class Clostridia; order Oscillospirales; family Oscillospiraceae; genus Heteroscillospira; species Heteroscillospira lomanii. Next base: position 7,736 of record CAJFRI010000077.1, read on the forward strand.
AGGAGGATGAGATAATCGAAAACCTGCTCGGGCGGT
>CAJFRI010000078.1 GCA_904419385.1 Candidatus Heteroscillospira lomanii
ATTTTGAAAAACTGTACGGCGTGATGAATGAAGCGGAGCGCCGGCAGTTGATCGAGGCGTTGATCTCTGAAATTCAGATTTACCCGGAACGCCAAGCCAATGGACAGTGGTTAAAATCCATCAAATTTAAACTGCCGATCATCGAGGAAGACATGAGCATCAGTTTGGACAACAAAGAACAAGTCGACTGATGCGATGGATACGATACGGGCCTATCGAGAGATTTTGAAGGAGAATATTGAGTATGACATTCTCCGGAAAAACCTGGGCTATGACTGCGACCTGCTGGATGAAATTCTGGACATTCTGGTAGATACCTCAACTGCCGCGGCGGTATGGCGCGGACATTTCAGATAGTGCAGCCATTCGGCAAGCTCACCGCAGTTGAAAACGTAATGGTGGGAGCATTCAACCGCTGCACCAAGTATTCTGAGGCCGAAAATCTCGCCGGCCAATGGCTCGAATTCGTCGGACTCGGCGCAAAGAGCAGGTCTATAGTCGCAGACCTCAACATAGGCGACCAGCGCAGACTGGAGATGGCGCGCGCCCTGGCCACAGGCCCCAAGCTCCTGCTTCTTGATGAAGTGATGGCCGGCCTCACGCCTACTGAGATCGAGAGCGTTGTCTCCTTAGTCGGGCGCATCAGGAGCGAGCTTGGGATAACAATACTTATGATAGAGCACATTATGGCAGCGCTTATGCGTCTGTCCGACAGAGTCATGGTCATGGATCAGGGCGCTAAGATTGCCGAAGGCACTCCGTCGGAAATCAGCTCGAACCAGCGAGTCATCGAGTCTTATCTCGGAAGTGCCTATAAAAAGCGTGCATGACCGCCCGGACAGGCGAAAGGAGGAATAACCCGTGCTGAAAATAAGCGATCTCGAGGTCGATTATGGCAATCTCAAAATCATACAGGGTGTTTCAATGGAAATAAACGACGGCGAAATGATCTCACTTGTCGGCTCGAATGGAGCCGGAAAGACGACCCTCTTAAAAGCCATATCCGGAGTGAAGCGTCCAGCCGCCGGTTCGATAGTATTTAACGGTGAGGATCTTGTCGGGCTGAGTGTTCCTGATATCGTCGAACGCGGTGTCGTGCAGGTTCCTGAAGGACGCAAGCTGTTCCCACAGATGACCGTACAGGAAAATCTTGAACTCGGCGCATATCTAAAAGGTCCTAAAAAGCACCGCAAGGAAAGCCTGGACTATGTATATGAGATGCTGCCCGATCTCAAAATAAAGGCCGCTCAGCCGGCGGGTTCGCTCAGCGGAGGACAACAGCAGATGGTGGCGATAGGGCGCGGAATGATGTCCATGCCCAAAATGCTGATTTTCGATGAGCCGTCTATTGGTCTCTCCCCGCTGCTGACTGATATCATGTTTGATATAATCGGCAAGATAAAAGACAGTGGAGTCACCATAATGCTGGTGGAGCAAAACGTACAGTATGCTCTGTCAATGGCTGACAGGGGCTATGTGCTGGAACAGGGCAAGGTCGCAATGGATGGGCCGGCCGATGAGCTGCTGGCAAACAACGACCTGAAGCGCGCATATCTCGGGCTTTGAGACCTGCGCTGTTGTTATAAGGAGTGAAAAACATGTTTGACATGCTGATAAGAAACGGTTCAGCCGTGTTTGAAACAGAGACGCGCAGCGCCGACATAGCAGTGAAAGATGGGAAAATAGCAGCAATACTAGAGACAGGTGAATACGCGGAGGCTGCCGAGGTCATTGACGCGTCCGGACTTATCGTGATGCCCGGCGCTATCGACCCGCATATGCACCTCGGCCTCTACACGAGCTGGGGCGAGAGCTACCGTGAGGACTCAAGGCGCGAAACCATCGGCGGCATGACCACAATGATTGATTATCACCGCGGCAAAGGCAACTATTTAGAGACGACCGCCGACGAGATAGCTCAAGCTGAGGCCAACTCCATCGTAGATTTTGCGCTCTCGCTCGGCCTCTGCGCCAAGCGCCACCTCGAAGAGCTGCCGCGCTACATAAATGAGCGCGGCATAACCTCTTTCAAGTTTTTCTTCGACAAGCAGGATATTGCCCATGAATTCTACGGGCTGCCCAAAGAGGAGGCGCTCACTCTCGATAAGGCGGATCTATATGAGATACTCAAGCTGCTCGCCGGGTTGGACGAGCGCCTGCTCCTGTGCGTCCACTGTGAGGACCCCGACCTCTTCCGACACTTTCTTGCAAAGGTGCGCAAGGAGCGCCCGAACTCGGGATATATCGGTGACTGGGATGACGGCCGCCCGGACTTCTGCGAATCGAGCTGCGTGGCAGGCTCCATGCTCATCAACGGCGAGGCAGACGGAAACCTCTATATCGTGCACACCAGCGCGAAAAAGAGCCTCGATGTGTACTGCGCGCTCAAGGCAGCCGGAATCCCTGTCGGTAAAGTCTCAATGGAGACATGCCCGCAGTATCTCCTGCTCGACCGTGACTGCAAGGCAAATCTCTGCAGCAAGGTAAATCCTCCGCTGCGCAGCCGCGCAGACAACGAAGCGCTCTGGGAGGGCATACGCAGCGGAGTCATCAAAACAATAGGGACCGACAATGTGCCTGTCAGCCGCGCAAAAAAGTTTGAAAAAGGCTGCACCCTCTGGGATGCATGGGTGGGCTTCAGCAGTCCCGGCATATCTTTGCCCGCACTCGTGAGCGAAGGCTTCCTCAAACGCGGCATACCGCTGCACACCATTGCTCAGGTCCTCTCCACCAATACGGCACGACTGTTCAATCTGGCCGGTAAGGGCGAGGTTAAAGTCGGGTTTGACGCCGACTTTGCGCTGGTCGACCTCAACTGGGAGCGCACCATAGACGAGAGTCTGTTTTTCCCATCTGATTTTTCTATTTACGAAGGGCTCTCATTCCGAGGATGGCCGCGTTATACGATCAGCCGCGGCACCGTGCTGCAGAAAGACGGCGTAGTTTGCTGCAAACCAGGGCACGGGAAATATATTTTTCGCAAGCTGTGACAGCTCAGCAAGCAACAGGGAGGTTTACTGCCATGTCGATAAAAGTTTTAGGTATTCAGCCCGGCACATGTACCGATGGAATGACAAACGAGGAGTATTTCAAAAAACAGCTCGGCTTCATGGAGGAGGCGGTCGCAAAAGAGTCACCGTATCTTGTGATGTTTCCCGAGTGCATGACCGGTAAATATTTCGGCCTTGTGCGTCAAACGAAATGGTTTCGGTATGCTGAGGATTTTTTCTCCGGCCCGACTACCGCCGCAATGCTTGCAGAGTGCAAAAAGCTCAGCGTCCACATCGTGTACTCTCTCTTTGAGCGCGCTGAGGAGGACGGGCGGACAATGTACTATAACACGATGGGTCTTGTCTCGCCGACACGAGGTATAGTAGGCCGATACCGCAAAATCCACATCCCCGGCGGCGACAGCCGCTACAGCACGGTCTCGGAGAAATACTACTTCTCTTCAGGCGACAAGATGCCGGTATTTGAGCTGGATAACGGTCTGAAAGTTGCTATGATGCTCTGTTATGACCGCTCATTCCCTGAAATATGGCGCGCTTACTACCTCAAGGGTGCCCAGCTTATCTGTATGGCCGCCTGCACCATGGGGCTGAAAAAAGACATGTTCGTCTGCGAACTGCGAACGCGCGCTCTTGAGAGCCACTGTTATGTGATCGGACTTAACCGCGCAGGAGCCGAACAGGTCGAAGGCGAGGCTGAGCCACGAAAGCACTTCGGTAAAAGCCTTATCATCGACTCCATGGGGGAGGTCATGGATTCCCTTGATGATGAGCCGTGGAGTTATGTCACAGGTGAGCTTGATTTGCATAAACAGGAGTGGGCCCGCGGCCGTCTCGACTGGATGCGCGACCGGCATCCGGAGCTGTACGGCATCATAAGCGACGTAAACTACCGGCAGGACGGGCTTATTTTCGAACACGGCTGGGAGAAGCTTTGAGAAATCAAAAAAAGCAGAGGCTGAAAATATCGGCCTCTGCTTTTTGGGCGCTCTCAACAATCTGCAGCGATACGGTATTCAAGTTCAACAGCGGTCTCGAGTATTGCGTCGGGAAAGTCATAGTCAGGCGTGTGAAGCGCCGCATGATTTTCCCCGTCGCCGATATAAAACATCGCCCCGGGGCATTTTTTGAGAAAGTGCCCGAAGTCCTCCGACGCGCGCAGAGGCTCATGCATCTCTGCTGCAGGTATCCCAAGTTCTGCAGCCGCACGGCGCACCATCGCGGCGCTCTCCGCGTCGTTGGACGTCTCAGGGAACACGTCACAGGTCTCATACCCGACGGCCAGTCCGTCGCGCCTCGCAAGCTCGTCGGATTTGGCGCGTATCATGCTTTCCAGCCTGCTGATATCAGTCTCGAATTCCGCACGTATCGTGAGTGAGACGCTCCCCTCTCCGGCCGCTATACCGAAGTTCGGGCTGCCGGCAGAGACATGTACCACGGTCGCGAGCGTCATGCCATCAAACTGTCCGCGTCCGTTCAAGCGAGATGCGTAGAGTGTGAGCTCTGCGATGGCCGCCGCAGGATTTATGCCGGACTCCGGCGCGGAAGCATGGGATGCGCGGCCGGTGAACTTGATCGTCAGCCCCTTTGAGGCGCACTGGACGGTGCCGTCTTTGATCGCGACGCTGCCCAGCGGGAAACCGTTCCAGTTGTGGAAGGCAAATATACGCTCTATTTGCTCGCCGATTATAATCTGCGCACACTCCTGCGCGCCGGCACCGTTCTCCTCGGCGTGCTGGAATATGAAGTAAAGATCCTTGTCCATCCCGCGGCGCTCCGTCTCACATGCAAGGCCGCAGAGGGCCGCGCTGTGTCCGTCGTGTCCGCATTTGTGGGCAACACCTGTAACAAGCGAGGCATACGGCAAAACGCACTCCTCATTTACAGCAACGGCGTCGAAATCAGCTCTGAATGCAATGCGGCGCGCACCTTCCGCCCCACATCGATACACGGCGTAAAACCACCGCCCCATATCGACGATCTCGAGTTCTGTGTTTTCCCTGAGAAAACCGATGAGACGGCGCTTGGTGGCCGTCTCATGCATCGATAGCTCGGGATGCTGGTGGAGTTCATGGCGCAGGGATATTATCTTTTCAAGTATCCGAGCGTCCATCTTTTTTCATACCATGCATGGTCGCGTGAGCCTTCAGCACATCAAAGGTCTCCGCGCTGATGACATGCTCAATACGGCAGGCATCTTCCGCCGCAGTTTCCGGAGAGACGCCCATGCGTTCGAGCCATTGCGTCAGCAGCGTATGACGCTCATATATCCGTTCGGCTATCTCCTGGCCCGGCGGCAGCAGATGTATCAGACCGTCGCCGTCCATCTCGATATATCCATTCGTGCGAAGATTTTTCATGGCTATGCTTACGCTCGGTTTGGAAAACGAGAGCTCATTCACTATGTCTATCGAACGGACCTGCCCCTGACGGCGCTGGAGGACGAGTATCGTCTCGAGGTAATTTTCTGCCGATTCACGTATCTGCATATTAAGTCCTCCCTCATCAACAAATTTTTATCATTATAGCATGGATCGATACGCCGGTTCAACGAAAAAGTTATAAAAAAGCCCGAACAGACGTTCGGGCTTTGAATTGTCTTTGCGTCAGATAAGGTTGAGGATGAAAGTGAGCAGGACGAAAACAAGGGCGACCCACTTCGTCATCTTTGCGAGCTTTTCATCAAGCCCCTTGGACTTGGAGAGGAAAGTATCGGCGCCGCCGGCAATGGCTCCGGACAGGCCGGCACTCTTACCGGACTGGAGCAGGACAACGCAGATGAGGAAGAGAGATGCAAGAACCTGAATGATCGTGAGAAAGATGGTCATTTATTTCAATCCTTTCAGAATGATTCACATAATGCAGGAGATATATTACCATATCTCGTGCAGTTTTTCAAGCGTTTTTTAAATATTTCCCAACATTTTGCGGCGCAGGAATTATTATTCCGGGTAGACGGCCCGCGCTCCGCCTATCAGCTTCGGCCTGGTCTTTGCCGCCTGCACCAGAGCCTCGCCAATATACTTATTTTCAAGCCTGAGCGGCACGGCGACGTGCTTGAGGTGCATGCCTATCATTGTGCATCCTATATCGAGACCGGCGGATGCCTTGACAAATTCCACGGCCACAGGGTCTCTCATCCTGTCGTAGACAGCGGTGGCAAATGAACCTCCCGCTTTCGGCTGCGGGCGGACGCACACTATCTCGTATCCGAACTTCTCGGCTGTCTCACGTTCTACTATCAGCGCCCTGTTGAGGTGTTCGCAGCACTGGGCGGCGAGCAGAAGCCCGGCTTCCCCGAGCACCGGCATGATGCCGTCGACGACCTCTACAGCTGCCTCAGGACTAGAGCCCTTGCCTATCTTCTGCCCCACTATTTCGCTTGAAGAGCAGCCGACAACGATGAGATCACCGCTTTTCACCCCCGAAAGGGTGATGAGTTCACGCATCGCGGCCCCGGCCTGCTCCTTTATAGATATTTCTGACATATCCGCGCCTCCCGAAGAATATAGATCAATTTGCGGTTCTTTTTATAATAGCACTTATCATTTGGTTTGACAATAGTGCCGGCGCATAGTAAAATAAAGGTCGGCTCATGTCGAATATCATTCGCTTAGAATACGAGTCGTAAGAGGTAATACTATGAAGAAACTCCTGTTGTTAGTTCTGTCGCTCGCCCTGCTCCTCCCGGCATGCACCACGCGCGCGACGGTCGAGTCCCCATCGCCTGACGATACTATAGAGGCATCGCCAACCCCAACTCCCGAACCCACACCTACACCGACTCCTGAGCCCACTCCCGAGCCAATCCGACATCCGCTTACGGGTGAGATCATAGATGAAGAGCTCACGGACAGGCCGCTCGCGGTGATGATAAACAACCACGAGCTCGCGCAGCCGCAGTGCGGCATGCCGGCGGCCGATATGATATATGAGGTCCTCGCTGAGGGCGGCCTCACGCGCATGATGTTCATCGTAACCGACCCGACTTCTGTCGAGCGTTTCGGCACCATGCGCTCACTCAGGCCCTACTTCCTCGAGATCGGCCTCAGCTACGACGCCGTAATAGTCCACGCCGGCGGCAGCGACCAGGCATATTCTGATGTTGCCAGCAAAGGCGCCGACAACCTCGACGGAGTCCGCGGCGCCAACGCCGGATCTTATTATTACAGAGACAGCTCCCGCATTGCAAACGGTCTAGAGCACAGCCTGTTCATCGACTCTGATTCTTTGCTCGAGTATGCGGCCGAGCGAGAGATCTCGCTCGAGAGCGACACGCCTTATGATTTCGGTCTCAGCTTCTCCGAAGATGCCGCGCCTGATGACGGTAATGCCGCCGAGAGCATCGAGCTCACCTTCGGCTCCTGGAAAAAGACCAGCTTTGCATATGATGAGTCCAGCGAGACCTATCATATGTCGCAGTACGGCACCGAATACGCCGACGGCGACACCGGCGAAGTCATAGAGTTCAAAAACCTGCTCGTCCTCGAGGCTCCCACACGAGTGCTCGACGGATACGGCAGGCTGGAGGTGGATCTCGTCGGCGAAGGCTCTGGATACTTCTTCTGCGGCGGGAAATACGTCCCCATAACCTGGCACCGCGACGATCTCGGCGAACAGTTCTACTACACGCTTGAGGACGGCAGCGAGCTGACGCTCG
>CAJFRI010000079.1 GCA_904419385.1 Candidatus Heteroscillospira lomanii
TCGCCGCCGTACTGCGCGGTGTCAAAACCGATGACGCCGAGCTTTTCGGTCATCTCGCCGGACCGGCGGTCAAAGCTCGCGTTTGTGTCGAGCACCTGGTGCACGTCGACGATGACGCCGTCCTGATACAGGAGCTCGCAGAATGAACCGGCCTTGCACTCGTTGGCCAGCATCTCGATATAGTCCGTGTCGGTGAGGTCATTGTGTGCCGTGATGGGCGCAGTCTCATAGGTCTGCGGTGTGCTCTCGCCCACTTTTACCATGGTCACGCTGAGCTTACTGCCGTCAACTATCTCCGCGTTTTCCGTCAGAAAGCCATACACGGATTCGACAGGCCCGCTCTGACCATCCGCCGCGAACACGGGGATCGCCGGGCACAGGCTCATGACCATCACGATCACAAGCAGCATTGCCAGATAGCGTTTATGCATTTATTCTTACCTCCATATCCTCTTTGTTTTCTTCGATAATGTTTCGACTGAGCCGTGCTCATTTTTGTCCTGCCTCATCCCCCTTTCGCAGCGCCAGATACATTGCACGGCTTATCAAGCCTTACAATAATTATAGGCTTATCCTGTTTTGTGGTAAAGTGATACAATATCAGAAAGAGCAGATATATTTTTGTTTAAAAATACCATGAGATATCAAAAAACAGAGCCCCCGCTGAAAGCGGGGGCTCTGCGATTGTGATTATTCAGCAATCATTCTACCGGACCCGGCAAACTCTGCCAGATCAGGCGATGTTGGCAACGAAGCGCTCGAGGATAGTGGCTATCTGCTCGCTGCTCGCGGTGCCCTGGGGTTGGAGGGTGTTGTCATCCACGCCCTCGACAAGGCCCTCGGCGACGGCCCAGGCCAGAGCCTCGGCGGCGTAGTCGGAGACATCGCCGGCGTCGTCATAGCTGTCGAGAGAAGTGGTGGCGGAGACATCGTAGCCCTTGTACTCGGCATAGCGGTAGATCATGGCGGCGAGCTGCTCGCGGGTGATGCTGACATGAGGATCATACTCAGTCTCGCTCACGCCGTTGACAACGCCGGTCTCGCTGGCCCAAACAACCGCGTCATAGCAGTACAGGGTGTCGGTCACATCGGCAAACTGGCTGCTGGCGGTGGTGGCAGGAGAACCCTCGAGCTCATAGAGCTCGTTGACGAGCTGGCCGCGGGTGGCGACGTTGGCAACAGCCTCGCCGTCGTAGTAGAGGACGCCGTCCTCCTTGGTGAAGTGGGTGAACCACTCGTCCCAAGCGGTGAAGCACTCGCTCGGCCAGATGGCATGGGTCTTGGTGGCGACCTCAACGCACCTCAGCATGGGCACGCCGTCGGCGTTCTCAAAGATGTAGTTGGTGAAGAGGTCCTTGTCACCGGGGCCCTCGGGAGCCGGAGCCTTGGAGTCATCCTCCATGTAGGTGTAGTCGTCCCAACCCTGGACGGTGTTGTTGCGCTCGGTCCAGTAGTCGATGGCGTCTTTGCCGTCCTCGCTGCCGAAGCCGCCGGCAAAGGTGGCATCTTCCTCGCCGATGAAAGCGATGATGGGGATCATGATGCCGGCAGACTCGTCGGGCTCAAGAGCGCGGGTGGCGGAGACAGGAGCCGCGGCAGTGAAGATATCGGGCAGCTCGGCCGCGCAGGCCCAGCTCATCATACCGCCGGAGGACTGGCCGGAGGCATAGACACGGGTGGTGTCGATGCTGTCGGCATACTTGTAATCGGTGGTCATCCAGTTGTAAATGTAGCGCACGAGGTCGAGATCGCTCGGGCGGGTCTCGGTAGCGGCGCCGGTGTTCCAAGCGGGACGCATGTCGGGGAACACTTTGTTGTTGATCTCACGCGGGGTGATCTTGATGGAGCCGGTCGGCATCACGATGATGAAACCGTTCTCATCGGCGACCTTGGCCCAGCCGGAGCGGTCGGCGATCTCATTGCCGGTGCCGCCGGCGCCGTGGAACACGAACACGAGGGGAACTTTCTCACCGGCGTCGATCTTGGTCTGGGCGCTCTCGGGAGCGTAGACATACCACTCGCGGGTGTAGACGTCGCTGCCGTCCTCGTAGTAACCGCCGGGGACCTCAGCCTCATAGTACTCGAAACCGCGGCTGAAGATCTCGCCGGGGCGGCGGAGAGCGCCATTGGCGTCGCCGGGATAGCGGTACATACCCTCAAAGAGCTCGGTGTAAATGGCCTCGGAATAATCCTTGCCTATCATGGAATCGGTATAGGTGTCCTCGTCGTAAGCGACGTTGGCGCACCACTCGTCATCGACAGTGCCGCCCTCCATGGGGAGGTAGACTTCCTCGGCGTACTTGGACTCGCCGGTGGCGGTGTCCTGGCTGTGGTTGGCGCTGCGGTAGAACTCGACCATGCGCTCGATGTTGGCAGCGTCGGCGGACTCATCGGCGACCAGCCAGATCGGGGTCTGGACTTCGGCCTTGGGAACGCCGGGAACCTTGGAATCAGTGGTCTGGAGCTCGGCTATCTTCTCCTCGGTCATGCCCTCAACGGCGCCGATGACAGCGATGGCGGCCCAGCGCTTGGGGTTGTCGACGCTGTGCTTCTGGAGAATATCGGCCGCGTCGCCGTAAGCGACGGCGTAGTAGTTGGACTCAAAGGTGCAGAAGAACGGGCGCTTGCCGACATCGGAGCAGAGCTGGTCGATGTAAGCAATGTCGTCCTCGCCCCAGCCGTCGCCGCCGTCTTCCATCATGATGAGGTAGAGGCCCTTGTCATCGGCGAGGTCTTTCCAACCGCTGTCGACGATGAAATCATAGGGATCGTTTCCGCTCGGCACGCCTATGAACACGGTGGGCTGATTGAAAACGGAATCGGCGGGAACATAGAACTTGGCGTCGCGGAACGTGTCGCCCACGGCGAAATCGTCATAAGCATAGTATCCTTCGATATACTGTCCATAATAGTCGTCGAGCTTCGGATAATTCTCGATTATGTAGTCGACGGTGGGCAGTTCCTGCGGCTCGGCATCTGCGGCCAGCGCCATGGGAGCCATGCACATGAGCATAGCGAGCGCAAGCAGAGCGGCCAGAGATTTTTTAACGGTCTTGACCATTATTTTGCCTCCCAGATATCCTTTTAATAATTAGGTATTATCATCAGTTTTTTGATGTTTCGGCCGCTCGACCGGTCCCCCTTGTCGGCAAGAATGCGCGCAGCCAGTACACATTCTTGTAAAAAATTATTCAAGAATATTATAATTTCATTTTACAGTCAGGTAAATAGTTTTTTATTAACAATAATCTAACACAATTTTGTTCATTTTTACAAAAACTATTTTTTCTGTAATATTTAATGCAGTTTTGCAATATAAATCAGGCATGCGCAGCAGCGCATGCCTTTCAGTGGGTTTACGGGCGGAAAACTATCTTTATCGCCTCGTCGTCCCTGTCTGCGAGCTCAAACCCCTTCTTGATGTCAGCGAGGGGAAACTCGTTCGTGATGAGGGGCTTTATGTCCACGAGCCCCTGTATCACCGGGCGCAGCGCCGCCTGGCACCAGACATAGCGCTCGTGCCAGGTGTGGTGCACGAGGCAGGTGTTTATGAAGTTGAAACCGTCGTCGTGCCAGCGGCTGATGTTTATGGTGATAGGTTCGGTCACCCAGCTGTAGAAAACGAAGCTACCGTTGTGGCGCAGCACGGTGCTCGCGAGGTCATACGACTCGGCCGTGCCCGCGGCCTCGACCACAACGTCCGCGCCCCTGCCGCCCGTGAGAGCGAAGATCTCGTCCGCGGCGCTCTGTTTCGAGGAGTTTATCACGACGTCGGCGCCCAGCTTTTTCGCAAGGGCGAGCTTTCCGTCGAGAACATCGACCACCGCGACGCAGGCGGCGCCCTTTTTCTTAGCGCACTGGGCGATGACCTGCCCGGCAAAGCCCGCGCCCATGACGACCACGAAATCGCCGAGCTGGACATTGGAATGGAGGCCGGAGTGCATAGCGCAGGCCAGCGGCTCGCCGAGCGAGGCGAGATCCATGTCGAGCCCCTCCGGCGCCGGCTGGAGCTGGAACTCTTTGGACGAGAAATAGTCTGCGTAATTGTTGTTCCAGCCGAAGGCCATCACCTTGTCGCCGACGGCAAAATTGCTCACTCGGCTGCCGACGGCCACGACAGTGCCGCCCGACTCATGCCCGAGCATGAACGGAAAGCTCGGATCCTGGCGGAACTCCGCCGTCTTAAGCGGCAGCCGGCCGCGGTAAAAGCTCTTGTCCGAGCCGCAGATGCCCATGAGATGGTTTTTGACGATCACGTCGTCCTCACCGCAGACCAGCTCTTTTTCTATGAGCTCGATGTCATACGGCCCGTTGAGCCTCGCGGCTCTGGTGATGAAAGTTTCCATGCCTCGCAACCTCCTGTTTGTTCGTCTCCCGCGCCAGCGCGGCGCTGTTTCATACATTTCATTATATTGATACTCAGCATTAAAATCAAGTCAAGGCTCTCCCCCCGCCCTGCCGGAGAGCATATGAAAAAGCCGCCTGCATCAGCAGGCGGCTTGTTTGTTACAGCATTTCAGGCAAGGAGCAGCCTGTCGCTCTCCACTTCCTCTCCTGAAGCCTTGCTGAAGCGGGCCAGCAGGTCGGGGACGGTGAGCTTTTTCTTGTCCTCGCCGCTTATGTCGAGGATGACGCGCCCGGCGTCGAGCATGATGAGGCGGTTGCCGTGGGCAATGGCGTCTTTCATGTTGTGGGTGACCATGAGCGTCGTGAGCCTGTTCTCCTCGACGACTTTGTCCGACAGCTCGAGCACCTTGGCGGCGGTCTTGGGGTCGAGAGCGGCGGTGTGCTCGTCGAGCAGGAGCACTTTCGGCTTTTTGAGCGCCGCCATCAGGAGCGTGAGCGCCTGGCGCTGGCCGCCCGAGAGGAGGCCGACCTTGGCGGTGAGCCTGTCCTCGAGGCCGAGTCCGAGCGGCTTCAGCAGCTCGCGGAATTTATCGCGCTCGCCCTTTTTGATGCCCCAGCGGAGCGTGCGCCGCTCGCCGCGCCTGGCGGCCAGGGCGAGGTTCTCCTCTATGGTCATGTCGCCGGCCGTGCCGACCATTGGGTCCTGGAACACGCGGCCCAGATGGAGGGCGCGCCTGTGCTCCGACAGCTCGGTCACGTCTGCGCCGTCTATGCGTATGCTGCCCTCGTCGATGAGCCACACGCCGGCGATGGCGTTGAGCATCGTGGATTTTCCGGCGCCGTTTCCTCCGATGACCGTCGCGAAATCGCCGGCCTCGAGCCTGAGCGTCAGATGATCGAGCGCCGTCTTCTCGTTCACAGTGCCCGGGTTGAATGTCTTGCAGACCTGATCCAGTTCAAGCATTTTCGGCCCTCCTGCTCTGCCCTGCCGCGGCGGCGGCAAGGCTGCGGCGGTGGTTTTTCTGAGCGATGTTGCTCTTCCAATACGGTATGGCGAGGAACACCGCCACGACGGCTGCGGATATGAGCTTCATGTCGTTCGTATTGAGGCCCAGACGGATGACCAGCGCGATGACGATATAGTAGATGATGGAGCCCACGACCACGCCGGTGAGCTTTCCGCCGAACGCGCGCACACGGGAAAACAGCACCTGCCCGATAATGACGGCGGCGAGCCCTATGACTATGGCGCCGCGGCCCATGTTGACGTCGGCAGCGCTCTGATACTGGGCGAACAGGCCGCCCGAGAGGCCGACCAGCGCGTTCGAGAGGATGAGGGCGACCATTTTTGTGCGGTCGGTGTTGATGCCCTGCGCGCGGGACATATTCGGATTGCTGCCCGTGGCGCGCACGGCGCTGCCGAGCTCCGTGCCGAAGAACCAGCACAGCACCGCTATCGTGCCTATGCAGAACACGAGCGCGATGGCGCAGGTCTGCCAGGGATAGCGTATGCTCGCCATCAGCGGGAACTCATCGACGCTGACCGACACGTTCGACCGGTTGCCCATTATCCTCAGGTTTATCGAGTAGAGGGCGAGCTGGGTGAGTATTCCGGCGAGTATGCCGGGTATGCCCATCTTGGTGTGTAGCAGCCCGGTGACCGCGCCGGTAAGGCCGCCGGCGATCAGGGCTCCTATGAGCGCCATGGGCGCCGGTATTCCGCCGACTATTATGACGGCGGCCACCGCACCTCCGGTACAGAGGGAGCCGTCAACCGTCAGGTCCGGAAAATCCAGGATTTTATAGGTGATGTACACTCCCAGCGCCATCAGGCCCCAGATCAGCCCTTTGGCAACGGCGTCCGGCATCTGGGCCAGGAGCGCGGTGAAGAAATTCATTCCAGTCTCCTCCAGTTTATCTGCTGATTACTTGACGTACTGCTGCATGTCCTCGGGGACCGTGACACCGAGTTCATCGGCAACGCTCTGGTTGATGGTGATATCCATGTCCTCGACAGACATGACGCCTATGGGCATGGTGGCGGGGTCGGCTCCTTCGACGAGTATGTCGTAAGCCATCTCGTCGGCGAGGCGGCCCATGGTGTAATAGCTGATGGAGATGGACAGGAGCGCGCCGTCGTCCTCCTCGGCGGTGAAGCTGGAGATGACAGGCACCTTCTGGTTGAGGGCGACGTTCTTGACAAGCTGCATGTTGCCGGCAAGCAGGTTGTCCGTGGGGATATAGATGGCGTCGGCGTTGAGGCAGGCCTCGGTCACGACGGATGAAATGTCGTTGGAGTCGTTGGCGGTGTACTCCTCCGTGGCTATTCCGGCCTCCTCGAAAGCGGCGGCCGCGGTCTCAGACTGGATGCGGGAGTTCTCCTCGCCGGAAGAGCGGATGATGGCCACGGTACCTACGTCGGGCAGGAGCTGCTGGAGCAGGGCGACGTGGTTGCTCACATCGGACAGGTCGGAGTAGCCGGTGACATTGGCGCCGGGCTCCTCGTTGGACTCGACTATGCCCGTGGACACATAATCGGTGACCGAGGTGCCGACAACAGGGATGGTGGTCGTGGCGGCCTGGGCGCTCTGGAGGGCGGTGGTGGCGTTGGCCATGATGAGGTCGACGTCGTCGCTGACGAACTTGGCCACGATGGAAGTGCAGTTGGCCTGCTCTCCACCGGCGTTCTGGTAGTCGAACTTCACCTGATCTCCGAGCAGCTCGGTCAGGGCATCCTCAAACCCCTGTGTGGCTTCGTCGAGGGAGGGGTGCTGCATCTGCTGGCAGATGCCGATGTTATAGACGGTGCCTTCGGCGGGCTCTCCCTCAGCGGGGGCGGACTCTGCCGGAGCGGTCTCGGCGGGCTCCTCAGTGGGAGCGGGGGTGGAAGCCTCTCCGCCCATGCAGGCGGCGAGAGACAGGATCATGGCCATGGCCATTACCACGGCGAGAAGCTTTTTCATTTTTTCATTTCTCCTTTGCAATTTTGCGGATATGACCCAGCGGCGCGGCAGTTTCCGGCCGGGATGGGCTCAGAGCGCTCACACGCCTCTGCGGCGGCAGGCGCCCATATATACAAAAGCGGCCCCGTTGTCTGAAACAACGGAGCCGCTCAAGTATCACGGTTC
>CAJFRI010000080.1 GCA_904419385.1 Candidatus Heteroscillospira lomanii
CCGCCTATGGTCTTTCGTGTGTCGTAGTCCACGACATCGCCGAGAGCATTCACGGCGACGACGGCTGCGCACTGCACGTCGCCTAGCTGCACGGCGCAGACTCCAAGGCCGCTCTTCATCATACGCCCTGGGCCGAAATACTTGCCGATGGTAGCTCCTGTACCGGCGCCGACGCATCCCTCGGCGACCTCACCGCCCGCGTTTTGACAGGCGGCATAGCCCATGGCCTTGTCGGGGCGGCACTTTGGGTCGCCCACCACGAGGTCGAACAATGAAGCCCCGCAGACTATGGGGACGACCCCGCAGCCGGTGTCGAAACCGACGCCGTGCTCCTCAAGGTACTGCATCGCCCCGTCGCCGGCCTCAAGGCCGAAAGCGCTGCCGCCGGAGAGCATGACACAGTGTATCTGCTGGACCATGTTGACCGGCTTGAGAAGCTCGGTCTCCCGCGAGGCGGGGCCGCCGCCGCGCACGTCCACTCCGGCGAACGCGCCCTTTTCGCAGATGATTGCCGTGCAGCCGGTGCCGCCGGCGAGATCCTGAGCGTGGCCTATTTTGATGCCTTTTATGTCGGTGATGCTGATTTCTCTCATAGGGCTCCCTCCGATAGCATGATCAGCCGGCCTGAATGACCTGGATGGCGGTGATGAGCGCGATGACGACGCCGATAACTCCCTCTCCGCCGAGCATGCCGGCTGCCACAACGGTGTCGTTGCCTCTCTCGCGGACGCCGGGCGCAGCTTTGGAGAGGATGAAGTTCAGCGCGCCGCCGATGAACGCGGTGGCGGACATGTAAAACGGCAGGTACACGCCGAGTCCAAGTGTCGTGACCGGCAGGCCGATGATGTACATGATCGCGGCGGCAATGATGCCGAACACAAAGACCGGGACGTTTGATATGCCGCCGACCATTCCCGCGACTGCGCTTGCTTGGGCTGCGGGGAACATGTCGCTGCCGAAGACCTCGCCGCCATAGGCCGTGACGATTATCATGAGCACGCCGACGGAGACGACGGCGCCGATGATGCCGCCGATGAGCTCGCCGAACCACTGGGCCTTGGGGTCGGAGTGGAGTATGTACCCGGAGCGGAAGTCGTTCATGACGTCGCCGGTAAGGCCGGCGGCGACGGCGACTATGGCGGCGACATAGAATGCCTCCGTCCCGCTAACTCCGGAGACGGCTCGGGCGATGAGCAGGATGAGTATTCCGAATATCTCCATCGGGTTTATGCCCGACAGGCCGACGCACTGGCAGGACATGGCCGTCGCCAGCCAGCAGCCGAGTATGGTGACTATGGCGGCGAGTATGGGCATGTCGAGCACGAACACGAACAGCCCCGCGAGCACTATGGCCACGACGGGCGCCCAGCGCATGGGGACTATGCAGTCGCCGGCGCTTTTGCGCGAGAACATGGGGATGATGAGGCTCTTTGCGCGGGGAATGATCTCCTTGATGAATATTCCGGCGCCGCAGCCGACCATGAGCCCGAGGCCGAGAGACGACTTGATCGCGCTGGCCGAGGCCGCGTCGAGTATACCGGAGGCCTGGCCGCCGATGAGGATGAGGCCGTCGCCGATGAGCGCGCCGAGGAACCACACCCCGATGAACAGCGGCCCGACTATGTATCCGATGGATATGAGCATGGGCGAGAGCCAGATGGCAAATTGTGAGCCATAGGTCGCGGTGATGTATTTGCTTGAGAGCATGGCCGGGATCCTGTGTCCGGCGATGCCCCAGTCGCGCAGCCAGGTGAACACGCCCGACAGGCCGAGCGAGCCGAAGAGCCAGGCGGACTTCTTGCCGCCCTCGTCGCCCACGATGACGACCTCGGCCGCGGCCTGTCCCATGGCGTACGGCAGATTGGCTTTTTCTATGAAATGCTTTCTCAGTATCGCGGTGAAAATGAGGCCGAGCAGCACGCCGCCGACGGTGATGACCAGCAGCTTTGCAAAGTCCAGATCGGCGGCCGGGTCGAGCATGTAGATGCCCGGGATAGTGAACGCGAGGCCGCCAGCGACCATCGCGCCGGCGGACATCGCCGTGTGCGTGACGTTTATCTCATTGTAGTTCGTGTGGCCGAGGGCTTTTAGGCCGAACATCGACACCAGCGCCACGAACATGATGGGCCACGGCACGGACGAGGCCTTGAGCGCCACGAACATCGACGAGCATGTGAGGATGACCGAGCCTATGGCGCCTATTATCATTCCGCGCAGAGTGAACTGCTGCCGGAACGAGGTTGCGTATTTTCCGCTGGTACTGTTGTTATCAGCCATGCGGAATCCTCCCTTCTTTAGTTGGCGTGGGTTTTCTGCGGATGGTGAACGCCGGTGTCTGCACTCCTTTCAGTTATAATAAGCGCGCGGTCCGCAGGCATATGGGCCGCGCAGCTTGTAAAAATGTCCAGCATTCAACTACATAATACCATAAATTCCTGGTAATTCAAGCGCCATTTGTAGAAAATGGCGGCTTATGAGATCATCAAAAAATTTAATATAGTGAAAATGACGATATTATGTAACAGAAGGCAGCAAATTTCTGATAAAAAATGGAAAATACAATTTGCCGCTTTGATTGCAAGATGTTTTACAGCAGGCTGCGGAGTTGAAACGCCAGGCATATAGGATGAATCGTGCTTGTTATAGACACATACATATGGTAAAATTAAATAAAAAAGCATTGGCTGTAAGGAAGGGGGAACACAGCCGTGGGCTTTGCGTTCGGACATATCGACACGGCGTTTATAAACGGACGGGTCATAACTGTAGATGACAGCAACAGCGTCGTTGAGGCAGCCGGCGTGAGCGGCGGCCGGATCGCGTTCACTGGTTCATCCATGGAACTCATCGAGCTCTGCGACGGGCGCACGCGTGTATACGACCTCGGCGGCAGGGCTCTCATGCCCGGCATAAACGACAGCCATTTCCACCCGATACTGAACGGCATGTTGGGCACGGAGCTCGACTCGGCGATCATAGACACGACGAACAAAAACTGCCCCAGCCTTGCGGCCATGCTTGAGCTCGTGCGCTCGGCAGCCGCGACGAAAAAGCCGGGCGAGTGGATATCCATGATGGGCTATGAGCCGCTGCTCTTTCCCGAGCGGCGGCACCCGACGATAGAAGAGCTCGACGACGCCGCTCCCGGCAATCCCGTCCACTGTATGCACGGCGGCGGGCATATCTGCATGTACAACTCAAAGGCGCTGGAGCATCTCGGCGTGTTCACGGCTGCGGACGCGGCAAAATACCCGCCGGACGAGGTCGAGGTGAGGGACGGAAGGCTCACCGGCATGGTGCGCGGGCACACGCATTTCCTGCTCTGGAGCAAGGTGGGATATACGCAGGAACAGCAGGCGCGCGCCGCGCTCAAGTCGCAGGAGCTGTGCCTTGAAAAAGGGATAACCTCCGTCGGCGACATGGGAGAATGTGATGCCCCATCATACCACGTCATGCAGAAGCTATGCCGCAGCGGCAGGTTCAAGGTGCGTGTGTATATGGCGCTGCACAGCATATTCGGCAAGCCGTTTTCAAAAGAGGACAACGCGCACTTTTTAAAGCTCGGGCTGATGACGGGCCTCGGCGACGAGCATTTCCGGATAGGCCCGTGCAAGTTCATGATAGACGGCGGCTCGGGCGGGCCCTCATGCGCGACGAGGGAACCGTACTCGCACGACCCGTCGCTCCCGCGCGAAAAGGGATGGACGCGCGGCGAGGTGCGCGATTACATACGCATGATCGACTCGGCCGAGTGCCAGGCCACGGCGCACGCCATAGGCGACGAGGCCGTGGAGTTCATGGTCGAGGGATACGAGGCCGCTTTTGCCGCCGACCCGGAGCTGCCGCTCAGACGGCACAGGATAGAGCACTGCACCCTGACGGACAGAGACCTGATCGCCCGAATGGCGAAGATGAATATCTGCCCCTCGGTGAATGCGGGGCTCGTCGCCCTGCTGGGGGCAAATTTTGCCGGGTTCTACGGGCCCGAGCGCAACCGCTTTCTCGGGGCCCTGCGCAGCATGATTGATGCTGGCGTGGTCTGCTCGCTGCACAGCGACGCGCCGTCCGGCCCGTGCGGATTTGAGATGATAGACGGCGCGGTTAATCGCTATGACCGCGTCCGCGGCGTACAGTGCGACCGCACTCAGGCGGTGTCGCTCATGGAGGCTATACGCTGCTGTACGGTCAACGCGGCGTACCAGTCGTTTGAAGAGGACATCAAGGGCAGCGTCGAGCCCGGCAAACTCGCCGACCTCATCGTGCTCGACCGCGACATACTCTCCATCGACCCCATGGAGCTCTGCGACGTGAAAGTCGACCTCACGATGATAGGCGGCGAGGTGCTGTTCGAGCGGGAGCGCTGAAAAGGCTTGACGTGCGCCCCGGAGTGCGGTAAAATTGGTTATATAAAACTAACCGAGGAGGACAAAATGAAAAAAGCCGTCATAGGAGGATTTCTCACCCTGAGCGGGAGCGTTGGGCTCGGAGCCGTGCTCATCTCCGTCAGCTCGAATATGGCCATGGGCTGGACAACTCCGCCCGGCAGGATAATGACCACCGTATTGGATAACGGCGCGCTTATCCCCCTGATCGTCTCTCTGGCGATGCTCGCGCTGGGGCTCATCGTCCTTGCGGTTGAGTATTTCAGAAAATAACCGAAAAACCAGGCTGCGCTTTGGCGCAGCCTGGTTCGTCAATTCAGGTAAGTGTCCTCCCTGCACCCTATGAGCAGGCTCACCATGCGGTTGTACGGCGCGTCGAGCCCGAGTTCCCCGGCTTTTTTGACCACGGCGCCGTTTATCCTGCCTATCTCGGTGCGGCGCCGGGCGAGCACGTCGGCGCGCATGGACGAGCAGTTGCCGCCGGTGTTCACGGCGACGGCGAGCGCGTTTTCGATCTCGGCGTCGGCGTCAAAGCTCATGCCGGAGGCGTTTGCGACTTCGACCGCCTCGCGCACGAGCAGCGCCGCGCACTCGCGCGCGTGTCCGTCGCTCTGGACGAAGCCGTTCGGCACGTCGAGCAGGGCGGTGACGGCGTTTATAGCGATGTTCACAAACAGCTTGCCCCATACGAGCTCCATGACCTTGCCGGAGCAGTCGGTCTCAAAGCCGCTCTCCGACAATACGGCGGCGACGGTCCGCGCCGCGCTCTGAACCCGGCCGAGCGCGCCGACGTGGGTCGGGCCGCTGCCGGCGTGGAAAATGTGCCCGGGGCCGCGCATGGTACATCCGTGGCTCGTCGTGCCGACGACGACGCGCTCGCGCGGCACGAAACGGGCGATATCGTCGCCGTTGCCGTAGCCGTTTTGCAGCGTGAGCACTATGGTTTCGCTGCCTATGAGCGCCGCGGCGCTCTCCAGTGCCTCGGCGGTGTTTATTGATTTCACGAATACGATGACGAGCCCGGCCTCGCCCGCGTCCTGAGCGGAGGTGACCGCCCTGGGCGAGACATGGGTGATCGAGCCGCCGGCCTCATCTATGTCGAGCCCGCGGGCGTTTATCGCATCGACGTGCTCGCGCCACACATCGACGAGGCACACGTCGTTTTTGCGCGAGAGATATCCGCCGTAAAGGCTGCCCATGGCGCCGGCGCCGAGAACTGCGATCTTCATCATACCGCCTCCTTGTCGTTTATACTTCCATTTTAGTTTACGGCGGGATAACTGTCAACTTGCAATACATGCGGCAGTGCTGTATCATGGGGGTATAATAGTAAAGGGAGCGATGCAGCATGGCTTTCGACTTTAAAAAGGAATATAAAGAGTTCTACATGCCGAAAAACTCCCCGGAGATCGTCGATCTCCCGCCTGTGAATTACATCGCCGTGCGGGGACGCGGCGACCCCAACGCCGAGGGTGGCGACTATCAGAAAGCCATAGGGATACTGTACGCCGTGGCCTATACGATACGCATGAGCCGCAGGGCCGGGCACGAGATAGACGGCTTTTTCGAATATGTCGTCCCTCCGCTGGAGGGCTTCTGGTGGCATGACGGCGGAGAGATCGACTGCGCCGACAAGAGCGCTTTCAACTGGATATCCGTGATCCGGCTGCCGGACTTTGTGACCGGGGACGACTTCAGATGGGCGGTCGAGACGGCGGGCGCGAAGAAAAAGCTCGACTGTTCGGCGTGCGAGTTCATCACCGTGACCGAGGGGCTGTGCGTGCAGATGATGCACCTCGGCCCGTTCGACAGCGAGCATGAGACCATCGCGGCGATGGACGGGTTCGCCCGGGAAAACGGCTATGAGCCCGACCTCGGCGGCGGCCGGCTCCACCACGAGATATACATGTCCGACGCGCGCAAAGTGCCGCCGGAGAAATGGAAGACCGTCATACGGCATCCTGTCCGCCGCCGCGTTCAGGAGTGACTATATCATTTTATCAAAATACGGGAGGCAAAGAGCATGGCTAAGAAGAAAATGACTATCCTGGATTTCAAGAAGTACAAGGAAGAGGGGCGCAGGTTTGCCTATGTCACGGCCTACGACTATACGACCGCGTCGATAGTCAACGACAGCGAGTGCGAGGTCATACTTGTCGGCGATTCGCTCGCCATGGTCATGCTCGGATACAGCACGACCGTGGGCGTGACGCTCGACGACATGATACACCACATCCGCCCGGTGGTTAAGGGCGCGCCAGACACGTTTATAGTCGGCGACATGCCGTTCGGCTCGTATAACGTCAGCCCCGAACAGGCGATCATGAGCGCGAACCGCATACTCATGGAGACCAACTGCGACTGTGTGAAGCTCGAGGGCGGCGCCGACATGGCTCCCACGATAGAGCGCATGGTCAAAGCCGGCATACCGGTCATGGGGCACATCGGACTCACGCCTCAGACCTCGACCTCGCTCGGCGGGTTCAAGGTGCAGGGCGGCACGCCCGAGAGTGCGAAGAAGCTCATAGAGGATGCGCTCGCAATCGAGCGCGCCGGCGCGTTTTCCATTGTGGTCGAGTGCGTGCCGAGCGTGGTCGGCCGCGCTCTGCGAGATACGCTGAAGATACCGGTGCTCGGCATAGGCGCGGGTCCCGATGTCGACTGTCAGGTGCTCGTCACACAGGATCTGCTCGGAATGTACGGCGATTTCAAGCCAAAGTTCGTCAAGCAGTTCGCGCATATACGCGAGGAGATGGTCAAAGGGCTCAATCAGTTCCACGCAGAGACGCTGAGCGGCGAGTTCCCGACTCCTGAGTACTCGTTCAACAAAGAAGTGGAGATACCCAAGCTCTATTGACGTCAGAAATAA
>CAJFRI010000081.1 GCA_904419385.1 Candidatus Heteroscillospira lomanii
ATGGTAGGGTTCCAGACTCACCTCGCGTTCGGCGAGCAGAAGCGCGTGTTCTCCATGATACCGGCGCTCAAAGACGCCGAGTTCGTGCGCTACGGCGTCATGCACCGCAACACATACCTGCGCTCGCCGGAGCTGCTCGACCGGTATTACAGGCTCAAGGCGCAGCCGCGCATCGCTTTCGCCGGCCAGATGACCGGGGTCGAGGGATATGTCGAGTCCTGCGCATCGGGCATGCTCGTCGGCCTTGAGACCGCTGCGCGCCTGAGAGGGCTCCCTCCGCTCGATCTCCCGGCGGAGACGGCCATAGGCGCGCTGGGACTGTACATTTCCGGCGGCAGCGTGGGCGACTTCCAGCCCATGAACATAAATTTCGGAATAATCGCCCCGCTCGGATACAGAGTAAAGGGCAAGCGCAACAAGAATCTTGAGATATCCAAGCGGTCGCTCGGTATCATCGATGAAATAGTGAATGGGGGCAGTTTCAAATGAGGATAATAGTTGACGCCATGGGAGGCGACAACGCGCCGGATGCTGCGGTCAGAGGCGCTGTCGATGCGGCGAAGGAATTCGGCGTGGATATAACGCTCTGCGGCGACCCGCAGGCCATAGGCCGCTGCATCGGAGAGGCGGGCGCGTCCGCCGACGGCGAGCACATAAGGATAGCTCCGGCCTCCGAGGTGATAGAGATGGAGGACGATCCGGCTACCGCAGTGCGCATGAAGCCCGACAGTTCGATGGCCGTTGGGCTCAGGCTGCTCTCATCCGGCGAGGGCGACGCGTTCGTCTCCGCCGGCAGCACCGGCGCCCTGCTGAGCGGAGCGACAATAACCGTGCGCCGCGTGCGCGGAATCAGGCGCGCCGCGCTGGCGCTGGTCGTGCCGAGCGCCAAAGGGCGCTTCCTGCTCATTGACTGCGGCGCAAACGCCGAGTGTACTCCCGAATACCTGCTCCAGTTTGCATACATGGGCTCGTTCTACTCGAAGCGCATACTGGGTGTAGATGAGCCGAGGGTAAATCTGCTCAATATAGGCGCCGAGGAGTGCAAGGGCACTCCCAACCGCATAGAGGCCTGGAAAGCGCTTGACGAGGCCGGAAAGGCCGGCAGGATAGATTTCAGAGGCAACATCGAGGCGAGGGAGGTCATGCTCGGCGACACCGATGTGCTTGTGACCGACGGGTTTGCCGGGAACATCTTTCTCAAGACTGTCGAGGGCACGGCGCTGTTCCTGCTCAAAGAGCTCAAGGGCGCGTTCCTCTCCAGCGCAAAGAGCAAGCTCGGCGCGCTCCTGCTCAAGGACTCCATTGCCGGGATAAAGAGCAGGGTCGACATAAGCGAGGTCGGCGGCACGATAATGCTCGGCCTGCGCAAGACCGTCGTCAAGGCGCACGGAAGCAGCGATGCGCGCGCGATCCGCAGCGCCGTCATGCAGGCCATAGGTTTCGTCGAGGCCGACGTTATAGGCGAGATAGAGCGCAACGTCGACGTGATGAAAGTCGCCAAAGAGGCTTGACAGAGCAATACCTTGTGCTATTATGTTTTAAAAGAAACAAATCCGAAGGGAGCAAGACCATATGGACAGAACAGCAGTATTTGAAACCGTCCGCGACCTCATCGCCGACATCACCGACGTCGAGGAGATAACCGAGGATTCCTCACTTTACGACGAGCTCGCCATAGACTCCGTCGACCTCGCCGAGCTGGTTTTTGCCTGCGAGGAGGAGTTCGGCGTGAGCATGCCCGACGACAAGGAGGCCCGCGCCGCCATGATGGCCGAGGTCAAGTCGCTTGAGACTGTCGGCGACATAGTCGACTATATCGTCAAATACATCGGCTCCGTCGAGTGAGGGGGCGGCGGAAGTGAAGGAGCTTGAGACAAAGCTCGGATATGAGTTCAAAGACTGTTCTCTCCTCAAAACCGCCCTGGTGCACAGCTCGTATGCAAACGAAAACCGGCATCTGCACCTCGAGTGCAACGAGCGGCTCGAGTTTCTGGGCGACAGCGTGCTCGGGCTGGCCGTGGCGCGCCACCTGTTTTTGAGCTGTCCCGGAATGCCAGAGGGCCGCATGACCCGCCTGCGCGCCGAGCTCGTGTGCGAGCAGAGCCTCTATTCCGTAGCGCAGAAGCTGGGTCTCGGGCGTTTCATCATGCTCGGCCGCGGCGAAGAGCTCACCGGCGGCAGGGAGCGCCAGTCCATACTGGCCGACTGCGTGGAGGCCGTTATCGCCGCCATGTATCTCGACGGCGGGATAGAGGTCGCGAGCGGGTTCATCGGCAGGATGATCCTCGCCGGGTTTGACCCCGGGGCGCATGCCGCCTCGGCCGACCACAAGACTGAGCTCCAGGAGCTCGTGCAGCGCAGGAGCGGGCAGGTGCTCGCCTATGAGATGGTGGGCGAGTCCGGCCCCGACCACTGCAAGACTTTCACGGCGCGGGTGCTGCTCAACGGTGAGCCCATAGGCGAGGGCAGCGGCCGCAGCAAGAAAGACGCCGAACAGGCTGCCGCCTGCCGGGCCCTTGAGGAGCTGAAGAAATGAACAACAGCATAATCCCGGTTTTTATCCCGCACATTGGCTGCCCGATGAACTGCGTCTTCTGCGACCAGAGGCGCATCTCAGGCAGCCTTTTGCCTGCCACGGCGGATTCGGTCAGGCGCGATGTGTCCTCGGCCCTGGAAAAACTGCCGGCGGGCTCCAGACCGCAGATAGCGTTTTACGGCGGCAGCTTCACCGCGATACCCGCTGGTGAACAGGAGGAGCTGCTCGGCGCGGCTTTTGAGTTTATCAGTGACGGGCGCTGCTCGTCCCTGCGGCTGTCGACGCGGCCGGACGCCATAGACCCCGAGCGGCTCGACCGCCTGGAGAGATACGGCGTGCGCGTCATAGAGCTCGGCAGCCAGTCGATGGACGACGAGGTGCTCGCGCTCACGAACCGGGGGCACAAGGCGGAGGACACCGTGCGTGCCGCCGGGCTGATAAAGTCGCGCGGATTTTCGCTCATACTCCAGATGATGACCGGGCTGCCCGGCTCGACGCCGGAGAAAGACATAGCCACTGCCAGGCGCATAGCCGGGCTGGGGCCCGACGGCGTGCGCATATACCCGACGGTGATAGTCCGCGGCACGGAGCTGTACGACATGTGGCGCAGCGGGGCATACCGCGAGCACACCGTCGAGGACGCCGTGGCCGTCTGTGCGAAGATAGTGCCGATATTTGCCGCGGCGCATATCCCCGTCATCCGCCTCGGGCTCAACCCGACCGACGACCTCTCCGGAGGCGAGGCGGCCGCCGGGGCCTACCATCCGGCGCTCGGCGAGCTCGTGCTCTCGCGCATTTATCTCGAGCGCCTGCTCGTCATGCTGGACGGCCGCCGTGGCAGCGGCCTGCTCACGGTTGCGGTGCACCCGTCGCGGGTGTCTGTCATGGTGGGGCAGCACCGCGCGAACGCCGAGGCGATAAGGAGCCTCACCGGCATGAAGCTCAGGGCCGTGCCGGACCAGTCGGCGCAGAAAGATGAAATAACCATAGTTTCCGTTGCAAATGCGTGAAGATTAATATATACTGTAAAATGGTTTAAAATCGGCAGATAGAGGTGTTTGCGTGTACCTTAAGGCACTGGAGATTCAGGGCTTCAAGTCGTTTCCGGACAAGACCGTCCTCAGCTTCGACAAGGATATAACCGCCATCGTGGGACCGAATGGCAGCGGAAAATCGAATATAGCAGACGCGCTGCTCTGGGTCATGGGCGAGCAGCGGTCGAAAGCGCTGCGCGGCGGAAAGATGGAGGACGTCATCTTCGGCGGTACGGAAAAACGCGGAGCCATGGGCTTTGCCCAGGTGAGCCTTATCCTCGACAACAGCGAGCGCCTTTTCGACATGGACAGCAGCGAGGTCATGATAACACGCCGCTATTACCGCAGCGGCGAGAGCGAGTATTATATAAACCGCGAGAGCGTCCGCCTGAGGGACATAACCGAGCTCCTCATGGACACGGGCCTCGGGCGCGACGGCTACTCCATCATAGGCCAGGGCCGCATCGCCGACATAATTTCCGCCCGCAGCACCGACAGGCGCGAGATATTCGAGGAGGCCGCCGGCATCGCCCGCTTCCGCGCGCGCAAGGAGGAGGCTGAGCGCAAGCTCGAAAAGACTGATGAGAACCTGCTGCGCGTAAACGACAAGATAGACGAGCTCGAACTCCAGGTCGGGCCGCTGAAAAAGCAGGCCGAGGACGCGAGGAAATATCTCGCCCTGCGCGAGGAACTCAAACAGTCCGAGGTATCCGCCTGGATGGCCCAGCTCGACCGCCTGCACGAGCAGTCTGCCGGCCGCGAGGCGGAGCTCGACTCGGCCGCAGCGGCTCGTGACGCCGCCAAAGCGGACATGGACAGGCGCTATGCTGAGGCGGAGAACTTTTCCGCCAAGATGCGGGAGCAGGACATGGAGACAGAGCAGCTGCGCCAGCTTTTGAGTGCTGCGGAGAGCCGGGCCGCCGAGTGCGACAGCGCCATGGCCGTCATCAGAACGAACATCGCCAACAACGCCGAGAGCGTCGAGCGTATGCGCGGCGACATTGCCGAGCAGCTCGAGCGCGACAGGCAGCTCTCCGACCAGTTGGCCGGGCATGAGAGCCGCCTCGCGGAGATCGAAGCGGCAAAGCAGCTCAACGCTGAAAAGGCTGAGGGCGTTGTCGGCCAAATAAAGGAAAACGAGGCCTCGAGCGGCGAGGCCGAGCGCGCGCTGAGCGAACTGATCTCGAACGAGGGAACTCTCTCCGGCGAGCTGACCCAGGCGCGCACGGTGGTGAACATGCTGGCCGACTCCGCGCAGGAGCTCATGGACAGGGAGACGGCCTGCGCGCGCGAGTCCGCTGCGGCGGAAGAGCGCCGCGCGGAGAGCGCCGCACGCCTGGCGGATGACAGAAAGGCTCAGGCCGAGGCGCGCGGGCGCCTCGAAGAGCTCACGAACATGATATCCGGCTACCGGCTGCGCCTGCGCGGGCGCGAGCAGCGCTCGAAAGAGCTCGGCGACAGGCACACGAAGCTGATGGTGGAGTGCCGCTCGACTGAGGGTCGCCTCACCATGCTGGAGAACATGGAGCGCGAGTATGAGGGCTTTTCAAAGGCGGTCAAAACCGTCATGCGCGAGTCCGAGCGCGGCACGCTCAGGGGAGTGCACGGCCCGGTTGCCAGCCTGGTGAGGGCCGACGAGAGGTTTGCCCTCGCTTTGGAGACGGCCGTCGGTGCCGCAATGCAGAACATAGTCGTCGACAGCCCAGAGGACGCGAAGCTCGCCATAGAGTTCCTCAAGCGCCGCGACGGCGGCCGCGCGACATTCCTGCCGCTCAGCTCCATAAAGGGCTCTCGGCTCGACAGGGAGCCAGAGGGCGAGCGGGGATATCTCGGGCTGGCGATAGACCTCGCGCAGTTCGACCGCGAATATGAGAGCGTGTTCACGAACCTGCTCGGCCGCACGGCCGTGGCGGAGACGCTCGGGGACGCCGTGAGGATAGCGAAGAGGTTTTCAAACAGGTTCAGGATAGTCACGCTCGACGGACAGGTGATAAACGCCGGCGGCTCGATGACCGGCGGCAGCGCCGCGAGGGGCACGGGCGTGCTCTCGCGCGCGAATGAGATCGACCGGCTGAGAGCCGCGCTTGAGCGGCTGAGAGGCGACCTCGCCTCATGCGAGAAGGATCTCGGCGAGGCGGAGCGCGCTCTCGCCGCCGCGCGGCACGAGCTGGAGGCGGCCCAGGCCGAACAGGCCGAGGCCCAGGCCAAATGCGCCGCGGCGGACTCCGCCGCCGCCCAGGGCGAGCTCATCGTCAAAACGGCGGAGGAGACGATACAGTCGCTCTCGGACGAGAAGCGCGATATAGCCCGCCGCCTCGGCGAGAACCGCGCGCGCACTGAAGAGACCCGCCGCAAGTGCGCTGAGATCGAGCGCAGGCTTGAGTCGCTGCGCGCCGAGATCGCCGAGAGCGGCAAGGGACGCGAGGGATTTGAGGAGCGCCGCAGGGAACTCGAGGGCATGCTCTCGGCCCTGCGCTCGGAGAGCGCCTCGCTCGACGCCGAGGCCGGCACGACGCAGCGCGCCATGGAGCAGCTGCGCCGCCTGCGGGAGAGCCTGAGTGAAGCCAGCGGCGGCCGCAGCGAGGCCATAGCAAAGCTCGAGGCCTCGAGCAGCGAGCTCGGCGAAGAACTCGCTTCCCGCGCGGCCGACCGCGAGAAGATAGCCGTCGAGATCGCCTCGCTCAAGGAGAAGATAAACTCCGGCATTGAGTTCAGGCTCGAGCTCGAGGGCAGGCGCGTCGCCGCCGAGAAAGCCGGCAAGGACAAAAACGCCGAGCTCGTCGAGGCGGAGCGCCTCTGCTCCGCGCTGGAGCAGAAAAAGCTGGCCGCCGACATGGAGGAAAAGCAGATCATCGACAAGCTGTGGGACAGCTACGAGCTCAGCCGTTCGGCGGCCCAAACAATGCGCTCGCCGGTGGAGAACATGGCCGCCGCGCAGAAGCGCATAGCCGAGCTGCGCCGGTCGATAAACGCACTCGGCACTCCGAACCTCGGCGCCATAGACGAATACGCGCGCGTCAGCGAGCGTTACGGCTTCCTCACCGAGCAGCGCGACGACGTGGAGAAGGCGAAGCGCGAGCTGCTCGACATCATCTCCCAGATAACCAGGGAGATGAAAGACATCTTCATCCGCGAGTTCAAAGAGATAGACCGCAGCTTCCGCGAGACTTTTCTCGAGCTGTTCGGGGGCGGACGCGCGGCGCTCATCCTTGAGGATGAGGACAACGTGCTCGACTGCGGCATAGAGGTGAAGGTCCAGCCGCCAGGCAAGGCCCTGAGCACGCTGAGCCTGCTCTCCGGCGGGGAAAAGGCGTTTGTCGCGATAGCACTGTATTACGCGATAATCAAGGTACATCCGACGCCGTTCTGCGTCATGGATGAGATAGAGGCGGCGCTCGACGACGTGAACGTCATCCGCTCCGCCGAGTACATGCGCACGCTCACGAAGAATACCCAGTTCATAGTCATCACACACCGCCGCGGCACGATGGAACAGGCCGACGTGCTCTACGGCGTCACCATGCAGGAGAAGGGCGTGTCGAAAGTCATAGAGATGGATATAGACGAGGCTGAAAAGGCTCTCGCTTAGATAAAAACGGAGGTGGCCGCATTGGGCTTTTTTGACAAGATAAAAGAGGGCCTTGCCCGCACGAAGCAGAACATGGCTATCCAGATGAACAG
>CAJFRI010000082.1 GCA_904419385.1 Candidatus Heteroscillospira lomanii
AGATGGGCTCGCTCGTTGGGGCCTCGCGCCAGACCATAAGCCAGATAGAGCGCGGCGACTACTCGCCGTCGGTCACGCTGGCGCTGAAGATCGCGGCTGTGTGCTCCGCGAAAGTGGAGGACATTTTCTATCTTGAGGAGGAAGAAAAGTGAACGACAACATAAAGAGCGACAACAAAAAGGCCCTGCCGAAATTTCTCATTATCATCGCGTGTTCCGCCCTGGTGGGCGCGGTGTTCGGTTATCTGGGCGCCGAACTGCTCGGCGAAGCGGCGCGCGCCGCCGATGGATTCATCGCATATCTCGCGAAAGCCGCCCCTGTGCTGCTGTGCTTCTGGAGCGTCGCCGCGATGGTCGCGGCAGTAGTGCCTTACCTGCTTGCCATGCGTGAGTACAAGAATATGGACCCCGAGCAGGACGACGCCACAAAAAAGACCGAGCTGTATCTCAGCGTGAGCCTGCTCATTGAGGGCATCGGCTTGATAGGCTCATTCTTTTTCTTCGCGGCGGCGTTTGCCGGCGGAGCGGCAGATACAATGGATCGCACCGGTTTCCTGCTCGCCATGGGCGGCATGGTGCTCTCGCTTGCGGCCTATATCGTGGTACAGATGGCATGTGTCGATCTCACGCGCAGGATGAACCCGGAAAAGCGCGGCAGCGTGTTCGACTCGGACTTCCGCAAAAAATGGATGGACAGCTGTGACGAGGCCGAGCGCATGACGATATACCGCGGCGCTTTCTCCGCGTATCAGGCGGTGACTTTCACCTGCCTTGCAGTGTGGCTCATCGCGCTCATCCTCGGCGTGAGCGCGGGGATGAACACCCTTGCCGCCGCCGGCACGGCCATGCTCATCTGGGGCGTACAAACCGTGGTGTACTCCGTGCGCACGATGAAGTGAAAGGGGTTTGATTTCAGCGGCGGATGTGGTATAATCCACATATAACTCGCTGCGAAAGGATAATAATACCATATGATAGATACTGTGCTCTTCGACCTCGACGGTACCCTGCTCAACATGACTGAAAAAGAATTCGTCGGCAGCTATTTCTCCAGGCTCGCCAAAAAACTTGCGCCCTGCGGCTATGAAAAAGAGCCGCTCATCCAGGCCCTCTGGGCCGGCACCAAGGACATGGTGATGAACGACGGCAGCATGACCAACCGCGAGGCGTTCTGGAAGCGCTTCGATTCTCTCATGGGCGAGAACGCGCACGAGATAGAGTCGATGACCGATGATTTCTATGCCAATGAGTTCGACGAAGTGCGCGAGGTGCTGCGCTCAGAGCGCGACTGCGGCGGAATGATCCGCTCGCTCAGCTGCCGCGGATATACCGTCGCTCTTGCGACGAACCCGCTGTTCCCGCCGGTCGCGGTGCGTACACGCCTCGCCTGGATAGGTCTCGTGCCCGAGGACTTCGCCCTCGTCACGGATTACACCAACTGCTCGGCCACAAAGCCGAACCCGATGTACTACAAATCTGTGCTCTCCCGCCTCGGCAAAACGCCGGACCAGTGCCTCATGGTTGGCAACAGCACCAAGGAAGACGGCGCCGCCGCCTCTCTCGGCATCCGCACGATAATAGTCACCGACTCCATGGAGGGCGGCACAGAGATACCCGGCAATGTCGAGGCCATGTCCTTCGACGAGGCCTGCAAGCTGCTCGGGGAACTTCCGGACATAAGCAAATGACAAAGAAAGACCGCCGCAAATGCGGCGGTCTTTCTTTGAGCGTTATATCAGCCCGAAGCTGCGCAGCGCAAATAGCCAGGCGGCGAGCGTGAACGAGAAGAACATGGTCGACAGCAGGACGATGTTCGACGCGAGCGGCCCGTCGCAGCCCATGTTGCGCGCCATTATGTAGCTCGCCGGCGCCGTGGCCGTGCTCGTCATCAGGAGCAGCGAGGTGAGCGCCGCGTCGCGGAAGCCCAGCCATATGGCTATCGGCATGCCTATGCACGGCATGATCACGAGCTTTATGAGCGTGGCGAGCAGGGCCGGGCGCAGCCTGGCGGTGGCGTCGGCCCTGTTGAACGACGCGCCTATGACTATGAGCGCGAGCGGGGTCGCCGTGGCGCTCAGTGTGTCGACGGTGCTGGCGGCGGCCTCCGGGACCTCTATGCGCAGCAGGGCAAACGGCAGGCCGCAGAGTATGCCTATGACCAGCGGGTTCGTGAATATGCTGTGCACGATGTCGCGCAGGCGCACCTTGCCCGATGTCCCGCAGCAGGTGAGGATGATGATGGACATCGCGTTGTAGATGGGAACGGTCGCCGAGATCATGACGGCGGCGATGCCGGCGGTGCCGTAGATGTTGGCGACTATGGACACGCCGAGCACCGACACGCTGCCGCGCACGCTGCCCTGGGCGAAAGAGCCGGCGGCCGGCCTGTCGGGGAACAGGCGCAGGGCGACGAACCAGATGATGAGGAAGGTCGCGAGCGAGAATATGGCGCAGAAAAGGATGAATTTCAGGCTGAATTCGGCATAAAAATCCATTTCCGAGATGTTTTTGAACATCAAAAGCGGCATTCCGACGCGAAAAGAGAATTTATCGAGCGCGGAAATGGCATTTTGGTCGAGAAAACCGCGTTTTTTGAGAAAAAGGCCGATGAGTATGACGAACAATATCGGGAGAGCGACATTGATGCTGAAGATGAAATTTTCCAAACGGCCCGCCCCCAAAACGATAAATACAACATGATTTTAACACACGGCCGGCAAAAGGTAAAGCCGAACGGGCGGTTGAAAAATCGCCAGCATGTGTTAAAATATAAAATATGGTAATATAACCGCTGCTGCGGCTTTTATTTTACGGAGGCATTACAATGGCAAAAAAACAATTCAAATCCGAGTCAAAGCGCCTGCTCGACCTGATGATCAACTCCATCTACACGAACAAGGACATATTCCTCAGAGAGATCATCTCCAACGCGAGCGACGCCATAGACAAGCTGTTTTACATCTCGCTCACGGACGAGCGCGTCGGCATGTCGCGTGAGGATTTCCGCATCCGCATTTTTGCCGATAAGGACAAGCGCACCATCACCGTGTCCGACAACGGCGTCGGAATGACGGCGGAGGACATGGAGAAAAACCTCGGCGTCATCGCCCACAGCGGCAGCCTGCAGTTCAAGCAGGATAACGCCGAGGCGGCCGGGAACGAGATAGATATAATCGGCCAGTTCGGCGTCGGGTTCTACTCCGCTTTCATGGTCAGCGACGACGTCACCGTCGTCAGCCGCGCCTACGGCAGCGACAAGGGCTTTTGCTGGCACAGCACCGGGGCCGACGGCTACACCGTCACCGAGTGCGACAAGGACGCCGTCGGCACGGACGTCGTCATGCACATAAAGCCCGACGCCGAGGGCGAGCATTACAGCGACTATCTCGAGAACTGGAAGCTGCGCGAGCTGATAAAGAAATACTCAGACTACGTCCGCTGGCCCATAGTCATGGATGTCGAGGAGACCAAGCCTGTCGAAAAGACCGACGAGTCCACCGGAGAGACCAAGACCGAATACGTCACCGAGACCGCCGAGCAGACCATAAACACCATGGTCCCCATCTGGCAGCGCAGCAAGTCCGATGTGTCGGAGGCGGACTGCGTCGCCTATTACAAGGAGCAGTTCCACGACGTGACCGACCCCGTGGCCGTCGTGCGCGTGAGCGCGGAGGGCGCGGTGTCGTACAAGGCCATGCTCTTCATCCCAGAGACCGTGCCTTACGACTTCTACTCCCGCGAATATGAGGCGGGGCTGCGGCTCTACTCGAACGGGGTGCTCATCATGGACAAGTGCGCCGACCTGCTGCCAGAGTGTTTCCGTTTCGTGCGCGGCGTGGTCGACTCGCCGGACCTCAGCCTCAACATCTCGCGCGAGCTGCTGCAGCACGACAGGCAGATAAAGGTCATCGCCGCGAATCTCGAGAAGAAGATCCGCTCCGAGCTGATGAAGCTGCTCGAGAACAGCCCGGAGAAATACCGCGCGTTCTTTAAAAACTACGGCACACAGCTCAAATACGGCATGGTCGCGAACTTCGGCATGAAGAAGGACATGCTGCGCGATCTCATCCTTTTCTATTCGAGCATGGGCAGCGACGCCATAACGCTCAAGGAGTATGCCGCCGCCATGCCCGAGAGCCAGAGCGTCATCTACTACGCCGCCGCCGGCAGCATGAGTTCGGCCGCGGCCCTGCCGCAGACCGAGGAGGTCCGCTCGCGCGGGCTGCACATCCTCTATCTCACCGAGCCCGTCGACGAGTTCGTCATCGAGATACTCGGCGAGTATGATGGCAAGAAGTTCTGCAACGTCGCGTCCGACGACCTCGGGCTCGAGACCGAAGAGGAGAAGGCGGAGACCACTCAGAAAGAGGACGAGAACCGCCCGCTGCTCGATTTCGTGAAGCAGACGCTGGGCGACCGCGTGGTCTCCGTGCGCCTGTCCCACAGGCTCAAGAGCTTCCCGGCCTGCCTCGCTACAGAGGGCGAGATAACGCTGGAGATGGAGAAATACTTCCGCACCATGCCGGGCGCCGAGGACGCGCCGATGGCAAAGCGCGTGCTCGAGCTCAACGGCGAGCACCGCGCGTTCGACGCGCTGAAAAAGGCATACGACTCCGACAGGGACCGCGCCGCCGCCATCGCAAAGATACTCTACAGCCAGGCCCTGCTCGCGGCGGGGCTGCCGCTCGAGGACAACGCCGAGTACACGGAGCTCGTGTGCTCCATGCTGTGAACCCCACGGCCGGCTGGAACCCGTGGCACGGGTGCCGCAGGATATCGCCGGGCTGCGCCAACTGCTATGTCTATCGGATAGATGCGCGCCACGGGCGCGACGCCTCCCGGGTGGTGAAGACGGCGGATTTCGACCTGCCCGTGCGCCGGGACCGCTCGGGAGAGTGGAAGATACCCGACGGGACGCTCGTGTGGACGTGCTTTTCGTCCGACTTCCTGCTCAAGGAGGCCGACGCGTGGCGCCCTGAAGCCTGGGAGATGATGCGGGCGAGGCCGGGGCTGCGCTTTATGTTCATCACAAAGCGCATTGACAGGCTGGAGGCCTGCCTGCCGGACGGCTGGGGAGACGGCTGGGAGAACGTCTGGATGGGCTGCACCTGCGAGGACCAGCGCATGGCCGACTTCCGGCTGCCGTTTTTCCGCGCCGCGCCCATCGCCCGGCGCACGATCGCCTGCGAGCCTCTGCTCGGGCCGGTCGACCTCAGCCGGCACCTCGGCAAGTGGTGCGCCGGCGTAATCGCGGGCGGAGAATCCGGGCCCGGCGCGCGCCTGTGCCGCTACGACTGGGTGCTCGACCTGAGGCGCCAGTGCCTCGAGGCGGGCGTGCCGTTCAGGTTCAAGCAGACGGGCGCGAACTTTGAAAAAGACGGCCGCGTGTGGCGCATACCGCGCCGCGACCAGCAACCGCAGGCCCGGAGAGCGGGCATAGATCACAATGGGAGATAGTTTTATGAAGCTGATGATACTCGACGGCAACAGTATAGTGAACAGAGCGTATTACGGCGTGCGCATGCTCAACGCGCCCGACGGCACTCCGACCAACGGAGTATACGGCTTCATGACCATACTCGGCCGCCTCATCGCGGACGAGAAGCCGGACGGGCTGTGCGTCGCCTTCGATATGCGCGCGCCGACCTTCCGCCACGAGCGCTATGACGGCTACAAGGCCACACGCAAGGGCATGCCAGACGAGCTCGCCGTGCAGATGCCGATATTGCGCTCGGCGCTCGAGGCGATGAAGGTGCCGTGCCTCGAGCTGTCCGGCTGGGAGGCCGACGACATAATCGGCACCGTGAGCGTGAAGTGCGCCGCCGCCGGGTGGGACTGCGTGATAGTCACCGGCGACAAGGACAGCTTTCAGCTCATCACTGACACCACGACGGTCAAACACGTCAAGACCCGCATGGGACAGACGGAGACCATAAACTACACGCCCGAGGTGTTCAGGGAGGAATACGGCTTTGAGCCGAGGCATATGGTCGACCTCAAGGCGCTGATGGGCGACGCGTCCGACAATATCCCCGGCGTGCCCGGGATAGGGGAAAAGACGGCCATGGCGCTCATACAGCGTTTCGGCAGCCTTGAGGGCGTGTATGAAAATCTCGGCAGCGACGAGATAAAGCCGGCCGCCCGCAAGAAGCTGGAGGCCGGGCGCGAGAGCGCCGGGCTCTCGTATGAGCTCGCGACCATCAGGTGCGACGCACCGGTAGACTTCTCGCCGGAGAGGTGCGCCGGGACCGGCGAGCTCGGGGGCGAGCTATACGCCCTGTTCAAGCGCCTCGGCTTCGAGCGCCTGATAAGCCAGTGGAAGCTCGCGCCAAGCTCGGACGCTCCCGCGCCGTCTGCCGGGCTGCCGGAGCCAGAGCGCATCATCGCGCCGGACGCCGGAGACATCCTGGGCGCGCTCGCAGGCGCGAAAGCCGCCGCCGTGTATCTCGACGGGGACCGGTTTGAGGTCACGTTCGACGGCGGGCGGGTGTATGAGCTCGAGTGGGGCTCGGAGGCTTTCCGCGCCGCGGCGGAGAAACTCTTTGACGGAGAGACCGCCGTATACGGCTGCGGCGTCAAGGAACTCACGGAAAAGCTGCTCGCCGCCTCTCTTCCGGCGGAAGGCTTTGCTTTCGACGCGGCGCTCGCGGGATACATCCTCGACGCCACCGGCGGCGGGTATACGCCCGAGCGCATGTCCGCGCGCTATCTCGGCGGCGAGCTCACGGGAGCCGCGGCCGTCTGGCGGCTGGAGCCCGTCATGCGCGAAAAGCTCGCCGGGAACGGCCAGACCGGCCTGCACGACGGCATGGAGCTGCCTCTCTGCCGGGTGCTGGCCGACATGGAGCGAGCCGGAGTGCTCGTCGACCGCGGCGCTCTCGCCGGTTTTGGCGAGAGCCTGGGCGGCAGCATAGACGCGCTCCAGGATCAGGTGTGGGAGCTCGCCGGGGGCGAGTTCAACATAAACTCGCCGAAGCAGCTCGGCCATGTGCTGTTTGAAGAGCTCGGCCTGCCTTCCGGCAAAAAGACCAAGACCGGCTGGAGCACCAATGCCGACGTGCTCGAAAAGCTGCGCGGAAAGCACCCGATAGTCGACGCCGTGCTCCAGTACCGCGCGCTCACGAAGCTGCGCAGCACATATGCCGACGGCCTGCTGAAAGTGATCGCCCCGGACGGGCGTATACACACGAGCTTTCAGATGACCGTGACGGCCACGGGCCGCCTCTC
>CAJFRI010000083.1 GCA_904419385.1 Candidatus Heteroscillospira lomanii
CAAGGAATATATCGACGCCTATCTCGAGAAATACCACGGCGTTCGCGAGTACATGCGCCGCATAGTCGAACAGGCCAGGACAGACGGCTATGTCGAGACGCTGTACCACCGCCGCCGCTATCTGCCCGAGCTCAGCTCGCGCAACTTCAACCTGCGCTCGTTCGGCGAGCGCGTGGCGCTCAACATGCCCATACAGGGCACGGCGGCCGACATCATAAAGCTTGCCATGATTGGCGTGCACCGCCGCCTGAGGGAAGAGAACCTGCGCGCCCGGCTCATCCTCCAGGTGCACGACGAGCTCATCGCCGAGTGTCCCGAGGACGAGGCCGTCAGAGTGCAGCAGATACTGAAAGAGGAGATGCAGGGCGCGGCAAAGCTCTCCGTTCCGCTCACGGCGGATACGGGGGTCGGCCGCAGCTGGCATGAGGCGCACTGATATGATATCGTTCAAAAAAGCCGGGGAAGTGCTCGACGGGTGCGCCGAGCGCCTGCCCCGGGAGATTTTCAAAGAACTCAACGGCGGGGTGAACCTCCTGCCAGACATGCGCACCGACGAGCTCGGGCTGCTCGTGATGGGCATGTATATCGTCGACCAGACAGGCCGCCGCGTTGAGATATATTACGGGTCGTTTGCCGAGGCTTTCGGCGGCGAGAGCGACGAGACGGTGGAGCGCGAGCTCGATATAACACTGCGCCACGAGCTGACGCACCACATAGAGAGCCTCGCCGGGGACAAGAGCCTCGAACGCTGGGACGAGCAGCACAAACAGGAGCTGCTCAGCGAGCTCGAACCGATATATGCGAGCAGCGTGCTCTTCATAAGCGGGGACGACGCCTCGCTCGGGCCCATGGTGCGCGCGTTTTTTGAAAAGGCGGCGCGCGGGCGCTCGATAGACGTGGAGAGCGGCTCCGCCGGGCTGAAAGCCGCCGCAGCGGTCGAGCCCAGGTGCGCCGCGGCCTGCGCGGACATGGGCATAGACATATCTTCATACGTCCCGAAGCAGGTGACGGGCGCGATGCTGCGCCGGTTCGACGCGGTGCTCTGCATGACGCGGGACATGGCGGAGGAACTCGCGAACATGTTCCCGGAGGCCGACGAGAAAATAATGTGCCTCGGCGAGACGGACTACGCCCCGCCGAAGCTCGGGCTGCGCCGGGCGTGGGCCTCCGCGGCGGAGAAAATGCGCGCGGAGGCGGAGCTGCTTGCCGGTGAGCTCGCGGAGGGGGATGGCAATGGCAGCTGAAGTACGCAGCGTGCGCGAGGAGGACATCGCGCAGATCGCCGCGATAGAGCGCGAGTGCTTCACGCTCCCGTGGACGGAGCAGCAGCTGAGGACGCAGCTCGGCGGCGGGCATGTGTTCCTCTGCGCGGCTGAGGACGGGGATGTGGCCGGATATGTCGGCATGCAGTATGTCATTGATGAGGGCTACATCTCAAACGTCGCCGTGCGGGAGTGCCGCCGGCGCATGGGATGCGGCTCCGCGCTCATTTCCGGGCTGATTGAGCGGGCGAAAGCGCTCGGGCTCGCTTTCGTGAGCCTCGAGGTGCGCGCGTCGAACGCGCCGGCTATCGAGCTGTATGAAAAATTCGGTTTTGCCGTCGAGGGGCGGCGCAAAAATTACTACGAGAGGCCGCGCGAGGACGCGCTCATCATGACTCTGCGGCTCAAATAAACAGGAAAGAGGAACTGTAATGTACATCCTTTCGGTAGAATCGACCTGCGATGAGACTGCCGTCGCCGTCACGCGCGACGGGCGCGAGGTGCTCGCGGACGTCATCTCTTCCCAGGCGGACATGCATGCGCTGTACGGCGGCGTCGTGCCGGAGATAGCCTCGCGCAGCCATATCGAGGTGATAAGCCGCCTCGCCGACGAGGCCCTGCGCCGAGCCGGGATAAAAAGGGCGGATATCGGCGCCGTGGCGGTGTCATACGCTCCGGGTCTCATCGGCGCAGTGCTCGTCGGAGTGAACTTTGCAAAGAGCGCGGCGCTGGCGCTCGGAGTGCCGCTCGTGCCGGTGCACCATATTAGGGGGCACATCGCGGCCAACTACATAGCTTTCCCGGAGCTGGAGCCGCCGTTTTTGTGCCTTGCCATCTCCGGTGGCAACACCATGCTCGTCGACGTGCGCACATACACCGACATGCGCGTGATGGGCGCGACGCGCGACGACGCGGCGGGCGAGTGCTTTGACAAGACGGCGCGGGTGCTCGGGCTCGGCTACCCGGGCGGCAAGCCGGTAGACGACCTCAGCCAGACCGGCTGCGACACGGCGTACAGGCTGCCGCGCGCCCATGTCGAGGGGCATCCGTACGACATGAGCTTCTCCGGGCTCAAGACGGCCGTCATAAACATAGTCCATTCAGCCGAGCAGCGCGGCGAGGAGATAAACAGGGCCGATCTCGCGTCCTCGTTCTCCGCCGTAGTGAGCGACAGCCTCGTCCCGCGCACCATGGACTGCCTGCGCGAGCTCGGATACGACAAGGTGGCCGCCGCCGGCGGCGTCGCCGCGAACTCGCGCATAAGGCGCGATTTTGAGCGCGCCGCGAAAGAGGCGGGAGTGAAGCTCTATGTCCCGCCACTGCGCCTGTGCGGCGACAACGCGGCCATGATAGGCTGCCAGGGATACTACGAATATCTGGCGGGCACAAGGGGCGACAGCAGCCTCAACGCCTACGCCACAATGGAGCTGTGAC
Organism: Candidatus Heteroscillospira lomanii; assembly: GCA_904419385.1. Classification (GTDB taxonomy): domain Bacteria; phylum Bacillota; class Clostridia; order Oscillospirales; family Oscillospiraceae; genus Heteroscillospira; species Heteroscillospira lomanii. The sequence goes on from CAJFRI010000083.1 coordinate 2,697, forward strand.
GTTTATGGAGATCATAACAAATTCCGAATTCGAGACGGAGCAGGCCGGCGAGCGCCTCGGCGCGGCCATACCGGACGGGAGCGTCGTCGCCATGTACGGCGGCCTCGGCGCCGGCAAGACCGCGTTCGTGCGCGGCATGGCCCGCGGCATGGGCATAGACGTGCGCGTGAACAGCCCGACCTTTACGATAGTCAATGAATATCTCGGCGGGCGCGAGCTGTTCCACTTCGACATGTACCGCCTCGGCTCCGCCGACGAGCTCTTCGACATCGGCTGGGAGGACTACCTCAGCCGCGGCGGGGTGTGCGTCGTGGAGTGGAGCGAAAACGTTGCCGCCGCGTTTGACGGCAGCGAAGTGCGGGTCGAGATCGAGAAGCTCTCGGACACCGCGAGAAGAATAAAGATAGAGGGGGCGGAGATATGCTGACGCTGGCATTTGAGTCGTCGGCGAAGGCGGCTTCGGCCGCCGTCATGCGCGACGGCGAGCTGCTCGGACAGTATTTTCAGAATTCCGGTCTCACGCACAGCCGCACGCTGCTGCCCATGGCCGAGGACCTGATCAAAAACCTCGGGCTCACGCTCGGGGATATGGACCTGTTTGCCGTGAGCCGCGGGCCCGGCTCGTTCACGGGCATACGCATAGGCGTCGCCACGGTCAAGGGGATTGCCTGGGCGCTCGAGAAGCCGGTCTGCGGCGTGTCGACCCTCGAGGCCATGGCCCGGCTCGGCGTGTGCGCCGGGGAGGGAGCCTTGGTCTGCTGCGCGATGGACGCGCGCAGGGGGGAGGTCTATAACGCGCTGTTCGAGATCAGGGGCGGCGAGCCCGTGCGCATGAGCCCGGACAGGGCGATAGCCGTGCAGGCCCTCGCCGGCGAGCTCGCCGGGAAGAGCGTTTACGTCGTCGGCGACGGGGCCGCGCTCTGCTGCCGCGGGCTCTCCGAGCTTGGGGTGGACTGCCGCATGGCGCCTGAGATAGTGAGATACCAGTGCGCATGGGGCGTCGCCGCTGCGGCGCGCATGGAGGACGCGGTGAAGGGCGAGGAGCTCTCACCCGTGTACCTGCGCCTGTCGCAGGCCGAGCGCGAGCGGCGCGAGAGGCTCCAGCGCGAGCGTGCGGAAAAAGCCTGAAACGGAGGGGAAAGCTATGAGCAAAATCCATGTTTTTGACCACCCGCTTATCCTGCACAAGCTCGGAATAATCCGCAGCAAGGACACGGGCGTGAAGGAGTTCCGGGAGATAATAAGCGAGATAGCCATGCTCATGTGCTATGAGGCGACGCGCGACCTGCCGGTCGAGGAAGTCGAGATAGAGACGCCGGTGGCGAAGGCAAAGGCATACAGGCTCGCGGGCAAAAAGCTCGCCGTCGTGCCCATACTGCGCGCGGGGCTCGGCATGGTCGACGGCATGCTCGCGCTCATCCCGAGCGCGAAGGTCGGGCATATCGGCCTCTACCGCGACCCGGACACGCTTGAGCCGGTCGAGTACTACTGCAAGCTGCCGCAGGACATCGCCGGGCGCGACGTCATCGTCGTCGACCCGATGCTCGCGACCGGAGGCAGCGCCAGCGCCGCGGTGAGCTTTCTGAAAAAGCGCGGCTGCCGCAGCATAAGGCTCATGAGCATAATAGGCGCGCCGGACGGGGTGCGCCGCATGCAGGCAGACCATCCGGACGTCGATATCTATGTCGCCGCCGTGGACGATCGTCTGAATGAGCACGGCTATATAGTCCCCGGCCTCGGCGACGCGGGCGACCGCATTTTCGGTACCAAATAGTCCAAAGTTTACATTATCTTAATTTACGAAGACTTGATTTGATGCTATAATAATTATACAAAAAATATATTGTTCTCAATATAGGCGCGGATGTTGTAGATCCTGACTTGCATGTGCGTGTGGGATTTTTTTCGACATCCGCGCTATAATTTTATCAAAAGGGAGAGGTGCTGATGACGCAAAAACTGAAGGATAAGATAACCGAATCGCTGCTCGCCGTAATGCCCATAACGGGCATAGTGCTTGTGCTGTGCGTGACCATAGCACCTATCCCGCTGTCGCCGTTTCTGCTGTTCGTGTTCGGCGCAGTGCTGCTCACGGTGGGCATGGGGCTTTTCACGCTCGGCGCCGAGATGTCGATGATGATAATAGGCGAGAGGGTAGGCTGGCGGCTGACGCAGAACAAGTCGCTGGTGTCTGTCGGCGTGCTCTGCTTTATAATCGGAGTGATAATAACGATAGCGGAGCCGGACCTGCAGGTCCTCGCCGAGCAGCTCCCCACGCTGCCGAACAGCGTGCTTATCCTGGCTGTCGCGGCGGGCGTCGGCGTGTTCCTGGTGCTCGCGTTCCTGCGCGCATTCCTGGGATGGAAGCTCAGGCGCATGCTGCTGCTGTTTTACCCGCTGATAATCATCCTGGCATTTTTCGTGCCCGATGATTTCGTCGCCGTGGCGTTCGACTCCGGCGGAGTGACCACCGGACCTATCACCGTGCCGTTCATCATGGCGCTCGGCATAGGCCTCGGCTCCATAAGCAAGCGCGACGACGACGGCACGAGCAATTTCGGCCTCGTGGCGCTCTGCTCCATCGGCCCCATACTCGCGGTCATGCTGCTCGGGCTCATATACTCGCCGGATTCCGCGCAGTATACGCTCGCCGAGATACCGGACATTGAAGATACACGGGCGCTCTGGGGGTACTTTGTCTCGGCGTTTCCCGAGTACGCGGTCGAGGTGCTCGAGGCGGTCGGCCCGATAGTGGTCTTTTTCCTCGTTTATCAGGCCGTATCGCTGAGGCTGCGCCGGCGGCATATAATCAAGATCTTCATAGGACTCGCCTATACCCTGCTCGGGCTCACGCTGTTCCTCACGGGCGTGAACGTCGGGTTTGCGCCGGTCGGCACATACCTCGGCTCGCATCTTGCCTCGGTGGGCAGCGGATGGGTGATAGTGCCGGTGGCGATGATCATCGGCTGCTTCATCATAAAAGCCGAGCCTGCCGTTGTCGTGCTGAACAAACAGGTCGAGGACATCACCGGCGGCGCGATAAGCCAGCATGTGATGATGACCGGACTGTCCATAGGCATGGCCGCCTCGCTCGCGCTCGCAATGATAAGGGTGCTCACGGGGATACACCTGCTGTGGTTCATAATCCCCGGCTATGCGATAGCGCTGATACTCAGCTTTTTTGTCCCCCCGCTGTTCACGGCCATAGCTTTCGACTCCGGCGGCGTCGCTTCGGGACCGATGACGGCGACGTTCCTGCTGCCGTTTGCCATGGGCGCGTGCGAGGCCGTGGGCGGCAATGTGCTCACCGATGCGTTCGGCGTCGTCGCCATGGTGGCAATGACGCCGCTGGTGATAATCCAGCTCATCGGACTGGCATACAGGATAAAGACCGGCACCACCAAGGTGAAGCATCTCACCTCCGGCGAGGATACCGGCACCGTCATCATAAACTTCTTCGGGGAGGCTGCTGTAAATGAATAGATCGCCTATGTCTTTCGCGGTCGCAATCGCGCAGCGCGGAAAAGGTGAAAAGGCCGCCGAAATATTCTCCGAGTGCGGCATAACTATACAGTACATCGGGCTCGGGCACGGCACGGCCAACTCCGAGATAATGGACTATCTCGGGCTGGATGAACCGGAAAAAGACGTGGTCATGGGCGTGTGCCTGACTGACTGCGTGGCGGAGGCGTTCTCGCGCCTGGGCGACGAGATGGGCTTTATGGGCCGGGGCACCGGCATAGCATTTTCGATACCCATATCATCCGCGAGCAGTGACACGGCCGAGCGCGCCGGGCTCAAGGAAAACTATGAGAGGAGCAGTGCGAAAGTGGACGAGAAATTTGAGATGATAGCCGTAGTCGTCGGCGGCGACATGGCCGACATAGCCATGGACTCGGCAAAGGCGGCGGGCGCTCGCGGCGGGACCATTGTCCGCTGCCGCGACATGAGCCCCGATTCCGAGCGCAGGGTGTTCGGCGTGACCGTGCGCCAGGACATGGAGATACTCATGCTCATCACGCCGCAGAAGGACAAAGACCGTATAATGAAGGCCATATGCGACACCGTGTTCACCGAGACTGAGCAGCCGGCCGTGGCTTTCTCGCTTGCGATAGACGACGTAGTCGGCCTGAGATGACTTGCATGGCGGAGAGGAAACTCTCCGCCTTTTTTTGCACAGGTTTACAATCAGCGGCGTTTGTGATAGCATAATAGGCTGAAGAATTGTGAGGCGATGCAAATGCTGGATAAGCTGAAACAGCTTGAGGAAAAATATAACGAACTGGAAAAGCGCATG
>CAJFRI010000084.1 GCA_904419385.1 Candidatus Heteroscillospira lomanii
CATAATCCGACCTCCATATTATGATTCACATAAATTATACATTAATATCTGTCGCCAGACAACAAAAATCGCAAATAAAAAACCGGTTTGGCGAAAAAACCAAACCGGTGAAGAGAAAGTGCCGTTACTTTTTGCCGACGAGCCGCTCGCCTATGGTATAGACGTCACCGGCGCCGACGGTTAGGATGATGTCGCCCGGCGCCGCGATCCAGCGCAGGCTCTTTTCGATCTCGTCGAAAGTCGGCAGATACAGGGAATTCGGTATGCACTTGGCGAGGTCGGCGGAGGAGATACCGAGCGTGTCGCTCTCCCGCGCGGCGTAAATCTCGGCGAGGAATGTGAGATCCGGGCGGCGGAGCTGCTCGACGAAATCGTCGAACAGGGCCTTGGTGCGCGAGTATGTGTGCGGCTGAAAGACGGTGATGATGCGCTTGTAGCCGAGCGGTTCGATGGCGTCAAACAGCGCCTTGAGCTCGCCTGGATGGTGGGCATAGTCGTCGTATACGTCCGCTCCGTTGAATTTGCCTTTGAATTCAAAGCGGCGTCCGGCCCCGTTGAATCCGGCAAGCCCGTATTTGACAGGGTTCGGCGAGATGCCGACGCATATCGCGGCCGCTGTGGCGGCGAGGGCGTTTTTCACGTTGTGTATGCCGGGCACCTGGAGCACGATGTGCTGGAAGAACTCGCCGCGGTAATATGCGTCGAACTCCGACTGATCGCCGTGGAAAACGATGTTCCCGGCGTAGACGTCGGCTTTGTCTGTGAGGCCGAAAGTCATCACGCGCCTGTCGATCCCGGCGATGGCGTCCATGGTGTTCCTGTCGTCCATGTTGGCGACGACACAGCCGCGGTCTTTCGGCACGAGTTCGGCAAATTTGCGGAACGACGCCTTGATCTCGTCTATGCCGGAGAAGAAGTCGAGATGATCCTCTTCGATGTTCAGGATGACGGCCACGGTGGGAGAGAAGCTGAGGAAAGAGTTGTAATACTCACAGGCCTCGAGTATGATGGTGTCGCCGTGCCCGACGCGGTGGCCGGCTTTGAGCAGGGGGAGCGTGCCGCCTATCATCACGGTCGGGTCGCGGTCGGCCGCCATGAGGATGTGCGTCGACATTGAAGTCGTCGTGGTCTTGCCGTGGGTGCCGGCGATGCATATGGCGTTTTTGTAATCGCGCATGAGCGTGCCCCAGGCCTGGGTCCGCTCAAATACAGGTATGCCCATGCTCCGGGCCGCCATTATCTCAACATTTTCGTCGTGCACCGCTGCGGTGCGGACGACGAAGTCGGTGTCGCTGTCAATATTTTCAGCTCTGTGTCCGATATTTACCTCTATGCCCTTGCGGCGCAGAGACTCGACTTTTTCGCTGTCTCTCATGTCCGAGCCCTTTATGACGAGGCCCATTCCGGAGAGCACTTCTGCCAGCGGGGACATCGACACGCCTCCGATGCCGATAAGGTGGCCTTTGTTGCCGGGCTTGAGATATTCGGAAAAAGAAGTCATCATATCTGCTCCTTAAAGAAAGATTGTAATTCCAACGGCATTATATTATAATGCTAATGCCCGTATTTTACAACCATATTTATGATTATTATATCGGAAGGGGTTTTATATATGCGCGCCCTGTTGCTCAGCGTGACCGCCGGCTACGGTCATATATCGACGGCCAAGGCGATAGCGGAGGAGTTCGCGTCGAGAGGCGTCGAAGCTCATGTCGAGGATCTGTACCAGCAGATAAGCCGCCTGACATATGAGATAATAGACAACGGCTATCTTTTTGCGATAAACCATCTCAAATCCGCCTTCAAGCACGGCTATGCCCAGATGGAGAACAGCGAGATGATGAGGCGGCTCGCCTCGGTGTTCACGTCGAACGACCTCATCGCCTCGCGCCTCGCAAGACGGCTGCACGAGGCCGATCCTGACGTCATCATCTCGACTCACCCGTTTGCCGGACAGGTCCTCAACAGGCTCAAGGAGCAGGGCAAGCTGCGCATCCCGTGCATAGGCGTCATCACCGACTACTGCATACATCCCGGCTGGGAGGACTGCGGCGCGCTGGAATATATAGTCACGGCGAGCGAACTGCTCACCTACGTCGCTGAGAAAAAGCACATCCGCCCCGAGCAGATAGCTCCTCTCGGCATACCCGCGCGCCGGCGTTTCCGCACCAAGACCCCGAAGGACGAGGCGCGGCGCGCGCTCGGCTTCGATGAGGACAGGGGGATAATCCTCATCATGGGCGGCAGCATGGGCTTCGGCAACATGATAAACAACGTCAGCGCCGTCGACCACATGGACACGGGCTACCAGATCGTGTGCATCTGCGGCAACAACGACAAGCTGCGCAAGCAGCTCACATATCTCAAGACCAACTCGCCGATCACGGTACGCGGATTTGTCGACAACGTGGACGCCTATATGGACGCGGCCGACTGCATAGTCACAAAACCCGGCGGCCTCACGGTGACCGAGGCCCTGTGCAAGAGACTGCCGATGATACTCGTGAACCCCATCCCCGGACACGAGGAGCGCAATGTCGAGTTCCTGATGAACAACGGCGCCGCCGTGCGCGTCTCACCGACGTTTTCCGTGTGCGAGGCCGTGTATTACATCACGCGCAACCCCGAGCGCCTGGAATACATGAGCCGCTGCATAGAGCTCATCGCAAAGCCCGATGCCGCCGAGCGGATATGCGGCCTCGCCCAGTCGCTGTGCGGAAGATGAAGCTCGCGCCCTGCGCCGTGTATGTGACCGGCGCTCTCAACGATGCGGGGTTCGAGGCCTATGCCGTCGGCGGCTGCTGCCGCGACATGCTGCTGGGACGCGAGCCGCAGGACTGGGACGTGTGCACTTCGGCCCTGCCGGAAGAGGTCATGCGCGTGTTCCCGGACTCGATACCGACCGGCATAAAGCACGGCACCGTCACGGTCCGCGCCCCCGGCGCCCTCGTGGAGGTGACGACTTTCCGTGTTGACGGCGGTTACCGCGACCATCGCCGCCCGGACGAAGTGCGCTTTACGGACAGCCTGCGCGAGGACCTCGCGCGGCGCGACTTCACGATGAATGCCATCGCATGTGCGAGTGACGGCGTGATGGTCGACCCTTTCGGCGGTGAGGCCGATATAGCCGCAAAGATCATCCGCTGCGTCGGCGATGCCCGCGTCCGCTTTTCCGAGGACGCCCTGCGGATGTTCCGCGCGGTGCGTTTTTCCGCGCAGCTCGGCTTTGAGCTCGACGGCGGATTGCTCGATGCCATGCGCTCACTCGCGCCGACCGCGCGCTTCGTCGCGCCGGAGCGGGTTTTTGCCGAGACGAGAAAGGCGCTCACGTCCCGGCGGCCGGAGCACCTCGCTCTTGCCTTCGAAGTTGGGCTTTATGATGCGTTCCTCACCGGCCGGGAGGGGAAAAAGCTCGATTTATCAGCGCTTGCCTCGCTGCCGGAGGGTGAGGACGTGCGCTTCGGCGCGCTCTGCGCCGCGCTGATGGACGCGGGGATGACAGCGGGCGCCGGGGATTTCATGCGCGCGCTGCGCGCCCCGGGTGAGCTCATCCGCGCCTGTGCCGCCGCTCTCGACCCTCAGCCGGCATGGCAGGGGAGGACTCTCGCGGAGACGGCCGCGGCTGTGGGCAGGAAATTCGCCATGTGCGCCGCCGGAGCCATGGAGGCCGCTGGGCTCGGCGGCAGCTGCGTGAAAATGCGCGACCTGCTCGACTCGGGCGTCTGCCTCGACATCGGCGAGCTCGCGCTCACGGGCGGCGATATCAAGGCGCTCGGCCTCACGGGCGAGGCGATAGGCGAGTGCCAGCGCGCGCTTTTGCACCATGTTTTGGCAAATCCCAGCGACAATACGGCCGAAAAGCTCACGGAAATGATAAAAAAAGCCGCATGCTGACCGCATGCGGCTCGTTTTTTTTGCTTATTTTGAATTAAAGCAGGCCTTTTTCCATCATGGCGCGCACCTTTATGGGCAGGCCGTAGAGATTTATGAAGCCCTCGGAATCCTTCTGGTTGTAGTCCGACTCGCCGAAAGTGGCGATCTTCTCGGAGTAGAGGCTGTAGGGCGACTCGACGGAGGAGAGGATCATGTTGCCCTTGTAGAGCTTGAGCTTCACCTTGCCGGTGACCGTCTCCTGGGTCTTGTCGACAAAAGCGGACAGCGCCTCGCGCAGCGGGGTGAACCACTGGCCGTTGTAGACGAGTTCGGCGAAAGTGATGGCGAGCTCCTGCTTCTTGTGAGCGGTCATCTTGTCGAGGCACAGGGTCTCGAGGATCTCGTGCGCCTTGTAGAGGATGGTGCCGCCCGGAGTCTCGTAGACGCCGCGGCACTTCATGCCGACAAGGCGGTTCTCGACGATGTCGAGCAGGCCGATGCCGTTCTGGCCGCCGAGCTCGTTGAGCTTGAGGATGATGTCGCTGCCCTTCATCTTCATGCCGTCGACGGCGACGGGGATGCCCTTGTCAAACTCGATCTCTACATAGGTCGCCTTGTCGGGCGCCATCTCGGGGGAGACGCCCATCTCGAGGAAGCCGGGCTTGTTGTACTGCGGCTCGTTCTTCGGGTCCTCGAGGTCGAGCCCCTCGTGGCTCAGGTGCCAGATGTTTTTGTCCTTGGAGTAGTTGGTCTCGCGGTTTATCTTGAGGGGGACGTTGTGCGCCTCGGCGTATTCGATCTCCTCCTCGCGGCTCTTGAGGCTCCACTCCCTCCACGGGGCGATGATCTTGAGCTGCGGAGCGAGGGCCTTGATCGCAAGCTCAAAACGCACCTGGTCGTTGCCCTTGCCGGTGCAGCCGTGGCAGATGGCGTCGGCGCCCTCCTTGAGGGCGACGTCGACAAGGCCCTTGGCGATGCAGGGACGGGCGGTGCTGGTGCCGAGCAGGTAATTCTCGTAGACGGCGCCGGCCTTGAGCGTGGGGAAGATGTAGTTGTCGACATAGTCGTCGACCAGGTCGAGCACATAGAGCTTGCTCGCACCGGTCTTTATGGCTTTTTCCTCGAGGCCCTCGAGCTCATCGGCCTGGCCGACGTTGCCGGACACGGCGATGACCTCGCAGTTGTCATAGTTCTCCTTGAGCCAGGGGATGATGATGGAAGTGTCGAGCCCGCCGGAATAGGCGAGGACGACTTTTTTTATCTCACTCATTGGTACGACCTCCGATACTTTATTCATGCGATGCTAGGATTATATCACCCTTTTTCGCCCAATGCAATAGTCAATATGCGAAAAAAGAGCCGGAAAAATGAATATTATTTGAATATAATGGCTTAAATATGCAAAATTTGCTGAATATGTTGAATATTTGACGCTCGGCCGCTCCTGTGATAGAATCTCGTATATCAAACCATTTGGAGGTATGGACATGTCAATAGAGAAAGGGCGCGCATATTTCCGCGCGCTTGGGATAGAGGACAGGGTGATGGAGTTCGATGTGTCGAGCGCGACGGTCGAGCTCGCGGCAAAGGCCATCGGCGTAGAGCCGGAGAGGATAGCAAAGACGCTCTCATTTAAAAAGGGAGACGGGTGCATACTAGTCATCGCCGCCGGAGACGCGCGCGTGGACAACCGCAAGTTCAAAGACGCGTTCCACATGAAGGCCAAGATGCCGACGGCGGACGAGGTGCTCGCCCTGGTCGGGCATCCGGTCGGCGGGGTGTGCCCGTTCGGGATAAACGACGGCGTTGAGGTCTATCTCGACGAGTCGCTCAGGCGCTTCGACGTGGTGTATCCCGCCGTCGGCAGCGCCAACAGCGCCATACCTCTCAGCATAGACGAGCTATACAAATATTCAAACGCCGTCTCGTGGGTGGACGTATGCAAGATCCCGGAGGAGTGAGTTCGGCGGAGTGCCGTGCATGCCCGAGGCGCTGCGGGGTTTGCAGGGCCGGCGGCGAGCGCGGCTACTGCGGGGCGCCGGACGGGCTTGTCATTGCCCGCGCTGGGCTGCATTTCTGGGAGGAACCCTGCATAAGCGGGGAGCGCGGCTCGGGAGCCGTGTTTTTCTCCGGGTGCAACCTCGGCTGCGTGTTCTGCCAGAACCACGAGATAAGCCGCGGCGGCCGCGGGCGGAGAGTGACGGAGGACGAGCTCATAGATGAGATGCGCAGGCTCTGCGGCGAGGGGGCGCACAATATAAACCTCGTCACGCCGAGCCATTATGCCTTCCGGCTGGCCGGGCTGCTCAGGCGGTGGAAACCGCCGGTGCCCGTCGTGTGGAACAGCTCCGGATACGACAGCATCGAGGCGCTGCGCGCGCTCGAGGGCCTGGTCGACGTCTACCTGCCCGACATGAAGTACATGAGCGCCGCCATGGCCTCGCGCTACTCCGGGGCGCCGGATTACCCGGTGGTCGCGGCCGATGCGATACGTGAGATGCAGCGGCAGACCGGCGCGCCGCGCTTCGGCCCTGACGGCATGCTGCTGAGCGGCACCATAGTACGCCACCTGGTCATGCCGGAAAACATTGTCAACACGCTGGAGGTCATCGACTGGGCCGACGAGCAGTTCCCGAACGGCGAGGTGCTGTTCAGCCTCATGGCACAGTATACGCCCATGCCGGACATGCCTTTCCCGGAACTGCGGAGGCGGGTGAGCGAGGACGAGTATTCGCTTGTGCTCGAGCACCTCGACGAGAGCGGGATAGAAAACGGCTACGTCCAGGAGCTCTCTGCGGCAGGCGAGGAATTCATCCCGGGATTCGACCTGCGCAGCGACTCAGATAACGACGGAAATTAACAAAAAAATTATAAAATCGGCAGGATTATATGCTATAATAACCGCATGGCGGCTGTTTTGCATCATTCAGCCGCGGCGGAGTGCTCTGCCGCGGCTTTTTGTT
>CAJFRI010000085.1 GCA_904419385.1 Candidatus Heteroscillospira lomanii
CACTGTCGCGAATGAGGCCTGCGATTCACAGCGCGTCACGGTCAACGGGCGCAGCGCCAAAGCCTCGTACGATGTTAAGGTCGGCGACGTCATTGAGATCGCTTTCGGCCAGCGCAGCCTGAAAGTCGAGGTGCTCAGCGTCGCCGAGCACGCCGGCAAGGCTGACGCCGCGGGACTTTACAGAGAGATAGTCTGAAATATCGGCCATATTGGGGCCGTATGCGCTTGATAAGCACAAAATCATGTGTTTGTCAAGCGCTTTTTTTGCGCCATAACACGGGATAAAACGGCAGGATTTTACATTATGTAAACTGAATATGAATATTTTGTAAAGCGCGGTTTTACAACAGCAATGTTGAAAACTATGTTGGTAATGTCTAAAACCCTTGTCCTGTTGGCATTTTCCGCATCAAGCTTTCTCGGGCATATATGCATAGTCGATTGAATATTCCATAACTTGCGGAACTTATGGCGGCAATATTCAAATTTGGAATAGAACTCTGCGCCTGGCGTGAGGAATAACGCCGCAGCGTGTCCCGTAGGATACCCATAAGAAAGGATGGGTGCCGTGAAAAGACTGCTTGCATTTATACTTGCCGCCTCGGCCTGCCTGGGCACGGCGGCGCTGGCCGCGGATGGCGCGCCGGCCGTGAGCGCGCCGCACGCCGTGCTCATGGAGGAGGCCACCGGCTGCGTGGTGTTCGAGAAAGATGCAGACGCCAGAGTACCTCCGGCGAGTGTGACCAAGGTGATGACGATACTGCTTATTGTCGAGGCGCTCGAGCGCGATGAGCTGTCGCTGGACGATACGGTCACAGCCTCGGCAAATGCTGAGAGCATGGGCGGCTCGCAGATATACCTGGAGGCCGGCGAGGCCATGTCCGTCAGAGACATGCTCAAGTCCATAGTCGTCGCCTCGGCGAACGATGCCGCCGTCGCTATGGCGGAGCACATCTGCGGCACGGAGGCCGATTTTGTCGAGCGCATGAACGCCAGAGCTGCCGAGCTCGGCCTGCAGAACACCCATTTCACCAACTGTACCGGCCTCTTTGAGGACAGCTCGCATTACACCAGCGCGCGCGACGTCGCCGTCATGGCGCGCGAGGTGATGAGCCATGAGATGGTGAAGGACTACACTACCATATGGATGGACTCGGTCCGCAACGGCGAGTTCGGCCTCAGCAACACGAATAAGCTCGTGCACAGTTACAGCGGCTGCACCGGCCTCAAGACCGGATATACCAGCGCCGCCGGGCACTGCCTAGCCGCGACGGCCGAGCGCGGCGGCACGGAGTTCATCGCCGTCGTCATGGGCTGCGAGAGCAGCGACAGCCGCTTTGCCGACGCTGCGGCGCTGCTGGACTACGGCTTCTCCGCCTATGAGCTGGTGCGCCTCCTTCCGGACAAGGCCATACCTCCTGTGCGCGTGCTGGTGGGGGAGAAGGGTAGCGTCCAGCCTGTGCCGGGCGGCGAGCAGTATATGCTGCTGCACAAGACCGAGGCCGGAAACCTCAGCTACGAGATAGAACTGCCGGAGGAAGTGACCGCCCCCGTCGCCGAGGGGCAGGAGCTCGGCCGGGTGCGAGTGCTGCTGGACGGGGCCGAGGCCGCGCAGCTGTCACTCGTCTCTCCGGAGGCTGTGCCGCGGAAAGGCCCTGTGAGCATATTTTTGGACCTCTTGGATCAACTGTTTGGCTGATATCCCCCATTTTTGAGCTGTATAGCGCTGCAAGAGCACATATTTGCCCCACTTCGACGCCGATTTACATAAATAGCGGTTGAAAATGCCATAAGTTTGATGTAAACTAATCTTACAAAAGCTGATAAAGGAGCTGCGTTTTATGGTAAAAGTCGATCTCTCCGGCGCAATGAGTTTCATCGGCTCAGCCGGGCTTGACTATGCCCTCGCCGCCGAGGCCCACAGGACACTTGCCGACGGGACCGGAGCCGGCAGCGAGTTCACCGGCTGGCTCAAACTGCCCGAACTCATCCGCGATACCGAGCTGAAGCGCATAGTATCTGCCGGCGAGCGTATTCGCTCGAATTCCGAGGCGCTTGTCGTCATCGGCATAGGCGGGTCTTATCTCGGCGCGCGAGCCGCCGTTGAGCTGCTCGCCATGCCTAAGCGGGACGGAACGCCCGATGTCTACTTCGCCGGGTGCGGCCTCTCGCCGGATGCGCTGAACGAGACCATAGCCGCCATAGGCGACAGGGATTTCTCAGTGAACGTCGTCTCAAAGTCGGGCACGACGCTGGAACCGGCGCTGGCGTTCCGCGTGTTCAAAGGACTGCTCGAGAAGAAATACGGAGCTGCCGCTGCGAGAAAGCGCATATATGCCACCACCGACGCGCACAGGGGCGCGCTCAAGTCCCTGGCCGACGCCGAGGGGTACGAGTGCTTCGTGGTGCCGGACGATGTCGGCGGGCGGTACAGCGTGCTCTCGGCTGTGGGGCTGCTGCCAATGGCCGCGGCAGGCATAGACGTAAGGCGCATGATAGACTCCGCGATAGCTGAAATGGCGGCGCTCGACCTGCGCAGCCCGGAAAACCCCGCGTGGCAGTATGCCTCGGCCAGACAGGCGCTCTACCGCGGCGGACGGGGGATAGAGATACTCGGCTGCTACGAGCCGAGGTTCCGATTCATGGGCGAGTGGTGGAAGCAGCTGTTCGGCGAGAGCGAAGGCAAAAACGGAGTCGGCATCTTCCCGGCTTCGGTCGAGCTCACCGCCGACCTGCACTCCATGGGGCAGTACATACAGGACGGGCCGCGCACCATGATGGAGACGATAGTGAGCTTCGACTCCGACCTCACGGAGTATGAGGTGCCGTTCGCGATGGGCGACCCCGACGGGCTCAACTATCTCGCCGGGCGCAGCTTCGGCGAAGTGTGCCGCATAGCGCGCGACGCGGTGAAGGCGGCGCACATATCCGGCGGCGTGCCGAATATAGGCGTGAGCGTGCCGAGGCGGGACGAAGAGGGCTTTGCCGCGCTCGTGTGCTTCTTTGAGATGGCCTGCGCCATATCGGGATATATTTCCGGAGTTAATCCCTTCGACCAGCCCGGAGTTGAGGCATATAAGAAAAATATGTTCAAAATGCTGGGAAAACCGGGCACTGTATGAGCAATATATAAATAAGTGTAAAATAGCGTTGAAGTTTTGGATAAAAGATGGTAACATAAACATGTACCACAGATAACGCGCTGAGGTGCTTTAAACATTAGAAGGAGCGTGGTTCATTTGGTTAAACTTATCATGGGTCTCAAAGGTTCCGGCAAGACCAAGAAGCTGATCGAACTTCTCAATGCCGCCATCGAGAGCGAAAACGGAGATATCATATTTATAGAGAAAGACAAAAAACTGACCTACGACATCCCCTACACCGTCCGCCTCATCCACGGAAGCGACTACGGTATATCCACCAATCAGCTCTTCAAGGGTTTTGTCAGCGGCATACATGCCGGCAACTATGACATAACCCATATGTTTATAGACAACTTCCTCAGAATGCTCGACGATACATCCAATGAGGCTGTCTCCGAGATGCTTGCCTGGCTCGACGAGTTCGGCGAGAAGGAAAACATCAAATTCACCATCAGCGCCAGCGCCGATGCTGCCGGCCTCCCCGAGAGCATTACGAAATACTTCTAAAAAGAATATTCCGGCGGCGGAGCAATTCCGCCGCCGTTTTGCTGTTTAGAGACGATCAATTAGACGGGGGTGCGGGCGTTGAAGAACTTGAAATGGGACGGCAGATATCTCCAGGCGGGCATAACAGCCCTCCTGGTCATATTCTGCTGCATTGTCTTTTATGTGGCGCTCCAGCGCTGGACCGCCATCAGGGCGGCGGTAGGGAGCGTGGCCTCCATACTCACGCCTTTCGTGTGGGGCGCGGTGCTGGCGTATCTGCTGCGCCCGCTGCTGGCCGCGTTTCAGGGCCGGTGCTTTGCCCCGCTGGCACAGCGCCTGACTAAGAACCGGCGCACGGGCTTTGCGATCGCCCGCGGGCTGTCCGTGCTGATGAGCGAGATCGTCGCGGTGCTGATAGTTGCGGTGCTGCTCTGGCTCATCATCCCGCGCTTTTATGAGAGCATACAGAGCATAATCCTCGCCCTGCCGGACTACTACATGTCCATCAACAGGTTTGCGACCGACTTCCTGGACAGTTACCCTGAACTTGAGAGTCTCGTGCGCTTATGGAGCGGCCAGATATACATAAAGCTCAACGCCTGGCTTGAGAATGATTTCCAGCCTCAGGTGGCGGATCTGGTCGGCGTCGTGTCCACGAGCCTCGCCGCCATACTCGGAGCCCTGCTAAACGTGTTCATTGCCGTCATCGCCTCGTGCTATCTGCTCTATAACAAGGAGAAGTTCGGCGGAAAGGCCAAGCGCATACTCTACGGCGTGTTTTCAGTTAAACATGCGGAGGGCATCCTGAGCGGGCTCAACTTCGTCGACCGTGTGTTCGTGGGCTTCCTCTTCGGCAAACTCATTGATTCGGCGATAATAGGAGTGCTTTGCTTCATCGGCTGCTCCATACTTCAGATGCCCTATGCAGTCCTGATAAGCGTCATCGTCGGTGTGACCAACATCATCCCGTATTTCGGCCCGTTCATAGGCGCCATACCGAGTGCTTTCATCATACTCATGGTGTCGCCGTTCAAATGCCTCATCTTCGTCGTGTTCATATTTGCGCTCCAGCAGTTCGACGGGAATATACTCGGCCCGAAAATACTCGGCAGCAGCGTGGGCATCAGCGGCTTCTGGGTGATGTTTTCCATCATAGTCGCAAACGGGCTTATGGGCTTTACGGGCATGCTCGTCGGCGTGCCGCTGTTCGTCGTGCTCAGCACCGGATTCAACAAACTCATCGATGCGCTGCTGAAAAAACGCGGCCTCCAGACGGAGACCGCGTGCTATACCTGCATAGACCATATAGACCCCGACACCCACGAGCCGGTCAGAAAGACCGTCGGCGATGTGCCGGATGAGATCATCGAAGGACGGTGAATAGCCGCTCGTGCGCCTCGCGCAGGGCGGAGCAGAATTCATCTATCTCCTCTGCGGTCGTGAACCGCGACAGGCCGACCCGTATCGACCCGTCGATGACGTCGTTCGGCAGGCCGATGGCCTCGAGCACATGGCTGCGCGCCCCGCGCTTGCAGGCCGAGCTGCGTGAGACATAGATCTCTTTTGCCTCGAGGAAATTCATGATTACCTCGCTCTTGTAGCCGGGCAGCGATATGCCGATGATGTGCGGGGCTCCGAGCGGGAGCAGCCTGGCATCGGGTATCTCTGCGGCTATGCGCCCGGCGCAGCGGCGCTGGAGCTCTCTCATGCGCTCGAGGTTCTCCTGCATGTGCGCGGCCGCGGTGTTCACCGCCTCGGCAAAGGCCGCGATCTGCGGCATGGCCTCGGTGCCGGCGCGCATGCCGCCCTCCTGCGAGCCGCCGACGATGAACGGCGGCAGACGAAGGCCCTTGCGTATATAGAGCGCGCCTATGCCTTTGGGCGCGTGTATCTTGTGCCCGCTTATGCTTATCATGTCCGCGCCGAGCGACTTGGCCTTGAACGGCACTTTCATGAATCCCTGCACAGCGTCGGTGTGCAGCAGGGCTTTTGAGCCGCGCTTTTTGAGCTCTTTTGCTATGGCGGCGATGTCGGTCACGGCGCCGGTCTCGTTGTTCACGAGCATGAGGCTGACGAGCGCGGTGTCGGCCCGCAGCGCCTCCGTGACGGCGCGCACGGAGATCGACCCGTCGCTCTCCGGGGCGAGGCGGGTGACCTCCCAGCCGAGCGACTCCAGCCTGTCGAAGGATTTGCGCACGGCGTCGTGCTCGACGGCGGAGGTGATGACATGGCGGCCGATGCGCTTTTGCGCCTCGGCTGAGCATATGACCGCCCAGTTATCGCTCTCGGAGCCGCAGGATGTGAAATACAGCTCTGACGGTGAGCAGCCGAGCGCCCCGGCGATCACGGCGCGCGAGGTGTCGAGCACGGAGCGCGCCTTGCGCCCCAGCGCGTAGGTGGAGCTGGGGTTTCCGTATATTTCGGTCATGACTTTCAGCGCGGCCTGCGCCGCCTCGGGACACACCCGCGTCGTGGCCGCGTTGTCGAGATAAGCAGACATTTCTTTCACTCCTCACACGAGGGATTATATGATATTCGAGAGAAAATCTCAAGGCAAAACTTTTTTCGGAGGAATCTGTATGAAATTTGCAGTCCACACCCTCGGCTGCAAGGTGAACCAATATGAGACCCAGGCGATAGAGACGATTCTCCGCTCCCGCGGGCATGTCATGGCTCAGCCGGGAGAGACCGCCGACCTTGTTATCGTGAACACATGCGCCGTGACTGCGGAGAGCGGGCGCAAATCGCGCCAGGCCGTGCGCCGTCTCATGCATGAAAATCCCGGGGCCGTCACGGCGGTGTGCGGCTGTTTTTCCCAGCTCAGCCCCGGCGAGGTCAGCGCGCTCGGCGCCGACATAGTATACGGCAGCGGCGACAAGCTGAAACTCATCGAGGACATGGAGCGCCTCAGCCGCAAGAAAAAAGTCGTCTGCGTGGACGACCCTTTTGCCCGCCGCGAGTTCGAGCGGCTGCCCGCCGGCGCCGTTGACGGCCGCACGCGGGCCATGCTCAAGGTGCAGGACGGCTGTGTGAACTTCTGCACCTACTGCGTGATACCTTATACCCGCGGCAGGGTGCGCAGCCT
>CAJFRI010000086.1 GCA_904419385.1 Candidatus Heteroscillospira lomanii
CATCAACGTTTTCAGAGCTGTGATGAGTTTTGTATTTGTGAATTGCATTATAACACAAATCTATGGCGCATGTCAATCAGTCCATTAAAAACACTTATATTTCCGATTCAAATTAACATTTGAATATACATTCGCAAAATATAATCTGAAGGAGAATGCAGCTATGATCCCTATTCCCATTCCTGAGTTCAAAGTCATGAACTCCAAGAAGCTCCTCAAGCAGGACAAGCTCGCCAGCGTTGCCAATCTGCTCGACGGCAAGCTCGTCAAAAGCTCCGACATAGTCGCTGTGCTTGAGAAAGTCATCCGCCCGAATGAGACCGTGGCCATCGAGGGCGACAACCAGAAGCAGGCTGTCGATCTCGCCAAAGCCCTTGTCCAGGTCGATCCCGCCAAGGTCAATGGGCTGCGCATGGTCATGTCCTGCGTTCAGATGCCCGAGCATCTCGACATCTTCGAGAAAGGCATAGCCAAGGAACTCAACTGCTGCTACATCGGCGGCCAGTCTGCCCGTCTCCCCCAGATGATCGACGCCGGAACGGTCAAGCTCGGCGCCATCCACACCTATCTTGAGATGTTCAGCCGCATGTTCACAGACCTCATCCCCAATGTCTGCCTGTGCGTCGCCGAGGCCGCCGACAGGAACGGCAACCTCTACACCGGCCCCAACACTGAGGAGACTCCGACCATCATCGAGGCTACCGCCTGCAAAGACGGCATTGTCATCGTCCAGGTCAACGAGATCATGGATGAGCTGCCCCGCATAGATATCCAGGGCGAGTGGGTCGATATCGTCATGAAGTCCGATGAGCCCTGCTATATTGATCCTCTTATGACCCGCGACCCCGCGAAGATCACCAACCTGCATATCCTGCAGGCCATGATGATCATCAAGGGCGTCTATGCCAGACATCACATCGACCGCATGAACCACGGCATCGGATATGTCTCCGCCGCCCTCGAGCTCCTGCTCCCGACCTATGGTGAAGAGCTCGGGCTGAAAGGCAAGATCTGCAAGAACTGGGTCGCCAACCCCATCCCTGCCATGATCCCCGCCATTGAGTGCGGCTGGGCCGAGAGCTGCGTCGCATTCGGCAGCGAGGTCGGCATGCAGGAGTACGTCAAAGCCAGAAGCGACATCTTCTTCACCGGCGTCGACGGGCTGCTCCGCTCCAACCGCTGCTACGCCCAGATGGCCGGCCTCTATGGCTGCGACATGTTCACCGGTTCCACCCTGCAGATGGACTACTACGGCAACTCCTCCACTGTCACCAAATCCCGTATCACCGGTTACGGCGGCGCCCCGAACATGGGCTCCAACCCCAACGGCCGCCGTCACACCTCCGAGGCATGGTGCAGCATGGTCACCGACCACACCGACGTCATGGCTCACGGCCGCAAGCTCGTCACCCAGATCGTCCGCACCCAGACCCTCAACAAGAAGACCGGCGAGATGCGCGACTGCATCGTCCCGCAGCTCGACGCTGTCGAGACCGCCAAGAAGGCCGGACTGCCTGAGCCCCTCGTCATGATCCACGGCGACGATGTCACCCATCTCGTCACCGAGGTCGGCCTCGCTTATCTCTACATGGCCAACAACAAAGAGGAGCGCAAAGAGCTCATCGCTGCCGTCGCCGGCAATTCCGCCCTCGGCCAGACCATGAGCGACAAGCGCCGCGCCGAACTGCGCAACGAAGGCAAGATCATGTTCCCCGAGGATCTCGGCATCGATCCCGCCACCGCCACCCGCGACCGCCTCTCCGCTCAGACCCTTGAGGATATAGTCGAGTGGTCTCACGGCCTCTACACTATCCCCGACAAGTTCCTCGAGAAATAAATCATTCAGCAAGGTGTCCGCTTCGGCCTTGAGCCGGAGCGGCTCCCATAGATAAAATCATCCACTATTTATAAATTTGGAGGTACAAAATCATGGACAATCAGACTATTGATTACGCCGCTTACATTAAAGGCCTTGTCGCCAGGGCACGTGCTGCTCAGAAGATAGCCGAGTATCAGTTCGATCAGGCTCGCTGCGATGAGCTTGTCGAGGCCGTCTCCTATGCCTGCCTCGATGAGAACTTCCGCCGCACCGCCGCTCAGATGCTCGTCGACGAGGCTGGTCTCGGCGTGGTCGAGCACAAGTTCAACAAGATGCGCAACAAGTCCATGGGCGTCTATCGCGACATGAAGGGCGTCAAGTCCGTCGGCGTCATCGAGACCGACTCCGTCCACAACACCGTGACTTTCATCAAGCCGATGGGTGTTATCGGCGCTGTCCTCCCCCTGACCAACGGCGAGGCCACTCCTATCGTCAAGTCCCTGTGGGCCCTCAAGAGCCGCAACGCCATCATCTTCTCCGCCGCCCGCAAGGGTAAGAACACTGCCAAGTTCGTCGTCGACCGCATCCGTGCCGTCCTGAAGGACTTCGGTGCTCCCGAGGATCTGGTCATCTGCATCGATCCCGAGCATGCCGGCCGTGAGTCCTGCGCCGAGATGATGAAGCAGTGCGACTTCATCGTCGCCACCGGCGGCAGCGGCCTTGTCCGCAGCGCTTACTCCTCCGGCACCCCCGCCATCGGCGTCGGCGTCGGCAACGTCACCACTTTCATCGCCTGCGACGCCGATCTGGCCGATGCAGCCGATAAGATCAGCCGTTCCAAGAACTTCGACTACAGCTCCAGCTGCTCCTCCGAGAACAGCGCCGTCGTCGACGAGAGCGTGTACGATGAGTTCGTGAAGCAGCTCGAGGCCCATGGCGGCTACATCATCCGCCACGGCAGCGCCGAGAAGGCCGCCCTGCAGAAGGTCCTGTGGCCTGAGTGGCCCGAGAACCACAAGCTCAGCAAGAACACCCCGGCCCGCAGCCCCCAGAAGATCATGGAGATGTGCGGCGTCACCATTCCCGACAGCATCCAGTTCATCGCTGTCGAGGAGTTCGACGGTGCCGGCGAGGGCTATGTGTTCACCGGCGAGAAGCTGACTCCTGTCGTCACCCTGCTCAAGGCCAAAGACCTTGACGACGGCATGGACAAGATGGAAGCCATCCTGAACTACATGGGCAACGGCCACAGCTGCGGCATCCACACCACCGATAAGGAGAAAGCCATGAAGATGGCTGCCCGCATGCATGTCGCCCGTATCCTTGTCAACCAGCCTCAGGCTCTTGGTAACTCCGGCGCCTACTTCAACGGCCTGCCGATCACCATGTCCCTCGGCTGCGCCACTTGGGGCAAGAACAGCACCTGCTCCAACGTCACCTGGAGAGACATCTGCAACACCACCACCCTGTCCTTCCCTGTTGACGAGGTCATCCCCACCGAGGAAGACCTGTACTCCGAGAAGATCCGCAACCATAAGTTCAACTTCTAATCGAGTACACAACACCACACATCCCCCTAACCGGGGATGTGTGTTCCACACTCCAAGAATAAAAGCGCCGTGTCTACACGACGCTTTTATTCTTTTTCCCTGTCAAAATGCATGTGCAACCGCCGGTTGCACATCTGCAACGCTCCCTTGGTTGCCATCGAACCCCACAGCTGGTATACTTTCGTCAGATACGGAAACAGGAGGGTATTGAAAATGACACTGGGAGGTCGCATACTTGAATATCGCACGGCTCGCGGCATGTCGCAGCTCGCGCTGTCTGAGGCGCTGGGAGTCTCACGGCAGTCTGTCTCAAAGTGGGAGACAGACGCATCAGTCCCTGAGCTTGACAAGCTCGTCGCCATGAGCGAGATGTTCGGCGTGAGTCTCGACGAACTCGTGCGCGGCGTGAAGCCTGCCGCTGCTGAGCCTGAACCCGCACCTCCAGCGGAGCAGCAGCGCAGTTTGGAGAGACGGCAGATCGTGGGCATCATCCTGCTCGCCGCCTGTGCGGTAGTATTCATTATTTTTACACTCCTGGCAGGTCCGCTGAACGGCATAATCTATTCTTCCCCGTTTCTCCTGCCCGGAGCAATATGTATGCTCGTGAGACGGCACACGGTGCTCGCGGCGCTCTGGTCGCTCTGGCTGCTGTTCAAGGCGTACTTTGATTTTGCAACGGGCATCCGCATTCGCTGGGTGCTGATGCCGTTTCTTTACGGCGACGGCATGTTCGCCCATGCTCTGATCGCGTGGGCAGAGCTTATATCTCTCCTGCTCCTGATTTTTTTCACAGCAAGGCCCCTGATAATCCGCAAATCACACAGATAACGCTGAAAAGCCCTGCGGGACAGAATCCCGCAGGGCTTTTTGCCTGTTGGTCATATCACACTCTGTATCAAATGTGCCGTCTCGTCGCGCTGCATCGAGACAATGCGCTTGTAGTTGCCGATGAAGGCCCTCGCCGCTTTCGGCAGATAAACACCTCTCCGATAAGACACGGCGCCGACAAGTTCCGGCGCCTCCGGCTCGGTCCGCAGGAGCAGCAGCCCATCCGAAATGCTGCGTTCCAGCAAAAAGCGGTCGGTAATAAACGCAGCGCCCACGCTGCCCTCCACCAATTCCGTGAGCATCTCCCACCGACGGCACCGCATGACCACCTGCGGAACAAAGCCGCATTTGCGTGCGGCGGCGTTCGTCGAGTACGTCTGGAGGCTCCGCTCCGCCATCGTTATGAACGGGAAATCTGCAAACAGGCTCAAGTCGACAACATCTCCGTTTTTCGCGCGGGCGGCCACAGACGGAAGCCATGCGGCAAGCAAATCACGGCTCACCGCAAGATAGAATCTGTCGCAGCTCACGACCTCACGGCTGAAATGTGCCATGTCGTAGCTCTGTTTGATGGGAGAAATGGAGAAATCCAGCTCTCCCCTTCCGAGCATCTCATCCATCTGTACGCTGAACATCTCCAACACATTCACATGCACATCAGGGTATCTGCGTCTCATCTCGGTAAGTGTGGCACTGAGTTCGCCCGAATTCAGATATGCGGAAACGGCTATATTCAGCCTTGGCGCTGCATCGCCCTTGTAGTCGCATATTTTCTTCTTCAGCTCACTCTCCAGCCCCAAAATCTCACGCGCAGTGTTCACATATTCGAGCCCAATGTCAGTCAGCGCGAGCGGCGTGACCGTACGGTCGAAAATATCTATCTCAAGCTCTTTCTCGATGTTCCTTATATATTGGCTGAGCGATGGCTGTGATATATGAAGTTTTTCGGCGGCACGTGAAAAACTCTGTTCTTCCGCTACCGCAATGACATACTGCAGCTGGCGGCTGTTCATATTATCCTCCCATATAGGTGTTTACCTATACCCTAACTAACAAAAGGTATTTGTATTAGATTTAGCTTTATTGTAGTATATTACTACAAACAGCGCAATATATTTCTTATCATTTGTCACTATTGACAAGAAGCGGGGTGAATTTTGTATATTTTGATAAGAAATTGTCTGCGCGTAAGGGGCGAACACTACAGGCACATGTGTTAAAATCAATAGGAGGATAAATATGAGTGGACATGATATTATGGCTGTCGTTTCTCTTGTAGTACTTATTGGAGCCATCGTATTTGGTTTTATCAAAAAAGTCAACGTCGGCCTGCTCTCCGTCGGCCTGGCGCTGATCGTCGGCAAAGCGGCTGGTATGTCCGACAGCGACATCGTCGGAGGCTGGGGCACCAACCTGTTCATGATACTGTTGGGTACCACGTTTCTATTCGGAATACTCCAGGCCAACGGCACCCTCGACCTGCTGGCACGCAAGATAGTCGCCGCCGCCGGACGTCAGGCCAGGATGATACCTTGGGCGCTGTTCGTCATGGGCGCCGCCATCGCGGCTGTCGGCCCCGGTGTTGTGCCGTCGTTCGCGATGGTCGCAATGTTCGCGGTGCCGCTCGCAAAAGCAATGGGGCTCGACTTGGCTCATACGCTATGCCTCACCACTGTCGGACAGTTCGGATCTCTGGCCGGCTCGCTCACGCCTCTGGCCGCCAGCGGCATCATCGCGACCAACCTGTCCACTGAGATAGGCATAACCGGGCTTGCTCTGCCGATGAACATATGCATCATCACCGTGTCTCTCATCGGCGCCATAATCGCGTATTTTGTCATGGGCGGATACAAGATAAAAGGTGAGAATCCATACAAGCTGTCGGATCTTCCGGCTTTCACCGGAAAACAGAGGCTCAGCCTCGCCGGCGTCCTGGCAATGGTCGTGATAGTGCTCATCACCAGCTATCAGATCGGCCTCGTCGCCTTTGCGATAGCTGTGGTCCTGCTCGTGTGCAAGGCCTCCAGTGACAAAGAGGCGCTTAAATTCGTGCCCTGGAACACGCTGATCCTCGTCTCCGGCGTCGGAGTCCTCATGAACGTCGTCATAGAAGCCGGCGGCATAGACCTGCTCACCGACGCGATCTCCTCGATAATGACTCCGGGCACTGCGATAGGCATATTTGCCTGTGTCTGCGGATGCATGAGCTGGTTCAGTTCGACTTCCGGCGTCGTCATGCCGACGCTTATCCCGACCATACCCGGCATAATCGAAAACCTCGGTACCGACAGCATCCCCGCCATAGCATTCGTCTGCGCGCTGTGCGTCGGTGCATCCATGGCCGGCCTCTCCCCCGCCTCCAAAAAGGTCCTGGCCCTCT
>CAJFRI010000087.1 GCA_904419385.1 Candidatus Heteroscillospira lomanii
TTGTGCCACACGTTCTGCACGTCGTCGTTGTCCTCGAACATCTCGAGCATTTTGGTCATGTTCTTGATGTCGTCCTCATTGGTCAGTTTGATATAGTTCTGCGGGACCATCTCGACCTGGGCGGAGACAAACTGATATCCCGACTTTTCCAGCTTTTCAAACACAGGCTGAAAATCTTCCGGCTCGGTGTAGACCTCGAACACGTCGCCGTCGGCCTCAAAGTCGGAAGCGCCGGCGTCGAGCGCATCCATCATGACGGCGTCCTCGTCGAGTTCGCCCTCCTCGTTGTTGATGACGATCACGCCCTTCTTGTCGAAAGACCAGCTCACGCAGCCGCTGGTACCCATATTGCCGCCGTATTTGTCAAAGTGGTGGCGGACTTCAGACGCGGTGCGGTTGCGGTTGTCGGTCATGGCGTCGACAATGACGGCAACACCGGACGGGCCGTATCCCTCATAGGTGATGCTCTCCCAGTTTGAGGTGTCGCCAGCGCCGAGGGCCTTGTCTATGGTGCGCTTGATGTTGTCGTTGGGCATGTTGGCCGCCTTGGCCTTGGCTATGACGGCGGCGAGCTTGGAGTTGTTATTGGGATCGCCGCTGCCGCCCTCCTTGACGGCGACTATCATCTCGCGGGCGATCTTCGTAAAAGCCTGAGCGCGCTTGGCGTCCTGCGCGCCCTTGGTCTTTTGAATATTATGCCATTTGGAATGTCCAGACATATCTATAAGCATCTCCTCATGTAAATTGCGGCAATATTTTACCACAAACGAGGCGCGCTGGCAAGAGATTTTTCCTTGCGCATCAATGCTGGACGGGAATGAGCATAATATTCCCGCCGTCACACGCGGCGGAGCGGATAAGCTCCTCCGTGGAGCCGTATTTTTTGGCGATCTCCCAGAGATCGGCTCCGTCCCGGCGAGGGATGATGTAGACGGACGGGCGCTCAGGCCGCGCGGCGCCGGCATCCTCTTCTATCGCCGTGACGCACTCGAGGCGGCACATCGGGCATGAGCGCACATCGGCATCGACCGTCACTCTCACCTCTATCCCTCCGACAGACGGCGCGGCATAGATCTCACCGGTGTTTATCACAGCTCCGCATACGTTTTCCGGAAGCGGCGCGTCAATGGTGAAGTCGTCGACTGTCTGGGCGAGCTGCACCTGACGGGCGCCGTCTATGTACATGCATCTTACCGATGCCCTTGACGTCAGCTGGCCGCCGCGTATCTCCGGAGCGGAAAACGACGTACCGGCACATATCACCTCTGCCGCAGCCTCGGGCAGCTCGATCAGCGTCCTGAACGTGTCGCGGAGCGTCGAGGTCACAGGGCACTGGGGCAGCTCCATGCTCTCCGTGAGCACCGTGCACGGAACGCGGTTGGAATAGGCGTCGGATATGCAGCTTATCTCGCGCGAGAGGCCGGCGACAGCCTGTGCCAGAATGTGCAGCTCGGCCGATACGCCGCTTTTGCCGCCGTCGGACTCCGTTATGTTGAAATAAGCCCCGGTCAGGCAGAGCAGGACCTCGGCGCAGTCGCACGGCGCGCCCAGCTCCAGGATCTGCGAGAACTCAGATGTCGCGCCGAAAGACACCGGCAGTGCGGCTCCCGCGGGCTGTGCAAGGATATCGGAAACCGCCGCGCCCTTGAATATCAGCTTGTTTCCCACAAATTTCACGTCCGTCACCTTGAGCGACGTGTGAGCGCACATTATATGCGAATATCCCTGCACCGACGGCGGCATGGCGATCTCGTCGGATATCGTGAACGTCTTCTCTCTCACATCGGACACGGGAGCCGCCGTGCAGCTCCTGGTGAGCACCTGCAGGTCGCAGCCCGAGCTGATCCCCGACGCTATGCTCATTTTTTCCTCATTGAAACAGCGGATGGCTGCGCTCACGCACGCGCGCACGAGGATCTTGCGCGGGTTGAGCATACGCACCTCGAGCTCGTCTACGCTGAGCGATGCGACGACGTCTGTGGTCTCGTTCGCATCCGGAACAGACGCCGACACAGGCACCTCCACCTCCGTCTCCAGACAGCGCAGGGCCTGTTGCTCGCCCTCGGCTACATAGACCGCCGTCACGGCAACGGCGGTCTCCACGGTAACGGTCCCGTTTTCGACACGCTTGCCCCTTATGCGGGCTCCGCCGCATACGTTCACGATGCGCGCAATGTCGGGCAGCGCGTCGGGGACGACATAGTCGGTCATCTCCTCGCGCGACGCCGCCGCGGAGAAGATCTCACGTCTCCATGTGAACTCATTTTTATCAAGAATTATTTCCATAAGCCCTCTCCTTGCAGTTTTGCTACATTCTATGAGGGCAGTCCGGCTCTTATTACCTTCTCTTGCGCGAAAACAGCGCCAGCAGCTTTACAATGAACTTCGGCGCGCGCAGCACCATTATCTTCACAGAAATCACCTCCGATCAGAACACTATGATCCACAGCCCCAGCAGGATGAGCCCTATCCCGATGGCGGCCCACCAGAATCCCGTCGGGAGCAGCAGGCTCAGCAGTATGAGCGCCCCGGCCGCTATCGCTATGATCCCCAGTGGGCTCGGGCCGCGGCACGGTCTTCGCATATCCATCTACCTCCCGCCCGCGGGCATTGCGAAAGCGCCGCCGCCCGCGAAATGTATCGATACATCTTATGCAGGCAGCGGCGCTTTTGTTACCGCAAAGCTTTCAATATTCCCATTTTTTGAGTTTGGATGCCTGTTCATACAGGCGGACATAGCTCTGGTGGCGCGACGGGTCTATTACTCCCGCATCGACCGCCTCGAGCACCGCGCAGCCGGGCTCCTTTATATGGGCGCAGTCGGCAAAGCGGCAGCGGCCGAGGAACGGCCTGAACTCGCGGAACAGCTTTTGCAGCTCCTCCTTGAATATCGGCTCGGTCTTTTCAAAGTCGAACGAGGCAAAGCCGGGCGTGTCGGCAATGTATGTGCCCCCGCCGAGGTCGAACAGTTCGACATGCCGGGTCGTGTGCCGGCCACGGCCGAGCTTTTCGCTCACATCGCCCACCTTGAGCGAAAACGACGGGGCGATGGAATTGAGTATGCTCGACTTCCCGACTCCCGAGTTGCCTGTGAAAGCGCAGGTCTTGCCGCGTATGTAATCGAGCAGTTCATCCTTTCCCTCGCCTGTCTCCGCGCTGGTGCGGATGACCCGGTAGCCGGTTTTGCTGTATATGTCATAAAGCCTGTTGCCTGGGTCAAGATCGGTCTTGTTGATGCATATGAGCACGTCGCACCCGGCGTGCTCGGCTATGGCGGCCACGCGGTCGATAAGGAAAGGATCTGTGACGGGGATCACTCCGGAGGCCATAATAATGAGCACATCCACATTGGCGACCGCAGGGCGGATGAAGTGATTGCGGCGCGGATAGACGCTCACGAGGACTCCTTTGACACCGTCTGTCTCTATCTCGACGTTGTCGCCGACCAGCGGGCTGAGGCCGTCGAGGCGGAATTTCCCCCTCGCACGGCACTCATAGCTCTGGCCGTTGGAACTCACATAGTAAAACCCGCTGATGGCTTTAGTTATAACTCCCCTCATATTCCGTCACTCCGCCCCCTCAGGAGTTGGAGTGGCGTCCGGCTCCGGCGATTCCTCGGCCGGTCCGGTGGATACCTGGAGATAAATGCTGGAACCGGGGTCGACCATCGTGCCCTGGGTCGTGCTCTGCCACACGACTATTCCGGCGGGATAGTCGCTCTCGACCGGCGACACGGACCCGACGGTGAGCCCGCGCTCGGTAAGACGCGCCCTCGCTTCGCTCTCGCTGAGGCCCATGACGTTGGGCACGGCGACTGGCTCGACTTCCGGTCCGTCGCTCACGATCAGATATACGGTCGACCCGATGGAGATCGACTCGCCCTCTCCGGGGCTGCTGCTGATGACGTAATCTTTCGTGATGCTGTCGCTCGTCTCGCGTTCGATCTCAACTTCAAAGCCAGCAGCGCGCAGCTCCTGTTCGGCAACACGGTATTCTTTGTTGAATACGCTCGGGATATCGACCATCTGTATGCCGCTCGAGACGGTGAGGGTGATGTCTATTCCCTCGCTCACGAGCATCATGCTCTTCTCGGGGTCTATGCTCTGGTCGATTATCATGTTCTCTGGCACCTCGTCGTCAGGCTGATACACGACCTCGAAGTTGAACACCTCGTCAAACTCGGGGTTGTTGAGCACATCGGTGTAATAGCTGCCCTCAAAATTGGGGATGTTTATGCGCTCGGCCTCGCTGAATATGTCCTTGAGCAGATACTCCCACAGGAACACGAACAGGACGAGCAGGAATATGAGGATGCAGAACAGGCCCGAGAGCAGGCTGACCTTGCGGCTGCGCCGGCGCCGGCGGGCATAGCTCTCCTTGTCCAGCTCACGCCCGTGGCCGACGGGGGCGACAGGCTCGACCGGCGTGGCGACCGCTGCGTCGCCCCTGTGCCCGGCGACACGGAAGCTGCGATCCTTGCGGAAGCGCTCGAGATCGGCGAGCATCTCGTCGGCGGTCTGATACCTGTCGTCCGGGTCGGTGGCCATGGCCTTGAGGATGATCTGCTCGAGCCCCTCAGGTATGTCGGGGTTTATGTCGCGCGGCGGACGGAACAGTCCGTTTATGTGCTTCACCGCGACGCCGACGGCGTTGTCGCCGGTAAACGGGAGCTCGCCCGTGAGCATCTCGTAGAGGATGATGCCGAGTGAATATATGTCCGAGCGCGCATCGACAGGCTCGCCTTTCGCCTGCTCCGGCGAGATATAGTGCACGGAGCCGAGCGTCTCCTGAGTGGCGGTGTTCTGGCTGTCCTGCAGGCGGGCTATGCCGAAATCCGCAACTTTGACGCTGCCGTTTTTCTCCACCATGATGTTGTGGGGCTTGATGTCACGGTGGACTATGCCCTTGGAGTGCGCGTGGCTGAGGGCGCGGCATATCTGCGAGGCAAAGTGAAGAGCCTCTTTCCAGGTGAGCACGCCCTTGCTGTTCATATACTGTTTGAGATTTATGCCCTCCACGAGCTCCATGACGATATACTCCGTGCGGCCGGAGCGGCCCATATCGTACACGGAGACTATATTGGGATGGGAGAGCATGGCGACAGCCTGAGATTCGTTCTGAAAGCGGCGTCTGAATTCTTCGTCAAGCGCGTAGTCGTCCTTGAGCACCTTGACGGCCACGTTGCGGCCTAGACGGTGGTCGAAAGCCTTGTAGACTATGGCCATGCCGCCCTTGCCGATTATTTCGAGAATCTCATATCTGTCGTCGAGCATCGTGCCCAGATATCTGTCCATGCTGTTTTCCATGTCTGACCTCCAAAACCGAGGGTGTCCCAGCGCCGTTAAAACTCAAACGCCGCAACGGTGATGTTGTCTGTTGCCTCGCGGCTCAGCGCGAGGTCCATGAGTTTTTTGCAGAGCCCGTCGGGTGACGGGTCCTCTTTTGCTGCGGCGAGCATCTCATCATCGCCGAGCATGTTTGAAAGGCCGTCGGAACACAGGAGAATGATGTTTCCCTTTTCCGCGTCGGCCTCGTATACGTCGCACTCGACCTCGCGCCCAATGCCGAGGGCGCGGGTGATGTAGTTGCGGCGCGGGTGCGTCTTTGCCTCTTTGCGGGTGATTATGCCTTTCTGGACAAGTTCTTCCACATATGAGTGGTCGGTGCTTATCTGCCAGATGACGCCGCGCGAGATCATGTATGCGCGGCTGTCGCCGATGTTTGCGATTATGGCTCCCGAATCAGTGAACACGCCGCCGACCAGCGTCGTCCCCATGCCCTCACAGGTGAAGTCTGTAAACGCGCGGTCGTAAACTTTGACATTTGCATATATGGCAGCCTCGCGCACCAGCTCCGGCAACGGGAGCATGTCCCCGGCGGAGATACGGTCGGCGATATGGCCGGTAAAGCACTCAGCGGCAAGGGCGCTGGCAACATTTCCGCTGCGCGCTCCGCCCATGCCGTCGCACACGACTCCAAGCGTGTATCCCGCGACGCGCTCTATCACGAAGCTGTCCTGATTTTCTTTTCTGACTTTTCCGATGTCGGTAATGCCGCAGGATCTCATAAGACCTCCTAGCGATCAAGGCGTCAGCTCTCGCTGTGCGCCATCTTTCTGCGGAGCTGCCCGCACGACGCGTCTACATCGCCGCCGAGCTTTCGCCTCACGGTCACGTTGACGCCGCTTTTTTGCAGTATATCGATGAATTTCTTCATGTTCTCCGGCTTCGACGGCTCGAACCGCCGCTCATCAACATGGTTGAGCGGTATGAGGTTCACATGTCCGCCGATCTTCCGTATGTTCTCCGCGAGCATACGCGCATGTTCGGGCGTGTCGTTCACGCCGTCGATCATGGCGTATTCGAATGATATCCTCCGCCCGGTCTTTTCAAAATACCGGTCGCAGGCCGAGTACAGCTCGGCTACTCCGCGCTTCCGGTTGACCGGCATGAGCATATTGCGCGTGTCGTCGTCTGGCGCGTGGAGCGATACCGATAAAGTCAATTGTAAATTAAGTGCGGCCAGTTTGTCAAATTTTTCTGTCAGGCCGCAGGTGCTCAGCG
>CAJFRI010000088.1 GCA_904419385.1 Candidatus Heteroscillospira lomanii
CATCAAATATGAAAAAGATAAAAAATCACGGGCAGCTCATAACTGCCCGTGATATCGCAGATATTTTGCTGTTACACCACGTCCGGGGAATGAAGCTCGCCGCGGACGCGGAGCAAGATGGCGAGCGACATGAGGCCGGCGAGGATGGACGTCCCGGCAAAGTTGAGCCATATGCCTGTGAGCCCGAGCGGCCAGAGCGCCGCGATGAGGATGACGGGGAAGATGAGCGCCGTCGACACCGATATGAGCGAGGCGGGCAGCGACTTCTCTATTGCCAGCATGTAGCTTTGGGTCGCAAACGAGAACCAGCGCGTGAAATACGTCAGGCTGAAGAGCTTCAGCGCGCCGACAGACATGTCGATTACCTCGGGGCTGACATCCGAGAGGAACAGACGAGTGATCTGCTCGGGGATAAGGAAGAGTACCACGGCCGAGGCCACGGAGACGATGCAGCTCGCCGTGAAGCAGCAGCACTCTATGGCGCGCACACGCGAGTATTTGCCGGCGCCCCAGTTGAAGCCCACCGCAGGCTGGAGCGAGTCGCACATACCGTAGAGCAGAGGCTGGATGAAGCCGTCGGCGAACATGAGCACGCCGTAGACCGACACGGCGGTCTCGCCGCTGATGCGCACGAGGATGGCGTTCATTATGATGGACGTTATCCTGCCTGCGATATTATTGAGGAAGTTCGGGCTGCCGCAGGCGACGATCTGCTTCGTCATGCGCAGGCTGAAGTGCGGGCGCGTGAAGTGCAGCATTGCCTTGCCGCGCACGAAAGGGACGGCGGCGAGCGCTGTGCAGACGAACATACCGGTACAGGTGGCGAGCGCCGCGCCCCAGATGCCGAACTTCAGAACGCCGAGGAACAGGAACTCAAGCCCCGCGCTCAGCGCGGACATGAACACGTTGAGGAACATGCTGCCGCGGATGAAGCCGCAGATACGCAGATAGTTGTCGGCGGCGAAGATTATCGTCGTAACAGGGGCGCAGAGCGCGTATACGCGCAGATACTGCACAGCCAGCTGTGCGAACTCGCCCTCGGCGCCCATGAGAGACATGAGCAGCGGCGCCGCAGCAAAGAGCACCGAGCCGATGGCTATGCCTGCAATGAATATCATTATACAGGCGCAGGTGAAGATGTTGTTCGCGCTCTGCCGGTCGCCCTTGCCGAGCGAGAGCGAGATGGGCACGGAAGAGCCGACGCCGATCAGGTCGGCCAGGGAGAAGTTGATAATGACAAACGGCATGGCGAGGTTCAGGGCGGAGAACGCCGTTGAGCCGAGGAACTGGCCGACGAATACGCCGTCGACGGTCTGATACAGCGCCGAGGCGAGCATGCCTATTGCTCCGGGCAGTGAAGCGGTGAAAAACAGCTTCACCGGCGGAGTTTTTGAGAAAAGTGCGGCGGAATCCATGAATTCGACCTCCGATCATCAGCCGCGAATCGAAGCCACCTGTCCGTCGAGGATGGCGGTGTATTTCCGCATGAGTGACAGCAGCATCATGCACTCGCCTTCGTCGAGAGCTCTGAAAGCCTTGCGCTCGGCCGACATGAGCGGGTCGACGACGCGGCGCGCGAAGTCCTCGCCTTCAGCCGTGAGGGCGACGCGCTTGTTTTTGCGGTTGCCTGGTATGCTCTCGAGCGCGATCATACCCCGTTGTTCCAGCGCCTTGAGCGCTGAGTTGAGCGTCTGCGGCGGATAGTGCCATGCGGAGCACAGCTCGCTCTGTGTGTAGGCGGAGCTTGAGCTGCGCAGGGAGTAGAGCAGCCAGAGGGCTGAATCGGACAGGCCGCGCGATTTGGCGTATTTATGATATATGTCGTCGAGTGTCTTGTATAGCTGGTTGAACTCTTCGAGAGGGTCGGACACGGCTCCGTTCACTTATATCGCCTCCAGATTATCCGAAAACGTACGGCTCATTATAATCCGAAATCAGATAAAAGACAATGAGCAAAGCGACGAAAAACGGGACGTCTGCCATCGGACGTCCCGTTCGTTTTGGATATATCTGGCTGAGCCTCACAGTATGTCGAGCATACGCACTATGGTCATGATGCTCTGCTCGCGCGTATAGCTTCCGGCGGGGTCGAAACGGCCTCCGTCGACGCCGTTCATTATGCCGGAGCTCTGCATATGGCCGACAGCCTCAGACGCCCAGCCGGCGATGTCGCCGCTGTCGGTGAAGTCGGGAGCGGCGGAGTCTATCGCCGAGCCCATTGCCTCCGCGAGACGTGAGAGCATCGCCGCGGCCTCCTGGCGGGTAATGGATGCATCGGGATTGAACTTGCCGCCGCCGACGCCGTTGACTATGCCGAGGCCGGCGAGCTTCTGGACATTCACGTCGTCGGTGTCGGAGAACTCGGCGCGCTCGGTTATCTCACCGGACGAGCGCTCGTAGAGCGCGACGCCGAGGGAGCAGAACTCGGCCCGGGTGATGGGCCTGGTGTATTCGCTCTGGAGAGCCTCGGGGACGAGCCCCAGGCTGATGGCCTCGCCGACCTCGGCCTTTGCCCATGAGGACGGCTCGTCGGAGTAGGCGGGCTCGTCGGGCTCAGCGGGCTTAGTGGGCTCGGTCGTGGAGGCGGAGCCGCCGCTGACAGTGACCAGATAATTCTGGAACGGGTAGTTGTCGTCGGGGCGAGTCATGCAGGCGCCGTCGCAGAAAGCCGCGGGTTTGAGCTCACCTGCGGGAAGGATGACGTTTCCGTCATAGTCCATGATGTAGGCATCGGTATTTTCACCGACAAAAGCGACGCCGTGTTCGTCGTCTCGGCGGATGGAATAATAGAAGTACTGGTGCGGGAATATCTGATCGCCGGCGCTGTTGTAGAGGCCGGGGCGGGAAGAAATGGTCACCCAGAACCTGTCGTTTCCGACGTACTGCGGGTCGTTTTCACACAGTACCTCCGGCAGATCCTGGATTGTTCCGTCTATGCCGGCGAGCACGAGTTCGCTGTGTCCGGATTCAGAATCGGCGTAGAGCACGACTTTGCCGTCACAGACGAGGGAAAACATGGTCGGGCTGTAGAGCGACATGTCGAACGAGCCTCCGAAGCCGTCCGACTCTTTCACTGTGGGGGATTTCCAGACCTCGCTGCCGTTTTTGTCGATTATCGCGACGTAATTGTTCGGAGAGCCGCAGTTTGACGGTGTCTGGTACGAGACGAGGGCATACCCGTCGTGGAAGTCTGTAGCGCTTATGTACTTCGGTTCGAGGGCGACGCTGCCGGACTTGTCGATATAGCCGAATTTGCCGGAACTCATAAACAAGGCGTAACCGTCGCTGAATTCATTGATTTGAGTATAATCGGCCGGTATGACGAGCTGGCCGGTTTTGTCGATAAAACCGTAACCCTGCTGCGCGGTATAGATGTTGAACATGCGCACACGGCAGAGACCATCGGTGAAATTATCGAAATATGTGTCTGTCGTTGACACCTGTCCGAGCTGCGCCCCGGTCTTGTCATAGAGATATCTGACTCCGCCCTCGTCCCTGTAAAACACACCGTCGCCCATGTAATAGGTGTTGTCGGGCAGATTGAGTTTTTCAACAGTGACTGTTGTGCCGTTGGGGCTGGTGTAACTGCTCTCGAGGGCTGCCGCGCCGACAGGCAGCACAGCGAGCAGCATGGCTGCGGTCAAAAGACCGGCAAACAGACGTTTTTTCATCATTACCGTGACCTCGCTTTTCATTATTATAAAATAGTATATCTTTTCCGTATGGCCGGGTCAATATGCCGGCTGCATAGCATCCCGGCTTGACTTCCGGTGGGCACGATGCTATCATAATATAAAGTATATAATATAAGGAGAGTGTTGGCATGGGCGTGCGCTGCATCTCCGACGAGTGCATCGGCAATACCGGCTTCAGCTACACACTGTCGCTCATAAACGGTAAATACAAGATGACCATACTATATACCCTCATGGAGTTCGGCACGGTCAGGTTCAACGAGATGAAGAGGTACATAGGCGGCATATCGTACAAAACGCTCAGCTCGACGCTCAAGGAGCTCGAGAACGACGGGCTGGTCCACCGCGAGGAATACCCGCAGATACCGCCGAAAGTGGAGTACAGCCTCACAGGGCGCGGCCGTTCGCTCATCCCGATACTCGACGCGATGTGCGACTGGGGAGAGAAAAACAGGATGTGAAAACAGGCCGGAGAAGCTCTCCGGCCTGTTTTGCCGGCTGCCTTTGCATATATCCCGGTCGCTTCCCTGTCGGCGGGCGATCTGTTATACTGAAAGCCGACGTATATGTTTGGGACGGTGTTGCAGTTGAAGCGTATATTCCTTCTTGAAGACGACATGTCGCTCAGGCGCGGCATAGCCATGGCTCTTGAGTCGCCGGAGGTGTCCGTCATCCAGGCGGGCTGCATTGGCGAGGCGGAGTCCGCGCTCGGCGCCGGTGAGCAGTTCGACCTCATGATACTCGACGTGAACCTGCCTGACGGCAGCGGGCTTGACCTGCTCCGGGCGCTGAGGCAGGGCGGCTGCCGCACGCCGGTCATGCTCCTGACGGCCAACGACATGGAGACGGACATAGTCTCCGGCCTCGAGCTCGGCGCGGACGACTATGTCACAAAGCCGTTTTCACTTGCCGTGCTCCGGGCGCGGGCCAATGTGCAGCTGAGGGGGCCTGTACCCGGCAGCGCCGCGGTGGAGCTGCCGCCGTTTCGCTTCGACTTTGCGCGCATGACCTTCGAGCGGGCGGGCAAACCCGTTGAACTGTCGAAAACCGAGCAGCGGCTGCTGCGCCTGCTGGTCGAGAACCGCGGGCGGGTGCTCAGGCGCGAGCTGCTGCTCGACAGGGTGTGGGACGGCGGCGAGTTCGTGGAGGAGAACGCCCTGTCTGTCGCGGTGCGCCGCCTGCGCGCAAAGCTCGTCGATGCGCCGATACGCACGGTCTACGGCATAGGCTATACCTGGGAGGCGGACAAGTGAGCACGGCACTGGCTCTGTGCATCGCGGCGACGGGCGCCGCGTTCGGCCTCTGGCAGCTTGTGCAGCGGCGGCGGACCCTGCGCCGCGTGAACGCCATGCTCGACCGCGCGATAGCCGGCGGCTTTGCCGAGGACAGGTTCGACGAGTCGGAGCTCTCGGCGGTCGAGGGGCGGCTCGCCAGATTTCTGCGCGGCTCGGCCGCGGCGCGGAAGACCGCGGAGAGCGAGCAGGCCGCAGTGAAGTCGCTCATCGCCGACATCTCACATCAGACGCGAACGCCGCTGGCGAACCTCGTGCTCTATGCCTCGCTCCTGTCCGAGAGCGAGCTCGACCCCGGCCAGCGCGCCCAGGTCGAGACCATATCGGTCCAGGCGGAGAAGCTCTCGTTCCTCATCAGGGAGCTCGTCAAGGCCTCGCGCCTCGAGGCCGGCATAGTCGCGCCAACTCCGGGGATAAATCCCGTGCTGCCGCTGATGGAGGACGCGGCCGCCCAGGCGCGCGGTGCCGCCGGGAACAAGCGTATAGAGCTCACCGTGGAGGGAGTGGATGGCGAGGCGTTGTTCGACCCGCGCTGGACAGGCGAGGCGCTGTTCAACATCGTGGACAACGCGGTGAAATATTCGCCCGAGGGCGGCTCCGTCGCCGTCACGGCACAGATGCTCGACTCGTTCTGCCGCATAGACGTGGCCGACTCCGGCCCCGGCATACCCGAGAGCGAGCAGGCGGGGATATTCGACAGGTTCTACCGCGGCGCCGGCACGGGCGCGGTCGACGGGCTGGGCCTCGGGCTCTATCTCGCGCGGGAGATACTCGCGCGCCAGGGCGGATATATCCGCGTCAGGTCCCGAGTGGGCGAGGGGAGCGTGTTTTCGCTGTACCTGCCGCGCTGAATCTTTCAAAACTGTCAGATTTCAGAAAGGACGTTGAAAGATTTCTTTGATAAGGTCTGTACTGTCGAAAGACGGTGCAGACTTTTTTCGGAGGAGATCACATGACCATATTGCAGACAAGAGACCTGAAAAAATATTACGGCAGCGGCGACACGCTGGTGCGCGCGCTCGACGGGGTGGACCTCTCCGTTGAGGACGGCGAGTTCGTGGCCATAGTCGGCACGTCCGGCTCCGGTAAGTCGACGCTGCTGCACATGCTCGGCGGGCTCGACAGGCCGACCAGCGGCTCCGTCACCGTTGACGGGCGGGATATCTTCGCCCTCGGCGACGAGGCGCTCACCATCTTCCGCCGCAGGAAGATAGGCTTTGTGTTCCAGAGCTATAACCTCGTGCCTGTGCTCAGCGTGTACGAGAACATCGTCCTGCCCATACAGCTCGACGGCGGCAGCGTTGACGCGGATTATATAGGCGAGGTCGTCTCGGCGCTGGGCCTGGAGCAGAGGCTCGCCAGCCTGCCGAACCAGCTCTCCGGCGGCCAGCAGCAGCGCGTGGCCATTGCGCGGGCGCTCGCAACCAAGCCGGCCATCGTCCTCGCCGACGAGCCGACCGGCAATCTCGACAGCCGCACGAGCCAGGACGTGCTCTCGCTGATGAAGGTCACGGGGCG
>CAJFRI010000089.1 GCA_904419385.1 Candidatus Heteroscillospira lomanii
ATCATGCGAAGCTGCTGGGAGAGGGTCAGTTTCTCCCCCTCCGCCACCGGACAGGCCAAATCCCGATCCGGCCCGACGCTCACCAGGGGCACCGTCCCCCCCGTCACAAAGGCGGAGCCCAGGGCCCGGCCCGCCGGGACGGCGGTGGAATCTTTGGTTATCCCTTTGTGCACGAGTGAGAACAGCTGCATCTCGCGCAGTATGCTCAGGCTGTTGTTGCTGGCGGCGCTGTCCGTGCCGAGGCAGAGGTTCACCCCGTGCCTCCTGAGGGATGCTATCGGCGGCGTGCCGTTTCCGAGCTTAAGGTTGCTCGCCGTGTTGATGGCGGCGCTGACGCCGCGGTAGCTCAAAATATTTATGTCCGCAATGCTCAGACGCACGCAGTGCGCGGCGACCGTGTCGCTGCGGAGAAGGCCGAAACGGTCGAACAGCTCCACAGGCGAGCAGCCGTGCTTTTCATAGCAGCCGCGCACCTCGCTGTCGGTCTCGGCGAGATGGGTGTGTATGCCGACGCCGAGCTCATGCGCCTTTTCGGCTATCTCACGCAGGTAGGCTCCGCCGCAGGTGTATACAGCGTGCGGCGCGAGCTTGAACGTGATGCGCGGGCTGACGTCTTTATATTTTTCTATCTCCCCAACGGCCTCGCGCAGGCGGCGCGCTCCGCCCTCCGGGTCGTCCTCGCCGCCTGAGAGGCCGCGGGACACGACGGCGCGCATGCCGCTGTCCAGCGCGGCCTGCACCGTCACGTCGGGGAACATGTGCATATCCAGATACGCCGTGGTGCCCGAGCGGATCATCTCCATCGCCGCGAGCATACAGCTCCAGTAGGCATCGTCGGGTCTTATCCTGTCCTCAAACGGCATGACCCGCCCGAACAGCCATTTGTCAAAAGGCAGATCGTCGGCATAGCCGCGCATGACGGTCATGTAGTTGTGGGTATGTGCGTTTACAAAGCCGGGCACGGCCAGCAGCCCGCTCCCGTCTATCACTCTGTCGGCCACAAAACCCTCGGGCTCCGCTCCTGTGGACACGATAGCACCGCCGTCGATGAATATTGAGCAGTTCTCAGCGCCTTCCGGCATAACTGCGAGAACGTCTTTGATCAATATCTTCATACGTTTGTGACTCCTTTTAACTTCCTCCGCTCCGGCGGGATGATTTCAGCAGAAAAAATGCCCATGTGCCGCCGGGCGGCGCTGGCACATACAATATTAACACTTCTCCCGCATTATTACAACCAAAATCGACAACAAAATCCCGCCGGGCAGGATATAATGACTATCATACCCCTGCTCGGCGGGCGGTCGACCTATCCTCGTTTTATTATATGCCGACCAGATACACAGCGAACCACGCAATACCGGCCGCCGCTGACAACGCGGCCAGGAATATCGGAGGAGAGAGCCTGGCCATCAGCCCCGATGGCCGCTCGATATTGTTCCTTACATACTCGTTTGCCGTCCGCTGAGCCTCTTTTAACACGTTCACCGCGCTGCCGCGGCCGAAGGCGTCTTCCTTTATTATAAATATCGCCTCTTCAAAGATCGTCGGATCCGGGCACTTGACGACTATGACCCGTTTTGAAAGTCCTTTTATCATCTCTCTTCCTCCCTGCGGCTTGTCTCGCTCCAATTTTAACCGCCTTTTGGAGGCTTTATTCCCCGTAAAAATGTATCTGATATGCCGCAGAGACGCTCTCAGGAAACTGTCACGCACCATGTGTTCACTTCCTCTCCTCGACATACACGGCGAGCACCGTCATATCGTCTGTCATGCCGTGCTCCTTCACCGCTGTGCGCAGGACGTTGCGGGCGAGCATCTTCGCCTCGGGCAGCTGCTCGGCCGAGAGCATGTCCCGCAGCCAGCGGTCGTCGCTCTCCCCGGCCACACCGTCGGACACGATGACGGCCTTCGCCCCGGCGCGCAGTTTCATGCGCACGACGTCCGGCTTTCCCTCTTCGCCGAGGCCGAACCCGGGAGCAAGGCTCTCTCCCCTCACGCGGCGCACGCTCTTGCTGCTGCGGACATAGGACGGCGCGGCGCCGTATTTGTAAAATCCGGTCTCTCCGGTGAAGAGGTCTATGCACATGAGGTCGACCGTGGCATATCCCCAGTCGTTTCCGCCTCGCAGCAGCAGCACGGAATTGAGCATCTTCATTGCGGTATCCGGCGCGACCCCCGCTCTGAGGAACAGTTCGAGGATATGCACCGTGTCGAGACTGTCCTGCGCGGCTGTCTCGCCGCTGCCCATGCCGTCGGAGAGTATGACGCAGAGCACGCCCTCCTCGGTCTTGAAATATGTCCCGCGGTCGCCGCTCACATTCTCGCCGTGTTTTTTCATCGACGCTATGCCCACCGACACAGCCAGCGGCTCTGCCTCGGACAGCAGGAGCTTGCCGTCGGTGCCATCCTCGGCCTTGGAACAGCACATCCTCGCGCCGAGCACCGCCGACAGCTCCTCGAGCCACTCGCTGCGCGAGACTAAAGCGGCGCACCTGGCGCTCTCTATCATCACGCGCAGTCTGCCGCGGCCGTCGCGGAATACAGACACACCCGCATCGACGTCGACCCCGGCGAGATAGCGCAGCAGCCTGCGCTCGGCTGCCGGGTCTGAGCGGCAGTCGCTTTGCATGCCGGCGGCAGCCGCTTCCACTATTTGAGCCATATCCAGGTACTGCGAGTATGCCGCGCTGCGGTTCTCGGCCATTCGGCTGCGGAACTGCCTGCGGTACATCATGCCGCGCAGCTCGCTGTTCACCGCGCCTACCAGCGCATCGGCGTTCTGGCAATTCTCGAGAAAGCGTTC
This sequence comes from Candidatus Heteroscillospira lomanii, assembly GCA_904419385.1. Taxonomy (GTDB): domain Bacteria; phylum Bacillota; class Clostridia; order Oscillospirales; family Oscillospiraceae; genus Heteroscillospira; species Heteroscillospira lomanii. The sequence continues at coordinate 2,807 of CAJFRI010000089.1, forward strand.
GGCGAGGTCTCCCCGCTCGAGCCGGCCGCGCTTCAGCATGGCGGGGCTGGCGTCGTTTATCACGGTGAGCGTATCTATGTAGTCGCGGTGCCAGCAGATATCCTTGCGGCGGCAGCTCGCGCACACGGCGTCGGCCGCCCGGTCGAAAGCCGTGGATATGTCGCCGTCATTCGTGCCGCACTCCAGATTGCCGCGCACCGTCTCATACAGCGCCCTGAACGCTTCGCCGAGCCTCTCCAGCCGAGCGGCGGTATAGCGCCTGGTGCCGGTGTCACCGCTGCCGAGGCGCGGCTGACGCATGAGCGAGCCGGCATAATCCAGCGTCTCGTCCGGCAGGACCATGAATATCATCGAGGCCGCGAAGCACTCGAACAGCGCGTCTATGCGCAGAGCCGTCCCCCAGCTCCACAGCACCGCGGCGAGGTTCGCCCCCATGAAGCTCACGACATAGGCAAATCTCCCGCAGCGGCCGAACAGGCCGGACACCATTCCGGAAAAGGCATAGGCCATTGTGAAAAACGGTGTGCCTCCGGCGGCGGCGTCCATCGCAAAGCCGAGCGCGGCCCCGGCGGCGCTGCCGAACACGGCCCCGCCCTTGCACGCGGCGGCCATAACCACGAGCACGGCTATCACTCGTCCCACGGACATCGCCCCCGCGATCACGAAGCGCGACAGCGCCATGAGCAGGCAGGCTCCGAACACGGCGAACGCCGCCTGATAGCGCGTCTCCATGAGTTCGGATGTGCGCTCGCGGTCGCTGAGCGTGATTTCGAATGCGGCGGCCGAGCCCCCGGCGAGCAGCGACTCGCCCAAAAGGATGATATGCGCCGGCAGGCCCCGCGTGAGGTCAAAGCTCGCGAGCAGTCCGGTGACGGCCGTCACGGCGCCGGCAATCAGCGGCATGAACCACCTTCTATCCGCGGCCACGCTCTGGAACAAAAACGACGCCGTGTATATCAGCACGCACGCCGCCACATATCGTATGCCCCAGTCAAAGCCGCCGGACACCAGATATCCGAGCACCGCCCCGGCGAGGCACAGTGCTCCGGCCCCTCCGCCCCCTGCCCTGGCCACCATTCCGAGCCCGAACGGCGCGCAGCTCGTGAACACGCGCGCGAAAGGCATCGAAAAACCGAGCAGGAAGTTGAGTCCCAGCCCCGCGGCCCTCTTCATCCACGGCCGGGATACAGCATCACCCCCGAACACATCTCGCCGCACGCGCAGCAGGTCTCTCATCATTGACAACACATTTCCCTCCTTGAAGAATAGTTTACATAAATTATACTTATGTAAATAAAATTTTGCTGTCAAAACCCGCTGTTGAGTTATGGTGTTTTGGGCGTGTAAATGACGCGCGCCTCCCCGCGCATGCGCATACGGCAGTTTTTCCCGGGAAAGGCCGCGCCGTTTTGCTTTTTTTGACGCTCTGTGATAGAATATGGCATCATATCATAAAAAAGGAGGGTGCGCCATGGCGGATATGGAGAAAGACATTCGGTTCGTCAGGGGCGTTGGCGAAAAACGTGCAGCCTCGCTCGCAAAGCTCGGCATAACCGACCTGCGCAGCCTCATCTCCTATTTCCCGCGCCGCTATGAGGACAGGCGCGGCTGCACCCCCATAGCGGCGGCCGGTGCCGGCGACAGCGTGTGCATACACGCCATGCTCGCGCGCGACGCTCAGCTCAGCCGTGTGCGGCGCGGGATGGAGCTGCTGAAAGTCCGCGCCGTCGACGACAGCGGCGCCGCCGACATCACTTTTTTCAACCAGAGCTACCTGAAGCCCAGGCTGACGGCGGGCAGCGTGTTCCGCATATGGGGGCGCATGGAGGTCAGCGGCTCGCGGCGCAGCATGGTGAACCCCGTGATGGAGCCGGACGGCAGCCCGGAGCTTCTCACCGGGCGCATAGTGCCTGTCTACCCGCTCACGTCCGGCGTGAACCAGGGGCTGATCATGCGAGCGGTGATCCAGGGGCTCGCCGAGTGCGGCGACGACTTTCCCGACTATCTGCCCCGCGGCGTGGCCGAGCGTGAAAAACTCGCGCAGCCGCGCTTTGCGTACAACAACATCCACTTTCCCGAGAGTCCCGAGGCGCTCGCCCTCGCGAGGGACAGGCTGATATTCGAGGAGCTCTTCGTCTTTGCCTGCGCACTGAAGCGTCTCGGCGCAATGAAGGGCCGCCTCGACGGCCCGGTGATAGGCTGCGAGAGCGCGGAGCCGTTTTTCGCCTCGCTCCCTTTCCCGCCAACCGGGGCTCAGCGCCGCGCAGCCGCCGATGCCATTGCCGACATGCGCTCCGGCAAGGCGATGAACCGTCTCGTGCAGGGCGACGTCGGCAGCGGCAAGACGCTTGTGGCGGCAGCATGCATCTGGGCCGTGTGCTCATCGGGAGCTCAGTGCGCCATGATGGCGCCGACGGAGATACTCGCGCGGCAGCATTTTGAGACGCTCACACGGCAGCTCGCCCCGCTGGGGATAGAGGCCGTACTGCTCACAGGCTCCATGACGGCGAGGCAAAAGCGCGAGGCTCTCAAAAAACTCGCGGACGGCTCGGCGCATGTCGCCGTCGGCACGCACGCGCTCATCTCCGGCGGCGTGGACTTCAAAAACCTCGCGCTGGTCGTCACCGACGAGCAGCACAGGTTCGGCGTGCGCCAGAGGGCAGCCCTGTCAGAGAAAGGCGGCTCTCCGCATGTGCTCGTCATGTCGGCCACGCCCATACCGCGCACACTCGCGCTCATGCTGTACGGCGACCTCGACGTGTCGGTGATCGACGAGCTGCCGCCCGGCAGGCAGAAGGTCGACACCTTTGCGGTCGGCCAGGCATACCGCGAGCGGCTGAACAGATTCATCGAAAAACTCGTCGGCGAGGGGCGCCAGGTGTTCGTCGTCTGTCCGCGCATAGAGGATGGCGAACTGCCGGACAATTCGATACGCTCGGCAGAGGAACACGCGAAGTACCTCTCCGGGGCGCTGCGCGGCGTGCGCGTCGCATGCGTGCACGGCAGAATGAAGCCCAAGGAAAAGGACGCCCTGATGGCGGCTTTCGTCTCCGGGGAGATCGACGTGCTGGTGTCGACCACGGTGGTCGAGGTCGGCGTCGATGTGCCGAACGCGGCGCTGATGATAGTGGAAAACGCCGAGCGTTTCGGCCTCAGCCAGCTGCACCAGCTGCGCGGGCGCGTCGGGCGCGGGGTGCACAAGTCGTATTGCGTGCTGGTGTCCGACGCTCAGAACCCCGAGGCGCGCGAGCGGCTCGCCGCCCTCTGCCGCACGAACGACGGCTTTGAGCTTGCCGAGGAGGACCTGCGCATGCGCGGGCCAGGAGATTTCTTCGGCTCGCGGCAGCACGGCCTGCCCGACATGCACATCGCCGACCTCTGCACGGACATGGATCTGCTCAAGCGCGCCCAGGATGAGGCCGGGCGTGTGCTGGATGACGACCCGACGCTCTCGAAGCCAGAAAACAGCGCGCTGAATGCGCGGCTGGCTTCGCTGTTCGATATGAGCCGTTCAGCCATGAACTGAAAAAGAAAGCCCGCGGAGCCGTCCGCGGGCTTTTCACTTGCCCGGCGCTATGCTAAAACGCCGGGCATGTTCATATATTGCCTGTATAGCCGGAGGTGGTATATGGACAGGAAAAAGTCTCTCATTTTCAACACCGCCCTG
>CAJFRI010000090.1 GCA_904419385.1 Candidatus Heteroscillospira lomanii
CGCCCGTGAATCAACAATACAGTATTATACATACTTTAAGCAATGTTTTCAAGTAATCAGGCATGAATTATCACAAAAAGCGTTGACAAGTCGGCAAAGGTGTGCTAACATATCTAAGCACCGGCACGGAGAGATGTCCGAGCGGTTTAAGGAGCTGGTCTTGAAAACCAGTGACTCGAAAGAGCCGTGGGTTCGAATCCCACTCTCTCCGCCATATTCTCCCGTCTCAATCGGCTTGGAGAAGTACCCAAGAGGCCGAAGGGGCTCCCCTGCTAAGGGAGTAGTGCGTCTAAAGCGCAGCGAGGGTTCAAATCCCTCCTTCTCCGCCATGAGCCGCAGCTTTTGCTGCGGCTCATTTCTTGGATATATGCCGCCACCGGGTGGCCGAATGTTTGGCATTCGTCAGCACATCGTTAGGTCTTTGAAGATGTGCGGCGGGTGCTTTTTTTGTGGAGGTATGCTTGATTGTTCAAAAATCCGTTTCTCGATCTGACCAGGTTTGAGCTCGGCCTCTGGCTGTTCTCGGCCTGCGCAATATGCTCGGCTTTCATGTTCTCCGGCGGCAGCGCACTGAACGTCGTCGCCTCGCTCATAGGCATAACAGCGCTGATATTCGTGGCAAAGGGCTATGTGCTCGGCCAGGTGCTCACGGTAGTGTTCGCCGTGTTCTACGGTGTCATCTCCATTTTCTTCCGCTACTACGGCGAGCTAATCACATACATGGGCATGACGGCCCCGATAGCCGCGCTCACCGCCATAGAGTGGCACAGGCACCCATACCAGGGCACGCGCGAGGTAGAGGTGAAGCCCCTGTCGGGCAAAGCATTTTCCATCATAAGCGCGCTCGCGGCCGCCGTGACTTTTGTCTTTTACTTCATCCTACGCGCACTGGAAACACAAAACCTGTTCTTCAGCACGGTGTCAGTCGCCACGAGCTTCTATGCCTCGGCGCTCACGCTGTGCCGCAGCCAGTATTACGCGCTTGCCTACGCAGCGAACGACCTTGTGCTGATAGTGCTGTGGACACTCGCATCCATTGAGGATATCACTTATCTGCCGATGATAGTTTGCTTTGCGATGTTTTTCGCAAACGACATATACGGCTTCTTCAGCTGGCGCAGCATGCGCCGCCGTCAGACTGCCGGCCAAGCAAAATAACGGAGCGGTTTACCGCTCCGTTTTTTCATATATATCTATGCATTTTTATCACCGTACGCCCCTTGCGGCTGATACCGGAAACTTCGCTGAGCACGCATTTGCCGAGCCCCCGGCAGCTGAGCACCGCGCCCTCGGAGACCTGCGCGTCAGCCTTTGCGCACTCCCTGTGGCCGACGGAGACACGTCCCGCGGCAATGAGCTCCGCAGCCTTTGACCGCGAAATCGAAAACCCGCAGGCGAGCACGCTGTCGAGTCTGAGGCTCTGGACAGTCGCCGTTATCTCACGCGTCTCCGGCAGCTTCACACACAGGTCCGCGAGCGGTATCTCCCTCGGCTCTATGCTGTATCGCCCTATACTCTCCCACTGTGAGAGGACTATGCCTAGCGCGCTCCTGAGGATGACCGCCTGCACTCGCCCCTCGCCCGGGATTATATCTCCGACCGTCTCCCGCTTGAGTCCAAGCCCCATCAGCGAGCCGAGCACATCTCTGTGTCCGGCCTCAGCCCCGCGCGGCAGGACTGCCTCCACAGCACAGATCGCCTCGTTCTCCGCATCCGCAGCATCCATCCAATCCGGCATAAAGAGGCACACAGCGCGTTCAGCGCCGTCGAACCCTCCGGAAAAGCTGTGCTCCCCGCCGCCATACATACGCAGCACGTCCCCGGCCGCGGCCTGCTCTGCCGGTGACAGAAACGAACTGTGTTCCGGCTGGGAGCGTCTGTATGAACGCTCGGCGAGATCCAGTATCCTCGCGAGAGTCACGCGCTCCTCTGCTGTTGAGGCGCGCTTATCCAGTATTTCAGTCTTTGTCATCAAACGACCGCCTTTCTCATGAAATTATGCCACGGCAGCTGAATTCTGTCAAATGCAGCACCGGCGCTTGACAATTTGCGCCCGTAGTGATATAGTTAGTTACACAAGTAATGAACCATCTAACCACATGGAGGTGATGGCATGAGGATGGACCTGAGCGATCAGGCTCTCATATACATGCAGATCGCTCAAATGATCGAAGACGACATCCTCCGCGGCGTATACGGCGAGGACGACCAGGTGCCGAGCACGAACGAGCTCGCGCGTGCCTATAACATAAACCCCGCTACTGCCGCAAAGGGCATAAACCTGCTCGTGGCCGACGGCATACTATACAAGCGCCGCGGCATTGGGATGTTCGTGTCGAAAGGAGCCGTCGAGGCCGTGAGAGAGAAGAGAAAAAACGTGTTCATTGAAAAATTCATATCCCCCCTCCTGCGCGAGGGCGCGGCTCTAGGGCTCAGCGCGGAGGATATAATCGCGATGATAAGGGCGAAAGGAGAACGAAAAGATGGATAAATGTCTTTGCGCTCAAAATGTTTGTAAGGCATATAAGGATAATCAGGTGCTCAGCGGTCTGGATCTCAAGCTCGAGCACGGCAAAATATACGGCCTGCTCGGCCGAAACGGCGCCGGAAAGACCACTCTGCTCGGCATACTCACGGCACAGAACAGGCTCGACTCCGGCTCTGTGACATACGGCGGAGAGCCGGTCTGGGAAAACCGCCGCGCGCTCGACGACATCTGCTTTTCCCGCGAGCTCTCAGGCACACAGTACTCCGGCACAAACAACTTCCGCATAGAGCTCTATCTAAAAGCCGCCGCGATGTTTTACCGGCATTGGGACGCCGGCTATGCCGAAAGACTGCTGAAAGAATTTTCGCTCGACCGCAAAAAGGCCATATGCAAGCTCTCCAAAGGGCAGATGTCCATGGTGACCATCATAGTCGGGCTCGCCTCCCGCGCGCCGTTCACGTTTTTCGACGAGCCGGTATCGGGTCTCGACGTCGTCATGCGCGAGCGCTTCTACCGCCTGCTCATCGAGGACTACACCGAGACGGGGCGCACGTTTGTTGTCTCGACGCACATAATCGAGGAGGCGGCCGGAGCATTTGAAGAGGTGATCTTTCTCGACGACGGCAGGATAATCGAAAAAGCGCCGACCGAGGAGCTTGTGAGCGAATTTGCATACATCAGCGGGCTCGAGAGCGAGGTGCGCAAGGCGTCGGCCGGGCTAGAGGTGCTGAATACGTCGTCCGTCGGCGCCAGGACGGTCTGCGCCGTGCGCGGCGTCGCCCCAGGTTTTGCCCCTGACGCCGACGTCGATGTCACGCCGATGAACCTGCAAAAGGTGTTCGTCGCCCTCTGCGGGCACGGCGACGAGATGTGAGGTGGTAAGAATGCTGCCCGTGATAAAATATCTCACGCGAAATTTCCTGTTAAGTTATGTCATCGGTCTGGCAGCCATCGGAGCAATTGCCGTAGCCTTAAATCTGCTCTGGCCCGACGGCATACTCGACAGCTATCTGAGCGGGTATCCGACCTTTACCATGATAATGGCGCTGATAATGCCCATGACGATATCCGGCGCCCTGCTCGACGTCGCCCTGTCCATGGGATCGCGCAGAAGGGACTATTTTGCCGGGATCCAGGCGGTCATACTGGTATCCTCTGTTATAAGCGTAGCGTTCATATACGCGGTCTACCTCGTGGTACAGAGCGACCTGCTCGCGCGCTACGATTACAGTTACTACTTTTCGCCGGAGCTCGCTCCGCACACGGCCGTGCTGATCTTCGCTGCACATCTCATCGGGGCCGGCGCAGGGGCGCTCAGCCAGCGGCGAAAGTGGCTCAGCATGCTGATATTCGGTGCGTCAACCATGATACTAACGACCATATCCATAGTGCAGATCGCGGCTCGTGCTGGACTGTGGGGCGATCTCGTGTGGATACTGTCGCTCGTCGTCATCATACTGGCTGCCGTGCTCGAGGTCGTGCTCTGGCGGCATGTGAGCCGTGCGACTGTGAGGTGAGACCATGATCTCTACTATGTTGACTCTGTCCAGGAAAAGCCTTGTAATCTCGCTCGTGCTGCCCCTGGCGATATTCGCCGCTACCGAGGCGGTATATGCCGCCGCAATGCTCCTCCACGCCGGCACAACGTTTTTGCTGCTGCCTGTCGTCCTGCCGCTGGTCATGTTCATATATATCTCCCTCAACTCAATGAATGTGACCATGCAGAACTACGCGCTCGCAGTGCATATGAGCCGCACACGCTTGGAGAGCATCACAGCTGTGTTTATAAGCCAGCTGATAATGAGTTTACTGTCGCTCACACTTTCGCTGGCTCTCACGCTCTTCGACCAGCTCATCACATTGAAAGTATGGCTCGTCATATCGCCCTCGCTGGATGTGAGCGGCTTTCTCGGCAATGTCATGCCGTGGTTCTTTGCCGCCGCGGCCATAACCGCGCCAGTGCTCGGCACTTGCCTCGCGGCACTGTGCCTGCGATTTGGCGGAGGCGCGCTCGGCCTGATGTGGCTCGGCTTCATGGCGCTGGTCATGGCGCGTGAAAACCTCGCCGCGCTTTACAGCGCCTTCCCCGCCGCTTTCATCGCGGTCATAGCCGTCGCCGCACTGTGGCTCATAGTTTGGTCTGCGAGATATTTTGCCCGAGCCAGTGTGTAACCGGTAAAAACAAAAAGCGATACACGGAGCTTCCGTGTATCGCTTTTTTCAGCTTTTAAAGCTTATTTTATCATGCCGTGATACTCCTGAAGGGAGTGTATCTCAAACACATCGTCGCTCTTTGCCGCGCGTATACCCTCAATGGTGGCTTTGGCGGCGGCCATCGTGGTCATATAGGGGATGCGGTACTTTATGGCGGACTTGCGGATGTAGCTGTCATCGACGGCGCCCTTTTTGTCGTTCGGCGTATTGATGATGAGATTTATCTCGCCGTTGGTGATGGCGTCGAGGATGTTCGGACGTCCCTCGTTTATTTTGGCGATCTTCTTCACTGGGATGCCGGCGTCGGCAATCATCTTGTATGTGCCGCCGGTGGCCATGAGTTTGAAGCCGCAGTCGTGGATGCCGCGGGCGACTTCGACGAGCTCGGGCTTGTCACGGTCGCTGACGCTGATGAGCACGGTGCCTTCTGTGGGAAGCTCAGTCTTTGTGGCCTCCTCGGCTTTGTAGAACGCCTCGCCGAAGTTCCTGGCTATGCCGAGCACCTCGCCGGTAGAACGCATCTCCGGTCCGAGGACAGGGTCGACCTCCTGGAACATATTGAACGGGAACACAGCCTCTTTGACGCCGTAGTGGCTGAGCTTGCGGTCATGCAGCTCAGGCACTGGCGACGGCCTGCCGGTATACTGTGAGGTCATGATATCGGTGGCTATGCGGACCATGTTGATGTCGCAGACCTTGCTGACCAGAGGCACGGTGCGCGATGCGCGCGGATTCGCCTCGATGACGTACACAACGCCGTCTTCGATGGCGTACTGCATGTTCATAAGGCCGACGACATGCATCTCGCGGGCTATGCGCCTGGTGTAATCCTTGATAGTGGCGACCTGCTCATCGGTGAGGTTCAGCGAGGGCAGGATGCATGCGGAGTCGCCGGAGTGGATGCCCGCAAGCTCTATGTGCTCCATGACAGCCGGGACAAACACATGCTCGCCGTCACTTATGGCGTCGGCCTCACACTCGGTCGCATGATGCAGGAAGCGGTCGATGAGTATCGGACGGTCGGGAGTGACGCCGACGGCAGCCTGCATATAGTATGTCAGTGCCTCGGCATCGTAGACTACTTCCATTCCCCTGCCGCCGAGGACGAAGGACGGGCGGACCATGACAGGATAGCCTATCTTGTCGGCGATGGCGAGAGCCTCTTCGACGTTGACGGCCATGCCGGACTCCGGCATAGGGATGCCGAGCTTTTTCATCATGGCGCGGAACAGGTCGCGGTCCTCAGCCATGTCGATGGTCTCTGGAGTGGTGCCGAGGATGTTGACGCCGTTTTTCTTGAGGTCGTCCGCGAGGTTAAGCGGGGTCTGGCCGCCAAACTGGGCAATGACGCCGAGCGGCTTCTCCTTGGCATGGATAGCGAGGACATCTTCCAGGGTGAGGGGCTCAAAGTAGAGCTTATCGGAAGTGTCGTAGTCGGTGGAGACGGTCTCGGGGTTGCAGTTGACGATGATTGTTTCAAATCCGAGGGATTTGAGTGCAAGGGCGGCGTGCACGCAGCAATAGTCGAACTCAATGCCCTGGCCTATGCGGTTCGGGCCGCCGCCGAGGATCATGACTTTCGGCTTATCGTTATTGACAGGGCTCTTATCCTCAATGTTATAGCTGGAGAAGTAATAGGCAGCGTCCTTGGTGGCGCTGACGTGGACGCCCTCCCAGCCCTCTACAATACCGTACTTCTCACGCTCGGAGCGGATATCGGCCTCGGGCAC
>CAJFRI010000091.1 GCA_904419385.1 Candidatus Heteroscillospira lomanii
ACGAAGTGACGGCCTACATCCCCGGCATCGGCCATAATCTGCAGGAGCACTCTGTCGTTATGGTCCGCGGCGGACGTGTCAAGGACCTGCCTGGTGTGCGTTACCACATCATCCGCGGTGCTCTCGACGCTCAGGGCGTTGCCAACCGTAAGCAGGGCCGCAGCAAATACGGCGCGAAGAAGCCCAAGAAATAAGATTTAACACCAACAGCACCAAGCCCTGTTGATAATATATATAATGTATATTACCTCGGGGCGCAACGGGGTATCATGTGCTGCATTGCCGTGCCGCAAAGCTGCGGCGCGGGCGGCGGATACATTCCGGCGCCGCAGGACATGGAATACCACGAGTACCTGCGAAATCATTTTAATATGAAGGAGGGAAGTATAGTGCCCAGAAGAGGTAACGTTCCCAAGAGAGAGATACTCCCCGATCCTGTATACAACTCTGTGATGGTCACCAAGCTCATCAACAGCGTTATGCTGGACGGAAAGAAAGGCGTCGCTCAGAAAGTCGTGTACGACGCTTTCGACATCATCAAGGAGAAGTCCGGTAAAGAGCCGCTTGAGGCTTTCACCGAGGCTCTCAACAACATCATGCCGGCCCTCGAGGTCAAGGCCCGCCGTGTCGGCGGTGCTACCTACCAGGTCCCCATTGAGGTCCGTGCCACCCGCCGTCAGACCCTCGGCCTCCGCTGGCTCACCGGCTACGCCCGCAAGCGCAGCGAAAAGACCATGAAAGAGCGCCTTGCCGGCGAGATCATGGACGCCTGCAACAACACCGGCTCCGCCGTCAAGAAGCGTGAGGACACCCACAAGATGGCCGAGTCCAACAAGGCATTCGCGCATTACCGCTGGTAGTTTGTTGTGAGACTGCAATGAACTGTGAAGGGAGTATATGAATGCCTAGAAAAATATCACTCGAAAACACCCGTAATATTGGAATCATGGCTCATATCGACGCCGGCAAGACGACGACGACTGAGCGTATCCTCTATTACACCGGTGTCAACTACAAAATAGGTGAGACCCACGACGGCACTGCCACCATGGACTGGATGGCTCAGGAGCAGGAGCGCGGAATCACCATTACCTCCGCTGCCACCACCTGCTTCTGGCAGGGCAGCGCTAACCAGTTCCCCCAGACCCGCATCAACATCATCGACACCCCGGGACACGTCGACTTCACCGTTGAGGTCGAGCGTTCCCTCCGCGTCCTCGACGGCTCTGTCACCGTCCTGTGCGCAAAGGGCGGTGTTGAGCCCCAGTCTGAGACCGTTTGGCGCCAGGCCGACCACTATCATGTCCCGCGCATGATCTACATCAACAAGATGGATATCATGGGCGCCGACTTCTACAATGTCCTCAACATGATCCATGAGCGCCTCAAGTGCAACGCTCTTCCCATCCAGCTGCCTATCGGCAGTGAGGCAGACTTCCGCGGCATCATCGATCTTATCGAGATGAAGGCCGATGTGTATTACGATGAGATGGGCAAGGACATGCGCGTGGAGGATATCCCCGAGGATATGGTCGATCTCGCCAACGAGTACCGCACCAAGCTCATCGACGCGGTCTCCGATCTCGACGATGAGATCATGATGCTTGCTCTGGAGGAGCAGCCCATTCCCGCCGAGCTGATCCGCAAGGCCCTGCGCCGCGGAACCATCGAGAACAAGGCCGTGCCCGTCACCTGCGGCACTTCTTACCGCAACAAGGGCGTGCAGAAGCTGCTCGACGCTATCGTCGATTTCATGCCTTCTCCTGTCGATATCCCCGCGATCAAGGGCGTCAATCCCAAGACCGACGAGGAGGACAGCCGTCCTGCCGACGACAGCGCCCCGTTCTCCGCTCTTGCGTTCAAGATCATGACCGACCCCTATGTCGGCCGCCTCAGCTTCATCCGTGTCTACTCCGGCACCCTCACCACCGGTTCCAGTGTCCTCAACAGCACCAAGAACCAGCGTGAGCGCATTGGCCGCATCCTTCAGATGCATGCCAACCACCGCGAGGACATCGAGCAGGTCTACTCCGGCGACATCGCTGCTGTGGTCGGTCTGAAGAACACCACCACCGGCGACACCCTCTGCGATGAGAAGGCCCCGATAGTCCTCGAGTCCATGGAGTTCCCGGAGCCCGTTATCCGCGTCGCCATCGAGCCCAAGACCAAAGCCGGTCAGGAGAAGATGGGCATCGCGCTCGCAAAGCTCGCCGAGGAAGACCCGACTTTCAAGACCTATACCGATGAGGAGACCGGCCAGACCATCATCGCCGGTATGGGCGAGCTCCATCTGGAGATCATCGTCGACCGTCTGCTCCGCGAGTACAAGGTCGAGGCTAATGTCGGCAAGCCGCAGGTCTCCTACAAAGAGACGATCCGCAAGGCTGCGACTGTCGACACCCGCTATGCCCGCCAGTCCGGCGGTAAAGGCCAGTTCGCCCACGTCAAGCTCACCATTGAGCCGAACGAGAGCGGCAAGGGCTATGAGTTCATCAACAACATCACCGGCGGCGCCATCCCCAAGGAGTATATCCCCGCTGTCGACGCCGGTATCCAGGGCGCCATGCAGAGCGGCATACTCGCCGGCTATCAGGTCGTCGACGTCAAGGTCACTCTGTTCGACGGATCTTTCCACGAGGTCGACTCCTCTGAGATGGCCTTCAAGATCTGCGGCTCCATGGCTTTCAAAGAGGCTTGCGCAAAGGCAGACCCTGTCCTGCTCGAGCCCATCATGAAGGTCGTCGTTACTGCTCCCGATGAGTACATGGGCGATGTCATGGGCGATATCAACGCCCGCCGCGGCCAGATCGTCGGCAACGAGATACGCAACGGCGCCGTCAGCATCGAGGCAAATGTTCCGCTGAGCTCTATGTTCGGCTATGCCACCGACCTGCGCAGCAAGACCCAGGGCCGTGCCAACTACAGCATGGAGCCCAGCCATTATGTCGAGCTGCCCAAGTCCCTTCAGGACAGCATTATCGGCGCCAGGGCAAAGAAGTAAATTTCTATTGCAATAACGGCGCAAATAAAGTAAAATGAATACACTAACAATCCGAATCATTAAGGAGGAAGTTTACCATGGCTAAGCAAGTTTTCCAGCGCACCAAGCCCCATGTCAACATCGGCACCATCGGCCACGTTGACCACGGCAAGACCACCCTCACCGCTGCTATCACCAAGTTCCTGGCTATGAAGGGCCAGGCTGAGTTCGAGGATTATGCCAGCATCGACAAGGCTCCTGAGGAGCGCGAGCGCGGCATCACCATCAACACCGCTCACGTTGAGTACGAGACCGACAAGCGTCACTACGCTCACGTCGACTGCCCGGGTCATGCCGACTATATCAAGAACATGATCACCGGTGCTGCTCAGATGGACGGCGCTATCCTCGTCATCGCCGCCTCCGACGGCCCGATGGCTCAGACCCGTGAGCACATCCTGCTTGCCCGTCAGGTCGGCGTGCCCGCTATGGTCGTGTTCCTCAACAAGTGCGACCAGGTCGATGATCCCGAGCTTCTCGAGCTCGTCGAGATGGAAGTCCGCGAGCTGCTCAGCACCTACGACTACCCTGGCGACGAAGTCCCCATCATCAAGGGCAGCGCTCTGAACGCTCTTGTCAGCGAGTCCAAGGATCCCGACGCCCCCGAGTATGAGTGCATCCGCGAGCTCATGGACGCCGTCGATGACTACATCCCCACTCCGGAGCGTAAGGCTGACCAGCCGTTCCTGATGCCCATCGAGGACGTCTTCACCATCTCCGGCCGCGGCACTGTTACCACCGGCCGTGTCGAGCGTGGCCGCGTCAAGGTCGGCGACAAGGTCGAGATCGTTGGTCTCACCGATGAGATCAAGGAGACCGTCGTCACCGGTACCGAGATGTTCCACAAGACCCTTGAGTACGCTGAGGCCGGCGACAACGTCGGTACCCTTCTCCGCGGCGTTGCCAAGAAGGATGTCGAGCGTGGACAGGTTCTGGCTGCTCCGAAGAGCATCCATCCCCACACCAAGTTCAAGGGCCAGGTTTACGTCCTGACCAAGGAAGAGGGCGGCCGTCACACCCCGTTCTTCAACAACTATCGTCCTCAGTTCTATTTCCGTACCACCGACGTCACCGGCGTCATCTCCCTGCCCGAGGGCACTGAGATGTGCATGCCCGGCGATAACGTCGACATGGACGTCGAGCTGATCACCCCGATCGCTATCGAGGTCGGTCTCCGCTTCGCTATCCGCGAGGGCGGCCGTACTGTCGGCTCCGGTGTCGTTGTTGCCATCAACAACTGATCACGCCTAATTTTAAAGGCACAGCGCTTATGCGCTGTGCCTTTTTTATTTCAGCCCGTGCATGAAGCCGCCAAGCGATGTGGAGTGCACGTCTCCTCCTATTACCTCGCCGTCTGAGATGTAGAGGGTTGCGACGACATTCTCGCCGCTGTTGTAGTTTGTCAGTATGTAGCTGTACATCTCCACCTCGCAGCCGGCGTAGTTTTCCAGGTCGAAGCCCTGCTCTTTTTGCAGCTTGTTGTAGTCCAGGTAAACGCCGGTGAACTCGCGCGGGATCAGCACGTTCTTGCCTGTCTCAGAGCCGGGGTCCGCCTCCCAGCCGAGACCACGCAAATATTCCACTCGCTCCTCCGTCGTGTCGAGCGCCGTGCTATCAGAGCCGGCGCCGAATATGAGCACGAGCAGGATGAGCACTATCGCCAGTGCCGCGACGGCGGCTGCCGCTTTCCTGCGGGTGAATTTCAAAGTCACGAAATACATAACATCCCCTCCGATGAGAGCATATTCCCATCCGCGCCGCAGTATGCCTCATAGCGCTGGACAGACTGACATGTGCGTGATATAATCCCTTAGATACAAAGGAGAGGTGCGGAATGCCACAGCTTAGACTCGATAAGATACTCGCCGACTCCGGTGCTGCATCGCGCCGGGAGGCGAGGCTGATGATAAAAAACGGGCTCGTCACCGTCGACGGAGAAGTCTGCCGGGAGGCTGACCGCAAGGTCGACACGGAGACGAGCCGCGTCTGCGTCGAGGGGAAGGAGCTGCGCGCGGGTCCGCGGTATTTCGTTATGTATAAGCCGCTCGGAGTCGTGACAGCGACCGAAGACAGGTATGAGCGCACGGTGCTCGACCTGCTACCTCCGGAGCTGAGAAAGCTCGGGCTTGTGCCTGCCGGCAGGCTTGACAAGGACACATCAGGACTGCTTATCCTCACGAACGACGGCGCCTATCTGCACCAGGTCATCTCGCCGCGCTCGAAAGTGTATAAGACCTATCTCGCCGCAATCGACCGGCCGCTAGACGGAACTGAGCAAGCTCGATTTGCCGGCGGTATAGTCCTCGGCGACGGGACGACATGCCTCCCGGCGGAGCTCGACCCGGTGGACAGCCTGCACTGCCGCGTGACGGTCTGCGAGGGCAAGTACCACCAGGTCCGGCGAATGTTCGCGGCCTGCGGGCGTCATGTTGAGACGCTGCACCGCGAGAGCATAGGTGCGCTCACGCTCGGGCGGCTCATGCCAGGCTCGGTGCGCGAGCTCGATAGGGGAGAGGAACAGCTTGTTTTCAAAGCACGCTGAGCTTTTCGGCGAGCGCGGCAAGAGTGACCATCTCGGGCTCGCACTCAAAGCCGCAGAGAGAGACGGCAAATCCGCCTACGAGCCAGGTGCGTGTTTCCCCGTCACAGCCGCACTTGAAGGCGGCCTCACGGCGGGTCCACAGCTCCCAGAACGCCGTATCGGGATCGTCCGACATGTACCTCAGCTCGCCGCCGGAGAAACAGGCCCGCGCGGCGTGCATCTTTGCGGGACGCAGTTTTTCGATGTCGGCGCCGCAGGGAGAAGTGCCGAGCGCGGCGCACACGGCGCCGTCGGTGTGCGAGAGGCTGAACTCGACGCCGGCACAGCACGGCTTTTTCCCGCGCGGGCGCTCGATGACAAAGCTGCCCGGGCTCCGGCCGAGCTCATCCGACAGCAAGGCGCGCAGCAGAGCTTCGGCCGCAATGGACTGATCGCGCTTTTCAGCCGGCCTGCGCGCGAGCAATGCGATGCGCCCGGGCGGCACAGCTGTCAGCACGGCCTCCGGCAGAGGAGAGGAAATGCGGCATATCACGAATCTGTTTTTCACTGACAGGCCTCCTTATATGCGCAAGTATACCATGACGTGCGGCTTATGTATATGTCCGGCATGTCAAAAACTCGTTGGTTCTATTGACTTTTTGCACTAAAAAAGCTAAAATA
>CAJFRI010000092.1 GCA_904419385.1 Candidatus Heteroscillospira lomanii
AAGCGACAGTACATTGGACTATGTCCCCACGCAATACATTGTTGATTTTATCAAAAGTATCGAACATAACGGAGCGCAAGAATATGATGGGATTGAATACAACAGCACAACTAATCCAGGCGGATATAACCTTGCAATTTTTAATCCCGACCTATTTGAGTGTGTATCAGTAAGCGTATATGACATAGAAAAATTGCAATATACATCCAAAAAGGTATTATGAAAGCAGGGGAATCATTCTGAAAAAGAATGATTCCCCTGCTTTTTTCCAATCCCGTCTGACAGATGCCGTAAGTGTAATTTTGAGTGAATTACTTTCTTACGAGCACCCGCCTAAATCGGGGGAGCTTTTTCTCTCATTTTGTGAGCCTCTCCACCAGCTCAGACAGTTCACCTATGGTGTGAACGTCCTGCGCGGCGCGCTCAGCGGGCAGGAGCTGGAACTCGTCCTCAATGAGGGCGATGAGCTCCGCGAGATCGACGGAGTCGATGCCGAGGTCATCGATGAGGTCGGTGTCCGGCGTGATCTCGCCGTCGTATCCCAGCTGCGAGCGGATAAGGCTGCATATCCTCTCAAAGGTCATAGAGGTGTCACCTCCGGAGCGTTATCAGCTCCACTCCCTTACCTGAGGTTTGTCTTTCTTCGGCTCGGGACGGACGTAGGACACGACCACGCGGCGGTTGGGCTCTGTTCCAGTGGAACTCGTGGTTACGCCCTCATAGTCCTGAAGAGCTGTATGTATTACATGGCGCTCATAGCTGTTCATGGGCTCGAGAGCCATGCTGCGGCGGTATTTGACGACCTTGGCCGCCATTTTCTCCGCCAGGTGGACGAGCGAATCCTCACGCTTGGCGCGGTAGTTCTCCGCGTCGACGTTTATATAGACCCGCTTCTCAGCGCCGCGGTTCACGGCGTAGTTGGTGAGGTGCTGGATCGCGTCGAGCGTCTCGCCGCGGCGGCCGATTATGACGCCCATATTGTCGCCGCTGAGGCACACATTGAGCCCCTTCTCGCGCTGGGTGATCTGGATGTCGGCCTTGGCGCCCATGTGCTCGAGCAGGCCGCGGAGGAACTTCTCGGTCTTTTCCTCAACACTGTCGGCCTTCTCATAGCTCACCTTGACACCGGCGGGCGAGGCGCCGAGCCCCAGAAAGCCCGACTTCGCACGTTCGACTATCTCGACCGAGACTGCATCGCGCTCGAGACCGAGCTGCGCGAGCGCAGAGGCAATGGCCTCGTCTTCGGTCTTGCCGGTAACTTGAATCGTCTCTATCATAGTTATCTCCAGTTATTTATCATCGGAAAGAGGCGCATCCGTGCCGCTGTCTCCGCCGTCGGGCACAGGGGTCTCGGCGGCGCCGGCGGCCTCGCCGGCCTCCGGCACTTCAGCCACAGGCACGGACTCGTCGGCAGGCGCGGCGGCGTTGGCGGCAGGAGTCTCCTCGATCTCCGCGGCCTCCGGCTGGACCTCGTCGCCGTAGCGGGCGGGGTCGTATGCCCTGCCTCGGGCATAGCGGCGCGCGCCCACCTGGGAGGTCGGCTGCTCCTGAGCCGGGCGGCTGGCCGCGCGCTCCGCGGCGCGCCTGTCCGCCTCCTGGGTGCGGCTCTTGGCCTCAAGTTTGCGTTTGCTGGTGTTCTTGTTTTTGAGGATCTCGCCCTCCTGGCGGCGCTTTGCAGCGGCCTCGCGCCTGCGCTCTTCTTCGGCGGCACGGGCGGCGTAGCGCGCGTTGCGCTCGGCGGCCTCGGCATCAAGGATCTTCTTGTAGTGGCGGTTGACAACGAGCTCCTGGAAAATGGAGAACACGCTGCCCGCGATCCAGTAGATGCCCATGGCGGCGGGCATGACAAAGCAGATGTACACCGAGATGAGCGGCATGATGATGTTCATGGTCTTCATCGTGCCCGCCTGCTCGGGCGAAACATTCTGCGAAGAGCTCGAGATCTTCATGGTCAGCCAGGACAGGAACGCCGAAATGAAGGGGATGAGGAACAGCCCCAGGGCCGGGCCCCAATCCGAGGCGTCGGACCAGTCGACCTGGCTGAAGAAGTTGAGCTGCGGGAAATCGCAGAGGTTCATGCCGAGGAAATTATAGTTGAGGTCTATAAGCTGCGGCACGGCCGCGTGCAGCTCGTCAAAGTGCTCGCTGATGTGGCGCGCTATCTCCAGCTCCTGATACGCACCCCCGCTGAGCTCGACGCCGTAGGACGAGATCAGCTCCGCGACGGTGCTGACCTGATCGGCGGTGAGGCCCATGACATGGGTGAGCGGCTGGCGCACGACGCTGTACAGCGCAATGAGGATGGGGAACGGGATGAGGGACCAGAGGCAACCCGACATCGGGTTGATCTTTTCTTCCTGGTACAGCTTGGCGACCTCGGCCTGATATTTCTGCTTGTTGCCGCCGTGCTTCTTCTCAAGCTCCTTGAGGACGGGCTGGAGGCTCGTCATGCGCATCATGCTGCGCTTGCTCTTGAGCTGGAAAGGGAGCATGACCAGCCTCACGACCAGGGCGAAGAGGATCAGCGCGAGGCCGAAATTCTGCACCGGCTCGTAAAGCTTGAGCAGCAGCCAGGAAAATGGCACTGTGATTATGGACATTTGTTGTCTCCAATCTGACCTGTGCTCCGGTCAGGGCACAGGGTCGTAGAAGTCGTGGTTCTTGTCCCTGTGGAAAGGGTGGCATTTTGAGATCCGCTTCAGGGCGAGCCACGAGCCCTTTGCTGCGCCGTATTTCTCTATCGCCTCGAGGGCGTATTCCGAACAGGTCGGTATGAAGCGGCACGAAGGCGGGAACATGGGCGAGATGCACCTGCGGTAGAACCTGACGAGGGCGATGAGCAGTTTTTTCACTTCTCCCCGCGCCTCTCTTCCGCCAGGAGGCCGAGCTTTGAACAGGCGGAGAGATATGCGCTCTCGAGCTGCCTGTACTCGGCGCGGCGGCTGCGGACACGGGCGACGATAACTATGTCGAAGCCTTTTTTCAGCCGCGGCAGGTTAAGCCTGTATATCTCGCGCAGGCGGCGGCGCACACGGTTGCGGTGCACCGCCGTGCCAAGCTTGGCCGTGACGGTTATGCCCAGGCGGTCATAGCCGCGGCCTGTCCTGCGGCAGTAGACCACCAGATAAGGCGTCGCGGCGCTCTTGCCCTTGGAGTAAAGGCGGCGGAACTCATAATTATTCTTTATAGAAACAGATGACTTCAGCTTCCTCACCCCAATCCGGCGGAATCGGGCCTTTTAGTAGCTCAGGCGGGCCCTGCCTTTCGCCCTGCGGCGGGCGAGGACCTTGCGGCCGTTGCGGGTGGACATTCTTTTACGGAAGCCGTGCTCCTTTTTGCGCTGACGCTTTTTCGGCTGATAGGTACGCAGCATCTCCTGCACCTCCTTTAACAGTCTGGAGCCGGAAGCGGCCCCGGTGATACTCAACATCGGCACTGCCGAAGTAGTTGACATGGAAAAATGGGCATAATTCGCCCTTAGACGCGCAAAAACGTCTGAGGTATATTCTAAACCATCCAAAGCCCCCGTGTCAACACTTTTCCGCTCATTTCACGCCTTCCGGCATCTCCCCCAGCCGCCAGAACGATACGCCGCCGACGCCCATCAGCCGCGCGAGGCGCAGCTTTGCGTTCACGCTGCCGGCGTCCTCGTGCCAGAGGAACCAGCGCGAGCCGGACTCCGTGGTATACTCGGCCCAGGGCATGGCGAACTCGTCCGACCAGCCGGTCACGGTGTCCGGCTGCGCGAGGCGCTGCTCCACCGTCGCCGTCGACGGGCGCGCCGGGTACGGGCTCACGAGGGCGCCGTTTTCGTCTATCTGCCAGGCGAGATTGCCGAAGCTGACCGCCAGTGCCAGTTTCGAGCGGTCGGCGACGCCGGTGTCGGGGTCGGTGAGCTCGCGCAGGGAGTAATAGACGTCGGCGATGGGAGCACCGGCGGCGGTCTTGTAATACTCCGTGCCCTCGAAGCCGCTCAGGTCTGTGGCATTGTAGTCGTGCGCCATGAGGATGACCTTGTCGGCCGATTCACCTATGGCGCGGTAGTCGAAGCCGTCGAAGTATCCGCCCTCGGCCACGGGCTGCACCATGACGTAGAGCGTGAGCTCCGAGTCCATCGCGTCCCGCAGTTCGCGCAGGAACGCGGAAAATCCCTCGCGCTGCGCCTCGCCGCTGAGCCCCTCGAAGTCTATGGTGACACCGGAATAGGGGTTCGCGCCGAATTCGACATATTCGCGCCCGAGCTCCGAGCATATGGCGCCGACGGCCTGGGTGCGCAGCTCCGGGTCCGTGAGTATTTCGGCGTATTCGGGGCCCATGTAGACGCCGAGCTTGAGCGGCGTGTCGCCCTCGTCGAGGTAATCGAGTATGTCCTCATATGAGTCGGGTATGCGCCAGTCGCCGTCCGAGGTGTCGAGCCGCGCGGCCCCGTTCTCGACGACCATGCGGCTCCAGCCGGCGGTCACGGCGTCCATGCCGCGGGTGAGCTCGCGCTGCGGGTAGGACGAGATGGCGTAGAACGCGTGAGTCCAGGCGGTCTCCCCGCTCATGACCGGATAGATGCGCGCCATCATGGCGGCGAGATGCTCGCGCAGGGCCGTGCCGTCGGGGTCGAACTCCCCGCCGCCGACGCCGTTTATCATGCCGATGTCGCTCGCGACGGTTATATATCCCACGTCCTCGGTCACATCGGAAAACGGCGGCTCGGCCACGCGCTCGGCTTTTTCGGCGAGAGGGGCATAGCCCAACGCGCGCACGAACATGACGGCCATCTCGGCCCTGGTTATCGCCTCCTCGGGGCGGAACTGCCCGCCGGGGTCGACAGCGCCGTTGGCCGCCGCGGTCTCGACCGCGGAATAGTACCACGCGCCGGGCGCCGCATCGGTGAACGACGGCGTCTCGGGCGAGACGGCCTCCCAGCCGAACATACGGCAGAGTATGGTCGCAAACTCACAGCGTTTGACGGGCTGGCCGTAGCCGAACTCCCCGCCGCCCATGCCCTCCATGAGCCCGAGCGATACCGCCTCGTCTATGGCGCCGGCGGCCCAGCTGCCGTCAGGTACATCCGAAAACCCGCCCGCCGCCGCGCAAGGCACGGCGCACACCGTCATAACGAGCGCGAGCAGGAGCGCTGTAAATCTTCTCATCTGTATGTGCCTCCTAATTATATATGTATAAAAAAGCGCAGCCCCGCGCACATGTGCGCGGGACTGCCGGTGTCGTGTCACTTGAGCTTTTCAGCCTTGTCGAGGATGAAGCCGCGCAGCCACTCGCCGGCGTCGGGATGGCGCAGGGCGTAGTCGATGGTGGCCTCCAGAAATCCGCGCAGGTTGCCGGTGTCATAGCGCTTGGCGTCGAAATCGACGGCGACCATGCGCTCTCTGCCGAGCAGGGTGCGCATGCCGTCGGTGAGCTGTATCTCGCCGCCGGCGCCGGGGGCCGTGTTCTCCAGGATGTCGAATATCGAGCTGGTGAGCACATAGCGCCCCATTATGGCGTAGTTCGAGAGCTTGGTCTCGAGCGTGGGCTTTTCGTTCATATCGAGGATGTTGAACACCCTCTCCTCGAGCTGCTCTATCCTCAGCGAAGAGTATTTGACGATGAGGTCGTCCGGCACTTCGCGCGTGCCTATCGCGCTGCACTCGTACTTCTCCGCCGCATCGATGAGCTGGCGCAGGGCGGGCGCGCCCTGCTCGGTATACATGATGTCGTCGCCGAGGAGGATGGCAAAGGGCTCGTCGCCGACAAAGCGCTTCGCGCGCCATATCGCGTGCCCCAGGCCCTTCGTCTCCTTTTGCCTGACATAGAATATGTTCGCCATGTCGGCGACCGCGCGGCTCGTCTCAGCCTCGCGGGCCTTGCCGCCGGCCTCGAGCCTGTGCTCAAGCTCGGGGTGATAGTCGAAATAGTCGTCCATGGCGGATTTGGCCCGGTTTGTGACTATAAGTATGTCCTCTATGCCGGAGGCCACGGCCTCCTCCACAATATACTGTATCACCGGCTTGTCCACGAGCGGGAGCATTTCTTTCGGGACTGTCTTGGTGGCGGGCAGCATCCTCGTCCCGAGGCCCGCCGCCGGGATGACGGCTTTCGTGACTTTCATGTCGCGTCGTTCTCCTTGCTGTCGAAACTGATTTTTGTCGCTGTTATGCCATTATAAACTAAGACGAAAAAATTTTCCACAAGTTCCGCAGTAATTTATATTTTTATCGTCCTTAAAAATTTTCCACAAGTTCCGCAGTAATTTATATTTTTATCGTCCTTATATCACAGGCGACAATTCACCCGCCGCGTCTTTTGAAAACTGGGCAAGCTTCTTTGCAGGGATCTGGCCGGCCAGAGATGATATATACTCCTGCAATTGTTTTTCAACATCTAACGATTTCAAAATCCAATTGTACTCATCGACGAATGGTCTATACAATTCATCGGCTTTTCTTTTAAAAAGTTTTTGATATTCGGCGGGCCATATCCCTTTTGTTTCATGTCCAGTAAACGGATCCATTATTTTGGGAACATAGCATATATTCCACGGAGCTCCAAACATAAATACATTTTTGGTACGTCCCCATATGTGTGACACCTGGTAATTGTATATATCGCTGTTCCGTTTCAATTCTGTCGTGCACTGTATCAGCCCATGAGGGATGGCATTGTTCGTAGGGTCTTTTTCAACATGAGTATTGCCCAATAATTTCGCATAAAAATCTTTGTACATTTGCGTTCCGTGGGCGTCACGGCCATATCCACGAATATAAACCGTCTGATTGTTAAATATCCGCTTCTTTAATCTCTCCCATTCTGAAGCGACCTTATCAGCCGGAGGAAATATCGTAACCGATATACCCCATTCGAAAAATGACTCTCTGTCAATTTTAAAATGAGTCAAAAATTCTTGGTACGAGTCTATTATTTTTGGTGTTGCCATAACATCTTCCTTTGACAATCTTGTCATGCATAAGATCATATTTCCTCAAAAGTATATTCAAATCATATCACAAAAAGTGTAATTGTGGTATGATTTCATGCCCGCGGACACTGGTTGCATTATTTCCAGAACATGAAAGGCAAGAGGCCGAGAGCACCCGCTGCTCCCGGCCTCTTGCCTGATTTTTATATCTGCTTATATCGCGCGGGAGCTCCGCCTCCGCTTTTTATCACTCGATGATGTCCCAGAGC
>CAJFRI010000093.1 GCA_904419385.1 Candidatus Heteroscillospira lomanii
TCGAGGCCATCAAGGAGAACCCCGACTGCAAGGTCGTCGGCATCTCCGCCCTGCTCACCACCACCATGCAGGCTATGAAAGACACTGTCGCCGCCATCGATGCCGCAGGCATCCATCCCCAGGTGAAGATCATGGTCGGCGGAGCCCCCATCACTCCGGAGTTCGCCGCTGAGATCGGCGCAGACGCCTATACTCCCGACGCCGGCAGCGCGGCCACCAAGGCCAAGGAGCTCGCCTCCTGCTGAACGGCAGCACCATCAGTATGACACAGCCCTCGGGTCATAGGCCCGGGGGCTCTTGATCGGAGGGAAAACATGCACGAGCACGAACACGGGCATGAGCATGAATTTGAACACGAGCACACCCATGCGCACGGGCACGGCGAGCACGCGCATGTCCATTCCGCCGATGAGACCCGGGCGGTCGCCAACAGGCTCGCCCGCGCCATCGGCCATCTCGAACATGTGAAAATGATGGTCGAGGAGGGGCGCGACTGTTCCGACGTGCTGGTGCAGCTCTCGGCTGTCAAATCGGCGCTGAACAGCACCGGCCTGCTCATACTCCAGAGCCATATCGAGCACTGTATCGTAGAGTCTGTCAAAAGCGGCGACATGTCCGCCGTGACCGATCTCAACAAGGCCATCGCCAGGTATATAAAATAATGTCTGAAGAAAAAGGCGGGAGCAAGCGCTCCCGCCTTTTTTCGTTCATTTTACCTTTGTCATATGCTGCGATGCTGCACGCAGCATAAGGCGCTTGGTGCCGACATTGTCGAAAGCTATCTCAATGAGCGCGTCGCCGCCCATGGGCGTCATAGCGGTTATCATGCCGCGGCCGAAAGCCGTGTGCTCGACCATGTCGCCCTTTTGGAAATTGGCGGCCGCCTCGCCTTTCCCGGCAGACGGGGCAAAGCTCACATGTCTCGGCTCCGGAGCGCGTCTGTGCGCCTGGCCGAAGCCGCCCTGTGTGCTGCGGGGCTGAGGTTTAATGATGTCGTCCTCGGGTATCTCTTCAATAAAGCGCGACATCCTGTTTGAATTTGTGCGGCCGAAGATCATGCGCTGCCGCGCGCAGGTGAGATAGAGATGCTCCCGCGCCCTGGTGAGCGCAACATAGCACAGGCGGCGCTCCTCCTCCATCTCATCCGGCTCTCCTATCGACCTCAGGCCCGGGAACATGCCCTCCTCCATGCCCACGAGGAACACGTTTTTAAACTCAAGCCCCTTGGCCGAGTGCATGGTCATCATAACGACACAGTCGGCGTCGCTGTCGAGGCTGTCGAGGTCTGTGTAGAGGGCGACCTCGTCGAGGAATCCGGCAATGCCTGTGTCGCCCGTGTCCTTCATATAGCTGATGATGTTGGATTTGAGCTCCTTGACGTTTTCTATGCGCGAGATGTTCTCATCGGTCTGCTTCTCCTCCAGTGCGCGGACATAGCCCGAGCGCTCGATGACGAGATCATAGAGCTCGTCGGCGCCGATCGTCTCCGCCATGTCGTGCAGCTCGCTTATCATGTTGGCAAACTGCCTCAGCCTCACCGACGCTCGGGCAAGCTCGGGATATTCATCCGCAGAGCGCAGCACCTCAAAGAGCGGTATGTCTCTCTCCGCAGCTATGCCGCGCGCCGTCTCCACGCTGCGCTCGCCTATCCCGCGGGCAGGTGTGTTGATAATGCGGGAGAGGCGCAGGTCGTCCGTCGGGTTCACGACGGCTGTGAGATAGGCTATCATATCCTTGATCTCGGCCCGGTCGAAGAAGCGCATGCCGCCCACGATGCGGTACGGTATGCTGTTGCGCTTGAACGCATACTCCAGCTGGTTTGACTGTGCGTTCATCCTGTAGAGCACGGCGTTGTCGCTCCAGCTCACACCGGAGCTGAAGTACTCGAGTATTCGCGCCGCGACATACTGCGCCTCGTCGTTTTCGTTCTGGGCGACGTAGAGATGGAGCTTGTCGCCCTCGCCCGCCTCTGTCCAGAGCTTTTTGCCCTTGCGGCCGACATTGTTGCTGATGACGGCATTTGCCGCGTCGAGTATATGCCCGGTGCTGCGGTAGTTCTGCTCGAGCCTTATGGTGCGCGCGCCCTTGTACTGGCTCTCAAAGCTGAGGATATTCTCTATCGTCGCCCCGCGGAACTTGTATATGCTCTGGTCGTCGTCGCCGACAACACATATGTTCTCATACCCGCCCGCGATGGACGAGGCGAGCAGGTACTGGAGGTTGTTCGTGTCCTGATACTCGTCTATGAGCACATAGCGGAACCGGCGCTGGTAATATGTGCGCACATCTTCAAATCCCTGCAGCAGGCGCACGGTGTTGTATATCAGGTCGTCGAAATCCATCGCGCCGGACTCTTTGAGCCGGCGGCTGTATTCCACATAGGCCCGGCCTATGTATATGCGGCGCACATCACCGGCCGCGCGGGCGCTCTCGAGATATTCTTCCGGGCCGATGAGGGCGTCTTTGGCCGAAGATATCTGCGCAAGGGCCGAGCGGTGCGGCAGCATCTTTTCGTCGATATCGAGGTCTTTCAGCACACGCTTCATCACCGACTGGCTGTCCGCCGTGTCGTAGATGGTAAAGCCGCGGTCGTAGCCAAGGCGGTCGCAGTCGCGTCTCAGTATGCGCACACAGGCTGAGTGGAAGGTCATCGCCCACACGTCCTTCGCCTCCGGCCCGAGCCTTTTCTCGAGGCGCTCCTTGAGCTCGTTCGCGGCGCGGTTCGTGAACGTGATGGCCATGATGCGCCAGGGCTCAACGGGGTCGAGCGCGGCGAGGCGCTTTGCCTCGTCCTCTATGTTCTTGTCGCCCGTGGCGGCATACTGCTCCAATACGGCGAGGCCGGCCTCGTCCGCTCCGTCGGGCAGCTCACAGCTGTCGGAGCCGCGTCCATAGCGCATGAGGTTGACCACGCGGTTTATGAGCACAGTCGTCTTTCCGCTTCCCGCTCCCGCGAGGAGGAGCAGAGGCCCCTCCGTCGTCATGACGGCGCGGCGCTGCATATCGTTCAGGTTTTTAAAATCGCGGGCGATGACTTTCTTCCTCGCCTCGCAAAATCGCTTTTCAAACTCTGTATCTGTCATATCCTGCCTCACAAATTCGATGTTGTCAGGTCATTGATTATATCACACCGCGCAATATTTCTCAAGCACAACCGTTTTTTGAGAAAAGTGTAAGGTTTTGCCCGAAAAGTTGTCTATACGGTCAGAAGGGGGTGCAAAAATGGACGACAGCGAGATAATAAGCATGTTTTTCAAGCGGGATGAGCGCGCCATCGAGGAGGCCCGGCGCCGGTATGGCAGTATCTGCCGCGCGGCAGCTGAGAACATACTCGGCCGCGGTGAAGACGCGGACGAGTGCGTCAGCGACGCGTTCCTCGCCGCATGGGAGTCCATACCTCCGCAGCGCCCCGCCGCTCTGGGGGCGTATCTCGGTAAGACAGCACGCAATCTCGCCATCAACCGCCTGCGGGCAATGAGGGCGCAAAAGCGCGGCGGCGGAGAGGCCGAGGCCGTATTTGATGAGATGAGCACCGTCGTTCACGGCGCCCCGTCTCCGGAAGCCGCAGCCGAGAGGCGCGAACTGCTGCGCGCGGTGAACGGTTTTCTCGCCTCTCTCCCGCCCGAGCGCCGCGGCATGTTCGTCTGCCGCTGCTGGTATTTCGACAGCATCAGCGACATCGCCCGCAGATACGGCAGGAGCGAGAACTATGTGTCCGTGTCACTGAACCGCACCCGCGCAAAACTGCGCAAATATCTGATCGAAAGGGGCTTTGACGTATGACAAGCGAGGAATTCATTACTGTTTTCGGAGGTATAGACGACGATTTTGTGCTTCAGGCGCGCTCTCCGGCGGTAAAAAAGAGAGTCTCCCCGGCTCTGTCCGCCGTTTGCCTCGCCGCATGTGCAGCGGCCGCAGTGCTTGCAGGGGTATTTTACGAAAACACGACTGTGCTGTCTCCGGATGCACCGCACGCCCTCGAGATCAATGCTCCGGCGGTCGCCATGTCGTCCGTCACATTCAACGAGCTTGACCCGCTTGCGCCCGATGCCGCACGGGCCTACTATGATCCAGAGCTGTATGACACTGTCGCTCTCGACGGCGAGACTGTCCGGGAATACTACGGGCGTGACTTGACGCCGCCATATGTGCCGGAAGGGCTCTCCCCCTCCGAGAGCAGCGGGACTGCTCAGTTTATCATCGGCAAAGACGGCACAGTGGCCGAGGACACGGTGTGGCTGCACTATTACCGCGATTTTTACGCCGACGGCAGTCCTATGCCGGACGACGGGATCCCCATCCCCCGCGGCTTTACGCTCGGCGTATCAAAACTCGGCCTGATCGGCTGCTGCCTCTATCTCCATGATGAGGTGAGTGCGACAGACATCGCCGGGACCGAAGTGACCTTCGGGCACTGTGCAATGCCATACGGGCCCTACGCCCCGGAGACGCACGAGCCGTCCGGATACTACGATCTCTACACGGCCGAGTTCACCGTCGGCGGCGTGAGCTATAAACTTACCGCCGAACGGCTCACTGCCGAGGACGTGGTGAGGACTGCGGCGTCGATAATATGCGGTGAGCCCGTAGACATAATCAAATAACAGGAGCGGCGGAGACTGACTCCGCCGCTCGTTCTATATTCACTCCATGAACTCACGCATGGCCTTTATGGCGCGCCGCTCTATGCGGGAGACCTGCACCTGCGACACCCCGAGCACCTTGGCCGCCCTGTCCTGGGTCATCCCGTGGAAAAAACGCAGGGAGATGACGCTTTTCTCCCTGTCGCTCAAGCGGGAGATCGCCTCGCGCAGAGCGACGTGTTCGAGCATGCGCTCCTCCTGGGTGTAGTCGCCTATCATCTGTTCGAGGGTGAAGCCGTCGTCGCCGGTCTCGCGGCTGAGCGACTCGATCTGTCCGGTCGCCGTCTCCGCGGCGGCAATCTCCTCCGGCTCCAGTCCGGTCTCCTCCGCGATCTCCGAGAGGGCCGGCTCGCGCCCGAGGCGCTGTTCAAGCTTTGCGCGGGCAGCCTTTATGCGCACGGCGCGCTCTTTCACCCCGCGGCTCACCTTCACGCCGCCGTCGTCGCGCAGAAAGCGCCGTATCTCGCCCGCTATCTTGGGCACGGCATAGGTCGAAAACTGGGTGCCGTATCCGGGGTCGAAGCCGTGGACGGCCTTGATGAAGCCGACGCAGCCGAGTTGGTAGAGGTCGTCGGGCTCGGCGCCCCGGCCGAAAAAGCGGCGGGCAACGCTCCAGATCAGCCCCGAGTTCTCCTCGACCATGCGCTCGAGAGCGCGCTCGTCTCCCTGCTGGGCGCCGTTTATCAGCTCTGCCTGGGCCCTCATTCCTGCCTCTTGCCGCGCAGCGTTATCCTGCGCCGCATGGTCACTGTCGTGCCCTTTCCTGGCGCGGAGCGCACGCGCAGGCTGTCCATGAAGCTCTCCATTATCGTGAAGCCCATGCCGCTGCGGTCGTCGCCGCCTGTGGTGAACATGGGCTCGCGCGCTTTTTCGATGTCATCGATGCCGCGCCCCCAGTCCTTTACGACTATCTCCACGCTGTTGTCCGACAGTATGGAAGCGCGCAGGCATATCTTGCCAATGGCCTGCGGGTAGGCATGGACTATGCAGTTCGTCACAGCCTCGCTGACCGCGGTCTTGATGTCGCTCAGCTCCTCAAGCGTCGGGTCGGTCTGGGCGGCGAAGCAGGCGACGGCCGCGCGGGCAAAAGCCTCGTTCGCGCTGCGGCTCGGGAATTCGAGCTTTATGTAGTTTTCCTTTTTCAATTTTCTCCCCCCTCGGCTGAGTCGTCTATGCGCACGACGCGGCTTATCCCGGCCGCGTCTATAACTTTTCTCGGCGGGCGCCCCGGCGGCGCCACGACACGCGCCGCGCCCGCGCAGGAACGCATGCGGCGCACGACGCAGAGTATCAGAGCTATGCCGGAGCTGTCCATAAACTCAAGCCCCGACATGTCGACGACGCACTCGCGCGGCATGTAGTCGTCGAGCGCGCGGTCTATGCGGGCTCTCGCCTGTGAGGCGCTGTGATGGTCGAGCTCGCCCGAGAACCTTATATGCAATCGGCTGCCTGTGCAGCTCATGGTCACATTCACGTAGTCCCCTCCTTTGGCAAAAAAGAAGCACCGG
>CAJFRI010000094.1 GCA_904419385.1 Candidatus Heteroscillospira lomanii
AGCTCAGCCGCGCTGAGAAGGCCCGGCGCGCGCATGAGGCCCAGCAGATTGCCGGCGAGATGCACCGCGCTTTCCTCGAGTCGCAGAAGGGCAGGGTGCTGTCCGTGCTGTTCGAGACCCCGCGCGGCGGCATGTCCGTCGGGCACAGCGGGAACTATTGCGAGGTCGCGGTTCACGGCGCAAATTTGAGATCGGTTGTAAAAAACGTCGAAATTTTAACAGTAGACGGTGAAATGCTTGTAGGAGAAGTGATTTGATATTTCTGCCGGAATGTGGTATTATGATATCTGCATCTCGCAGACATTTGTCCGCGAGAGATGAAAATAATTGATTGAGGTGTTAACGATGGCAACAGAAAGAGTTTTCAATTTCGCAGCCGGGCCGTCGGTGCTGCCAGAGAGCGCTCTGCGCACTGCGGCTTCCGAGATGATGAACTACCGCGGTTCCGGTATGTCAGTTATGGAGATGAGCCATCGCAGTAGTACCTTTCAGGAAATATTCGATTCCACCAAGGCAAAGCTCAAAAGCGTGCTGTCCGTCCCCGACAGCCACGAGATACTTTTCCTCCAGGGCGGCGCGTCGCTCCAGTTTTCGATGGTCCCGCTCAACCTCATGGGTGAGAACGGCGCTGCCGACTATGCTGTGACCGGCCACTTTGCCGAGGCGGCCGCCAAGGAGGCCGCGAAATACGGCGAGGTGAACATCGCCGCGAGCTCTGCCGATAAAAACCACACTTATATTCCCGCCCAGAGCGAGCTTAAGCTCACTCCCGGCGCGAAATATTTCTATTACTGCGCCAACAACACGATATACGGCACCGAGTGGAACTATGTGCCCGAGGTCGGCTGCCCGCTGGTTTGCGACATGTCCTCCGATATCCTCTCGAGGCCGGTCGATGTGTCGAAATACGCCGTCATCTTCGCCGGCGCCCAGAAGAACATGGCTCCCGCCGGGCTCACGGTCGTCATCATCGACAAGAGCATCGCCGGCAATGAGCTGCCGATCACACCGCTCATGCTCAGCTATAAGCGCATGATAGACAAAGACTCCATGTACAACACCCCGCCGTGCTACAACATCTATATGCTCGGCCTGGTGCTCGACTGGATCATCGGCCGCGGCGGCGTCGAGGCCATGCAGAAGCTCCGTGACGAGCGCAGCTCCATGCTCTATGACTTCCTAGACGGCAGCAGCATCTTCCGCGGCTGTGCCGAGCCTGCCGCCCGCTCCGGCATGAACGTCACTTTCCGCGCCGCCACCCCCGAGCTCGAGGCCGAGTTCATCAGGGAGTCCGCCGCCGCGGGATTCGTCAACCTCAAGGGACACCGCTCCGTCGGCGGGATGCGCGCATCCATCTACAATGCCATGCCTGTCGAGGGCGTTGAAAAGCTCGTTGAATTCATGAAAGATTTCGAGGTGAAGCACCATGCATAAGATAAAAACGCTCAATAAGATCGCCCATGTTGGCCTTGAATATCTCGAACAGCATGGATTCTCCGTGTCCGATGACGCGGCCGCGCCCACCGGCATCCTGGTGCGCAGCGCCGACATGCATGAGTACGACTTCAACCCCGAGCTCCTCGCCATCGCCCGCGCAGGCGCGGGTACGAACAACATACCCATAGACAAGTGCAGCAAGAGCGGCATTGTCGTGTTCAACACGCCCGGCGCCAATGCCGAGGCGGTCAAAGAGCTCGCCATCTGCGCCATCCTCATGGCTTCGCGCGACGTCGTCGGCGGCATAGAGTGGGTGCGCGGACTCGCCGGCACCGACGGCGATATCACCAAGATGGTCGAGAAGAGCAAGGGCGGGTTCACAGGCCCGGAGATCATGGGCAAGACGCTCGGCGTCATCGGCCTCGGTGCCGTCGGCTCCAAGCTTGCCAACGCCGCGCTCGAGCTCGGCATGATGGTCTACGGATATGACCCGTTCCTCTCCGTCGAGGCGGCCTGGAAGCTCTCCGGCAGTGTCAAGCACGCGCACGACCTCGACACCATATACCGCAACTGCGATTACATCAGCGTGCATGTCCCGTATCTGCCCGACACGCACCATATGCTCAGCGACGATGCTTTTGCCAAAATGCGCGACGGGGTGAGGATAATAAACCTCGCTCGCGGCGAGCTCGTCGACGACGATGCCATGCTCCGCGCCCTTGATTCCGGCAAGGTCGCCAAATATGTCACCGATTTCCCCAACGCAAAGACGGTGACCTTCCCCAATACCATCCCGCTGCCGCACCTCGGCGCGTCCACCCCCGAGAGCGAGGAGAAATGCGCCGCTATGGCGGCCCGCGAGATAACCGACTATCTGCTCAACGGCAATATCAAGAACTCCGTCAACCTGCCCTCCGTCAAGCTCGACCGCATGGGCGAGTCGAGGCTCTGCGTCATCCACCAGAACAAGCCGCGTGCGATCAATAAGATACTCGACCTCATCGGCGACAAAAACATCAACATCGCCCATATGATAAACAAGCCCCGCGGCGAGTATGCCTATACCATGATAGACACCGACTCCGCCGTGAGCGCCGACATCGTGGAGCAGGTCGCGGCCATGGACTTCGTGTTCCGCGTCAGAGTTCTGTAAGGAGGTATTCAGGTGCTTCAGTATAAATTTGACGTGCAGCTCCTCATAGAAGGCGAGGGCCTCGACGAGGACGGGATAAACGACTACATCGCGCAGAACATCGAGGGCGACTGCCTGCTCGCCATAGGCGATGAGGACCTCATAAAGATCCACTACCACACCAACACCCCGTGGAAGGTGCTGGAGTACTGCGCCTCGCTCGGCGAGATACACGACATAGTCGTCGAAAATATGGAGCGGCAGACCGATCATCTGCACGGCTGATGTATCTGCCGATTGTATACTGAACACAAAATACAGCGTTAGTGCAATATCTCTAAAAACCGAGACTCTATACTGACCTGGTACAGCCAAAGATTTATTAAAAACGCCGAAACGGGCTCTTGCCTGTTCCGGCGTCTTTTTTTGTTGGCGGCATAAAGCTATAATTTGAATCAGATAAGGCGTCCTGTGCGGCGCCGGCAAAATATTAGTAGGAGGCATATTTATGTCGGAAGTGAGACGGTTTTTCGTCGACAGGCGCAAGTGCCTCGGCTGCAAGACCTGCGAGCTGAGATGCGCTGTCGAGCGGGGATCGGTCAGCAAGGCCCTTGCGGCCGCGGTGAGGGAGGCGGTCCTCCCGCGCAGCAGGGTCTACGTCCAGAGCGACGGCGGCGTGCCCTCAGTGCTGCACTGCCGCCAGTGCGACGACGCGCCCTGCCTCAGCGCCTGCTCGACAGGGGCGCTGAAGATGGACCCCGAGACGGGCGTCAAATACATAGACGCGGACAAGTGCATCAGCTGCTGGATGTGCGTCATGTCCTGCCCCTATGGGGCGATAGCGCCTGCCGCCGAGCGTCACGCTGCGGACAAGTGTGACCAGTGCTATCAGATGGAGCAGCCCTACTGCATGGCGGCCTGCCCGACCGGTGCGATAGAACTGCTGACCGAAGAAGAGACCGAGGCGCGTCTGCGAGAGCTGCGCGAAGCTGCGGCGAATGAGTAATTGAGGAGGATCAGTCATGGCAACTATAAGACAGAAAACTGCTTTTGCGGCGGCGGCCGATTTCAGATATGCGAGAGAGCAGGGGATAGACCTCTCTTGGGACAACTATGAGCGCATGCTCCCTCAGGACGGCTTCGCGAGGCTCGGGCTCAGCTGTGCCGACTGCCTGATGGGGCCCTGCCGTATAAACCCATTCGACCGCGGGTCGGAAAAGACAGTGTGCGGCCTCGACAGAGCCGGACTTGTCTACCGCAGCTTCATGCGCTTTCTCGGCGCGCAGCCGCACGAGACTGACGACTACCTTGCCTCCATCATCGGCGCCGCGGCCGCGCGCTGCGGCGAACCCGTCAAAACCAGCGACGGCAGCACGCTCGTGGGGCCCGGCGTCCTGAAAAAAGACAAAGTCAACATCATATGCGAGGGCGTGGACTTCGACCGGCTCGCCGAGATAGAGCGCGCTGCCGTGGACCACAGCGCCATAGCCGAAAAGGCCGGGGCGTCCGGATTTGAGTTCTCGCTCATCGGCGCCTGCTGCTCGCGCAGAAACACGGCTGGAGGCTGTGCCGGCGCTGAGTTTGCCGTGCTCACCGGTCTTGTTGATGCGTATCTCATCGGCCCGGGGGCCGCAGGCGCAGGCCGGAACGCCGCCTCAGCCTTCCACACCGCAGTGATGTGTCCCGGCATGGACGCCGCAGCCATACTCTCTCGGGCGGCAGAGGCCTATAAAAAGCGCGACGCGGCGAAAATACGTCCCGCCGCCGAGCCCGCCGAACTGCGGATGTACAGCCTGGACAGCCTCGACGGCATTGCCGGCCGCTATGAGAAGATAGCCGTGTTCGCCGGAGATGCCAACATAAAGCGCACCGTCGGCGCCGCAGCGCTGAGCGCCATAGATCGGCTCGCCTCGCACGGAGTGGCCTGCTTCACTTTCGGCAATGTTGCTGCTGAAGCCGCGGCTCTCACAGACGGCGTCTACGCCTGCGGGGCAAACGTGCATGATGTGCTGAGGCATGAGGCGATAGCCAAAAAGCTCTGCGTCGTGTGCATGCCGGAGCTTGCCTTTGCGCAGAGCGTGGCCGAGGCCATATATATGGGCTCGCAGGGAGCCGGTGTCATCACCTGCACAGAGCTGCCCATAGAGGGCTGCCCGGAACTTGCCGACTCGATACATAAACTCGTCGGCTATTGCGCGCCTGAGAGCTTTGCCGACAGGGCGCTCGAGCTCACCGGAAAGGGAGATGCGTGATGCGTATAGATGCACAGAAATGCATAGGCTGCGGCCGGTGCAAGGACTTCTGCATAATGAGAGCCATACATTTCGAGCGCCCGGGCAAGGGCAGGGTGGTGCGCTGCGTCGTCGATGAGGACGAGTGCGTCGACTGCGGCATCTGCTACCGCTCGAAGACCTGCCCCGTCGACGCGCTGTTCCAGCCGGAGACGGAGTATCCGCGCTCGATACGCGGCACTTTCAGCAACCCCACAGCCATTCACAAGGAGACGAAAGTCCCCGGCCGCGGCACCGAGGAGATGAAGACCAACGACGTCACCGACAGGTATAAGCGCGGTTTTGCCGGCATGTCCGCCGAGATGGGCCGACCGGGCATAGGCTCGCGCCTGCGCGACGCGGAAAAGGTGTTCATGGCTCTCGCCCCGCTGGGAGTGGAGTTCGAGCCGAAGAACCCGCTCACCACCCTGCTCGAGGACCCGAAGACCGGCAGGATGCGCCCCGAGGTGCTCAATGAGAAGGTGCTCTCGTGCATAGTCGAGATGATAGTCCCGGTCGAGCGCATAACCGACATCTACGAGACGCTCGACAAGGTGGCAAGAGAGATAGACACCGTGTTCTCCGTCGACCTCGTGTGCCGCGCGGAGGAGGACGGCAGCGTGCCGGCCATAGACATCATGGACAGGGCCGGGCACTGGAGGTCGATAAACGGCAAGACCAATATCGGCCTCGGCAAACTGAAAGTCAAGGGGGCGGAATAGTATGTCTCACACTCTGCACAGACGCGGCACGCCCGATTCGCTGTCGCGCGATTACGTGGTTTTTGCAATGTCCGCCAAGGGCATTAACGCCGACAACTCGAAAAACGCTCTCAAAGAGTTCCTCGATATAGTCACGCAGTATAACTGGGTGAACATGGGCGACATGAAGACCGGCGGATACTATCTCGTCGGGAAAGACGCCATCATGGAGGGCGTGCAGGACACGTCCATAGTCCACGGTGTTTTCACCTCGAAAGAGGATGTGAAAAAGGCCGTCAAGGCGCTCAGGGAGGCCGACCTCGGCGTGTCGGTCACCATATCCGGCATACTCACCGAGGTGCGCGACGGCATAGGCGCCGAGGGGCTCAAGCCGCACACCGTCGAGGTGAGCATGGGCATAAAGGGGCGCACCGACCGCCTGCCTGAGGACGATCTCCTTCAGATAACCACCATGTGCGGACACGGCATGGTGTCGCAGACGCTGGTGCGCAAGATGCTCATAGACA
>CAJFRI010000095.1 GCA_904419385.1 Candidatus Heteroscillospira lomanii
TCATCTGCGAAAAATCAGCGGCTGTGCGCTGGTGGAGCCATGCATATATCTGTTTCGCCCTGAACGACGGCTCGCCCATCGCTTTGAGCTCTGCGCTCAGCTCGTCGTAAGAGAGGGATTTTATGTCTTTTTTCATGATTTCTTCCTCATCACGCAGATGAAAAACCCGTCGGTGCCGTCGGTATTCGGAAAAAGCGTCTGCATATGCTCGCACTCGAACTCCGGCCGCTCTGTGAGAAAGGCCTCGGCGACGCCCTCGTTCTCGCGGCGGAGCACGGTACAGGTGGAATAGAGCAGTCTGCCGCCAGGGCGCACCGTCTGGGCGAGCGCGCGCACTATGTCCAGCTGTATGCCCGGCAGGCGCTCGAGTTCCTGCTCGCTTTTGAATCGTATATCCGGCTTTTTGCGTATGACGCCTATCCCGGAGCACGGCACATCCGCAATGGTCAGATCGAATTCACAGGCGAGGGCGGGGTCTGGCTGCCGGGCGTCCATTGCGCGCGTGCTTATCATGGAGCTAATGCCGAGGCGCTCGGCTCCCTCGGCTATGCGCTTGAGTTTTTTCTCGTGGATATCGCAGGCGAGTATGCTCCCCGCGCCGCCCATCGCCATAGCAGCGGCAAAACTTTTTCCGCCTGGGGCGGAGCACGCATCCAGCACACGCATTCCGGGGCCCGGCGAGGCCTTTTCAACGGCCAGGCGCGCGGCGCAGTCCTGGATATAGAAGAGGCCCTCACGAAAACTCCCGAGCCGCCTCAGCCCTCCGCGCGCCCTTATGCGAAAACTGCCGGGCAGGACGTCGCTCACGGCGTCTATACCCTCGGCGCGCCACTTTTCATAGAGCTCGTGCGGTGTTATCCGCAGAGTGTTTGTCTGTGCGACGGTCGGCGGCGGAGCGTTGTCAGCGGCGAGGAATGCCTCGGCAAAGGAGTACCCCCGCTCGTCACACAGCGTCCTGCACAGCCACAGCGGATGGCTGTACCTCGTGGCGAGATACTCCGGCGTGCCTCTCCCCGGCACCTCGGGGAGCGAGGCGCGGTTTTCGGAAATGCGGCGCAGCACGGCGTTCACCAGCGGTGCCGCGCGTCGGTTGTGCCGCTTTGCCATCGACACGGCCTCGCTGACGGCGGCGTGTGCCGGTATTTTATCCATAAATACTATCTGGCAGACAGCCATGCGGAGTATATCGAGTATTTTCGGCTCGAATTTCTCCGGGCGCGTCGTGCAGAATTTGGAGATATAGAAATCGCACAGGGCGGTGTTCTGCAGCACGGACGAACATATCGCCGTCGCGAGCGCGCAGTCGCGCCCGTCGAGCCCGGCCGAAGTCAAAATGCCGTCGAGCGCGGCCTCCGACCAAGCCCCGTCCCTGCGGCAGCGCTCGATGGCAGCGAGCGCGCACTCGCGCGCCGTTTTTGCCGCCATTTCAGCGCACCGCCTCTATCGGGTGGCCGCGCAGATAGTCGGCGGCGGCCATGCGCTTGCCTCCGGGGGCCTGGAGCTTTGTGACGAGCAGGGTCTTGCCCCCGCCGGCCGCGAACTCTATCCCACGAGGCCCGGCCGATATGATGGTCCCGGGCGCCTTATCGGTCGAGTGATCGGTATACTCCGCGCCGTAAACCTTGAACACGGCGCCGTTTATCTCCATCGAGGCACAGGGCCACGGGTCGAGACCGCAGATGTGCTTGACTATCTCGCGCGGGCTTTTGCTCCAATCTATGGGGCTCATGCTGCGCGAGAGCATGGGCGCGAGCGTGGCCTTGGAGCCGTCCTGCGGCTCGCGCGGGGCCGTGCCCGCCTCGATACCGCGCATGGTGCGTACCAGGAGCTCTCCGCTCATCGGGCAGAGCCGCTCGAACAGCTCGCCGCTCGTCTCGAACTCGCCTATCTCAGTCTCGCACTTGTATATCATGTCGCCGCTGTCGAGTTCAGGCGCTATATACATGCTCGTGAGGCCGGTAGTCCTGTCGCCGTTGAGCACCGCCCACTGCACCGGGGCGCTCCCGCGGTATTTGGGCAGGAGCGAGGCGTGGATGTTGATAAACCCGTATCTCGGGATGGAGATCATGGACTCCGGGATAATGCGCCCATAGGCCACAACGGCTGCGATGTCTGGCGCGATGGAGCGCAGGAGCTGCTCCGCCTCGCCGCCGCGCAGGGTCTCAGGCTGGTAAACAGGTATCCCGTGCTCGAGCGCGAGCTCCTTGACCGGGCTGAATGCAATCTTCATCCCGCGGTTTTTCGGCCTGTCGGGCTGGGTGAACACCGCTGCGACTTCAAATCCCGCCTCGATCACGGCTTTGAGCGAGGCCGCTGCGATCTGCGGGGTGCCCATGAAAACAGTCTTCAATACTTACTCCTCCTCTTCGGACTCCGCGGCGACCTCCTCGGGAGAGAGGAAGCGCTCGGCCTTTTCGGTGAAGAGGTGGCCGTCGAGGTGGTCTATCTCGTGGCAGAAGCACCTGGCCGTGAGCCCGTGCCCCTCCACCTCGAATAGCTCGCCGTCCCGGTCGTAAGCCCTCACCTTGACATAGTCGGGCCTGGTAACGACACCGTAGACCCCGGGCACGCTGAGGCAGCCCTCGGCGCCGGTCTGCGAGCCGCTCTGCTCAATTATCTCCGGATTGACCAGCTCGTAGAGGATCTCGTCCTCGTCCTCGCCGACGTTGGTCTCCAAAACGACCACAACGCGGCGCAGGACGCCGACCTGAGGAGCGGCAAGGCCGACCCCGCCGCTCTCCAGCAGGGTGTCTCCCAGATCGTCGAGCAGCTGGGCGAGGTGTGCATTGAAATCGGTCACAGGGCGGCA
Organism: Candidatus Heteroscillospira lomanii; assembly: GCA_904419385.1. Taxonomy (GTDB): domain Bacteria; phylum Bacillota; class Clostridia; order Oscillospirales; family Oscillospiraceae; genus Heteroscillospira; species Heteroscillospira lomanii. The sequence continues at coordinate 2,810 of CAJFRI010000095.1, forward strand.
TTTCTTGGCGAGAGCGGGGTCGCCCTGAGTGAGTATATGTCTGAGTGCCATAAATTCATCTCCTAATCGGACGGGCCGATGTCCGCGTAGACGGACACGCCCCTGTATTCTTTGGCTGTATTGCAATAGTTAAGCAGCTGGGATATCACGGAGCGGACGGCGCCGGCGTCGTCCGCGCTCACGGTCACGCGATAGCGGAAGCGGTTGTTGACACGCACGACCTGCAGCGGAGCCGGGCCGAGTACGCGCACTCCCTCACCCCCGCCGAGCGAGCGGCTGAGGCTGTCGCGCACGAAAGTGCAGCAGCGCAGCACAGCGCCCTCGTCCACTCCCGAGGCCGTCACGGCGTAGAGCTCGGAAAACGGCGGCAGCCCCTGGAGCGAGCGCAGGTATATCTCAGAGCGGTAAAAACTGTCATAGTCCTGTTTTGCCGCCTGGCATATGGTCTGGTTCTCGGGCGTAAACGTCTGTATGACCGCGCGTCCGGGGCGCGAGCCGCGGCCGCTGCGGCCAACGACCTGTGTGATGAGCGAGAAAGTCCGCTCACCGGCCTTGTAGTCGCCGGAATAAAGGCTCTGATCGGCGGAAATGACGCCGACCAGCGTCACATTGTCAAAATTGAGGCCCTTGGTCACCATCTGTGTGCCGACGAGAATGGGTATCTTCTCGTCGCGGAAGCGGTTCAGGAGCGCCTCATGGCTCCCGACCGGAGCGACGGAGTCGGCGTCCATGCGCAGGATGCCGGTGTCGGGAAAGAGCTCCGTGAGCTCCTCGACGACCTTCTGTGTCCCTGCGCCGACATAGTTCAGCTCGCCGCCGCACTCGGGACATCGGTCGTCCACTCGCTGGGAGTGCCCGCAGTAGTGGCACATGAGGCGGCGGTTGGCGCTGTGATATGTCAGGCTCACGCTGCAGCGCGGGCACTCGTAGGTGAAGCCGCACTCAGCACAGGTGATGAGCTTGTTTGCCCCGCGGCGGTTGAGGAACAATATGGTCTGCTCGCCGCGCGAGAGGTTTTGCTCTATCTCCCCGCGCAGGCGGGAGCTGATGCTGGAACCGTTGCCTGCACGGAGCTCGAGCTTCATGTCGACTATATCGACCTGTGGCAGCTCCATGGCATTATAGCGCTCCGGCAGGCTGAAAAAGGCATACCGCCCTTTTTCAGCCCAGTAGCGGCTCTCTATATCCGGCGTGGCCGAGCCGAGCAGGAGGAAGGCGCCGGCCTGTGAGCAGCGGAATTTTGCCACATCCCGCGCGTGATACCGCGGCTGGTTTTCTGACTTGTAGGTATCCTCCTGTTCCTCATCGATGATGATGAGGCCGAGCGAGCGCACGGGGGCAAATATGGCGCTGCGCGTGCCGATGACGACGCGCGCCTCCCCTCGGCTGATGCGCTTCCACTCATCATAGCGCTCGCCTATTGCGAGGCTGCTGTGCAGAACGGCGACCTCGTGTCCGAAATGGGCCGAAAATGTCTCTATCATCTGCGGGGTGAGGGCGATCTCAGGCACGAGCAGGATGGAGCTTCTTCCCTGCCCGAGCATCTCGGCGATAAGGCGGATATATACCGTCGTCTTACCGCTGCCCGTGACGCCGAAAAGCAGGGCGCAGCGCTGCTCCCCGCCCCGGGCGAGGGCGCTTATCCCCTCGAACGCGAGGCGCTGGCTCTCGTTGAGCTCCGGCAGCGGCTCGGTCTCATCAGGGACAGCCACAGGGCTGCGGTATACCTCGTCTTCCTCCGTGACGACGAGGCCGTCGCGCTTGAGCTTGTTCACAGTCTGGGCGGTGCAGCCGGTGAAGTAGCATATCTCCTTCACGGCAGCGCGGCCGACGGCGCACAGCAGTTCGAGTACGGCCGCCTGCTGGGGCGCGCGGCGTTTTCGCGCGGAGGCGAGATTCATCGCGTCGTCCGCCGGGACGGCAAGAGAGGCGTACTGCACGGTCTTGTCCCGGGCACGGCGCAGCTCGGTGCGGTGCTCGGCGATAACGCCCTTTTTCACCAGCGACGCGAGCGCCTGCGCGGCCTGCCGCTCGGGCACGGCGCTCTCGAGCTCGCGCTCGGTGAAGCTGCCGCCCTGGTCGAAGGCAAAGTCAAGCACGGCGCTCTCCCTGGCCGACTGCCCTGCGGCGGCATAGGCCGCGTCGCGCCCGACGCCGGTGGCAACGGTGTACTCCGTCTTGACGGAATACCACAGCCCCGCCGGCAGCATGGCGCGCACCGCGTCGTACACCGTGCAGAAAAAGCGCTCCCGCATCCACATGGCAAGCTTTATCATAGACGCATCGAGCACCGGCGCTCCATCGAGCACGGAGTCTATATATTTGAGCTTTTTCCCGGCTTCGGCCTGGCCGAGCGCGAGGACTATGCCCTCGCTGCGCCTGTTGCCGCGCCCAAAGGGCACTACTACGCGCACGCCCGGCACCACCTGGGCGCTCAGCTCATCCGGCACCAGGTAGTCAAACGGGCGGTCGACCCAATATGTCGCCGCCGAGACGGCGATCTTAGCGGTGATATCCGCCAAAATGCTCACCTGCCAATAAAAAAGAGAAATCGTCGGCGGGGCCAGCCCGCCGGCGAAACACTCTCGCTTTTAGTCCTTGTCCGCGCTGTCTTCCGCGGCGGGCTCCGACGTGGCCTCAGCCTCGTTTTCGGCGCTGCCATCATCGCTGCCGTTCTCGTCGACAACGAGCTTGCCGGCATAGACTTCTTCGATGGCCTCGGAGACGGGCTTCTCATCGAGGGGCTCGCCCTCTTCCTCTGCTTTGGCCGCGATATCGCGTGCGCGGCGGGCAACGAGGTTGACGAGCAGATACCTGCTGCCGACTTTCTCGGCAAGGTCTGCGACCGGGGGATAAAGCATCATATACTACCTACTCCTCTGCTATAAATTCAATGCGTGAAAAGGCGCGGCAGTTCTCGGCGGTGATTATGGCGTCGAGCTCCCTGGCTGCCTCTTTTGCATCGTCGTTTATCACTATGTAATCGTAATCGCGGGCTCTCTTGAATTCATCGCGCGCCGTATCAAGACGGACGCGGATCTTTTTACGGCGGAGGTGACCTTTCCGTC
>CAJFRI010000096.1 GCA_904419385.1 Candidatus Heteroscillospira lomanii
AAGTTTGTCAAGAACTTTTTTCAAGCTTTTTCAAACTTTTCTTCCCCGGAGCCCCGCAGGAGCCCCGCGCCTCAAGCGCTTGATTAATATACCACTTCTCCCCTCCCTTGTCAACACTTTTTTCTCATTTTTTCGCTTTTTTCCACACTTTATGTTGAAAGCATCATTTCGCCAGCTTTACCACAGGGTTTTGAACAGATTTTCACGGCAATGTTGAAAAAAAGCCGCCGCGCTGAGACGCGCCGGCGGCTTTTCAATCTGTTTTTACAGGCGTTTTACTTTAAAATTTCAATGGAGCTGACTATGGGCAAGCGCACAATCCTGCCCATCAGGGCATTGATCCCGCCGGCAAGGCAGAAAAAGAACACTCCTATGTTGACAAGCCAGCCGAGTATGCCGATGAAAAAGCAAAGGCAGCTGATTATGAACAGGACTATCCCCTGATTGAGATGTGAGCGCACAAACGGGTCGTTCCGCCGCAGCAGCAGCGGAATGACGAACAGCCAGCTCACATAGCTCAGGGCCGCAAATATGCGCTGCTCCGTGCTGATGGACCAGCCGTCGCTCCGGCGGCCGTAGTCGCCGCGGTAATCGCGCCCGCCGCGCTCATATGAGCCGGAGTAACCGCCGCGGGCGTCATAGCTCCCGCTCCGCCCGGATGAACTGTCGTAGGCGCTGCCGAAACCGCGGTCGTATCCGCGGTGCTCGCTCTGACGGGCAGAGCCGCGCGGGCGGCCGTTGTCCTCATAAATATCCCACGAGTCGTCCCTGTTGACTTTCTTCTTTTTTGGTTCGCGCAGGCTCTTGCCGCAGGCCGGGCACTTGGTGAGCCCCTCGGCCACATAGGCGCCGCACTCTTTACAATATGCCATAGCCGCCTCCCGAGATCCGGAATTTGGCTACATTATACCACTGTGCACGCCGCTTTTCAACAAGCTATGCGCAGAAGCGGTGGTTTCCTATAGTTATTATCGCGGGGCGCGACCATATCCACTCGCTGGTGGCGGTGGCGGGGTTGAAATAGTATATTGCGCCTCCCGATGGGTCCCAGCCGTTCATGGCGTCGCGCGCGGCCTGATAGGCGCTGTCGGCGACGGGCTCGTTGAACTGGCCGTCGTAGAGGCAGCTGAACGCGCCCGGCTGGTAGATGACGCCGGCCATGGTATTGGGGAACGAGGGGTGCTTCATGCGGTTGAGCACCACGGCGCCGACCGCGACCTGGCCTATATACGGCTCGCCGCGGGCCTCGGCCGAGATGAGCCTCGCGAGCAGGGCGAGCTCCGCGTCGGAGCCGGCCTGGGCGCTCTCGTCGGCTATGCCCAGGGCCGAGAGTGTGGCCGGGCCCGCCTTGCCGTCGGCCTCGAGCCCGGAGTATTCCTGAAAGTCTATGACGGCCTGCTCGGTGGCCTCACCGAACACGCCGTCGGCCTCGCCCGTGTAGAAGCCTCGCTCGATCAGCGCCTCCTGCAGGCTGACGACCCCGTCGCCGCGGCTGCCGAGCCGGTAGGACGCGGCCGCAGCTTCCTGCGCGAGGCCTATGACGAACACGTTCGCCGCGAGTATCATGGCGAGCGCGAGGCAGAGTTTTCTCCTGTCTTTCACTGTCTCCTCCGTTTCTCGCGGGAAAAGCAAAAATCTCCCCCGCGGACCGTTGCTTTTCAGCCCGCGCCGGAGCCGTGACCGGCTGCGGCGCGGGCAACACCGCGCGGCTTGCCGCCGGGCGCGATGGTACTGCGTTAGTCTGCGGAGGAGACCTGGATTTATTCGGTTTTAAATGCGAAAAATTTTACTTCTTTTCCTCGATTTCGCGCAGGGCCCTCTCGACGAAGCCGGCGACGGGCTGCGCGCCCTCGTCCTTGCCGCTGCGGTCACGGACGGAGACGGTGCCGTTCTCGGCCTCTTTGTCGCCCACGATGAGCATATAAGGGATCTTCTGCATCTGGGCCTCGCGGATCTTGTAGCCTATCTTCTCGTTGCGCAGGTCGGTCTCGACGCGCAGGCCGGCCTTCTCTAGCTCGGCGGCGACGCTGTTGGCATATCCGTCGCAGCGGTCGGTGATGGGCATGACCTTGACCTGCACCGGGCTGAGCCACAGCGGGAACGCGCCGGCATAGTGCTCGGTGATGACGCCGATGAAGCGCTCGATGGAGCCGAGGACGACGCGGTGGATCATGATCGGGCGGTGCTTCTCTCCGTCCGCGCCGGTATACTCGAGCTCAAAGCGCTCTGGCAGCTGGGAATCCAGCTGGATGGTGCCGCACTGCCAGGTGCGGCCGAGCGAGTCGGCCAGATGGAAGTCGAGCTTCGGCCCGTAGAACGCGCCGTCGCCCTCGTTTATAACATAATCCTTGCCCATCTCAGTGATGGCTTCCTTGAGGATGTCCTGGTTGTGCTCCCACTGCTCGACCGTGCCGATATGGTCCTCAGGCATGGTGGACAGCTCGATCTTGTAGCTGAGGCCGAATACAGAGTAGACCTCGTCGAACAGCTTGACCGTGTTCTTGATCTCGTCCTTCATCTGATCCGGGGTCATGAAGATGTGCGCGTCGTCCTGGGTGAAGCATCTGACGCGGAACAGGCCGTGCAGCGCGCCGGACAGCTCGTGGCGGTGGACGATGCCCAGCTCGCCCACGCGCAGCGGCAGCTCGCGGTAGGAATGAGGCTGGGACTTATACACGAGCATGCCGCCCGGGCAGTTCATGGGCTTGATGGCGAAGTCCTCGTCATCTATGACTGTGGTGTACATGTTGTTCTTGTAGTGATCCCAGTGGCCCGAGCGCTCCCACAGCTTGCGGCTGAGGATGATCGGGGTGGAGACCTCGACATAGCCGTACTTCTTGTGCACCTCGCGCCAGTAGTCGATCAGGGTGTTTTTGAGCGTCATGCCGTTGGGCAGGAAGAACGGGAAGCCCGGCCCCTCCTCGGTCAGCATGAACAGGCCGAGCTCGCGGCCGAGACGGCGGTGGTCGCGCTTTTTGGCCTCCTCGAGCATATTGAGGTATGCGTCGAGCTCATCCTTCTTCATGAAGCATGTGCCGTAGATGCGCTGGAGCATCTTGTTGTTCGAGTCGCCGCGCCAGTAGGCGCCGGTGACGTTCATCAGCTTGATGCCGTTGCCCTTGACGCGGCCGGTGGAGTCCAGGTGCGGGCCGGCGCACAGGTCGGTGAACTCTCCCTGCCTGTAGAACGAAATGGTCGCGTCCTCTGGCAGGTCGTCGATCAGCTGGACCTTGTAGGGCTCTTCCTTCTCTTCCATCAGCCTGCGGGCCTCGGCGCGGGGCAGCTCAAAGCGCTCGAGCGGGAGCTTTTCCTTGCAGATCTTGCGCATCTCGGCCTCGAGAGCGGTGAGCACCTCGGGCGTGAACGGGGTCTCGCAGTCTATATCGTAGTAGAACCCGTCATCGATGGCGGGGCCTATGGCGAGCTTGGCGTCGGGATAGAGGCGCTTGACCGCCTGTGCCAGGATATGGCTGGTGGTGTGACGGTAGGTATTCTTAAACTCAGGATCCTCAAAGGTGTATTTCTTTTTCTCGTCCATGACAGACCTCCTAAAAAATAAAGCACCCCCGACAACGTCAGGGGTGCTGAAAATCACACGGTTCCACCCTGTTTGCGGCCACAGCGGGCCGCCGCTTGGGAGCGCTGTAACGTGCGCTGCGCGGACAGGCTTACTGAAAAATTCGGCCTGCCGGCTCCGGAGCGGTGGCTCTCCGCATTGGCGCAGGGCGGCTTGCAGCTGATGCAGCCCTCTCTGTGTGCGCTGATCGCGGCGCTTTCTCCATCACAGCCGATAACGGAATTCATCATATCACCCAAGCGCCGCCGTGTCAAGACGCGGCGAGAGAAATCGCCCAGGCGGCCGGGTAGAGGACCAGCTGGTGGGCCGTATAGATGACTAGCGAGTGCCTCCCGATGAAGCTCACCGGCCCCGGAAAGCGCCGCCGCGTCCACTCCCCGGGCTCTCTGAGCTCGAGCAGTGCCCTCGCGAGCTGCGCCCCCGTCAGGAAGAGGAAAAACCACGGCCAGAGCGGAAAATAATCCGCGGAGTAAAACCCCCAGCCGCGCAGGCCGAGCGGATAGAGCCACCCGGCGGAGATGTGGACATTCCTGTACACATAGTACCCCGCGCAGAACACCGGTATGCACGCGGCGGACACCGCCGCCGGAGAAAACCTGTCGAGCGGCTTTTTCAGCACGCCGTATATCATCATGCTCGCGCCGAGCAGCTCGAGCACGCCGAAACGTATCGTGACGCCCACAAACCCGGAGCACAGCGCGACGATGAGCCCGCAGGCGAACACGAGCGCGCCGCGGCGCAGGTTGCTGCGGCTGAGGCGGGAGGAAAAGCCCGCGACGAATATGAATGTTGATGCTATCGCCCGCTCGAACAGGTACATGGGCGTGCTGTACACGGTCCCCCGCGGGATCACGCCGAACATCTCAAGGTCGTAGGCAAAGTGGTAGATGATCATGGAGATGACGGCAAGCCCGCGGACAAAGTCTATGAGCTCTATGCGCCCTGAGCGCTCAGACATTGAAGCGGAAGAGGACGACGTCGCCGTCGTGCATGACATAGTCCTTGCCCTCGGAGCGGACGAGTCCTTTCTCCCGCGCCGCGGCCATGGAGCCGCACTCGCGCAGATCGTCGAACGCCACGACCTCGGCGCGGATAAACCCGCGCTCAAAATCGGAGTGTATCTTGCCGGCAGCCTGGGGCGCCCTGGTGCCGCGCTTTATCGTCCAGGCGCGCACCTCGTCCGCCCCGGCGGTGAGGAAGGAGATGAGGCCCAGCAGCGTGTAGGAGCACTTGATGAGCCTCGAGAGGCCGGACTCGGCCACGCCCAGGTCCTCGAGGAAGGCGGCCTTGTCCTCCTCGGGCAGCTCGCCTATCTCCTGCTCGAGCTTGGCGCACACGGGCAGCACCTGGGCGCCTTCGGCGTCGGCGCGCTCTTTGACCTGGTTGAAATATGCGTTGTCGCTGTAAGACGCAAAGCCGTCCTCGTCCATGTTGGCGGCGTAGATGACGGGCTTGAGCGTGAGCAGCTCGGAGGTGCGGATGAGGGCGGAGTCGTCCTCGTCGCAGGCATAGCTGCGGGCGCTGCGGCCGTCGTTCAGGTGTCCGAGCAGGCCCTCGAACACCTCAGCCTCGTGCAGGAACTTCTTGTCCCCGCCCTTGGCCGCTTTCTTTGCCTTGTCTATGCGGCGCTCGACCATCTCGATGTCGGCCATAATGAGCTCGAGGTCGATGATGTCGATGTCGCGTATCGGGTCGGTGCCGCCCTCGACGTGGATGACGTTCTCGTCGTCGAAGCACCTCACCACATGGACTATCGCGTCGGTCATGCGGATGTTAGAGAGGAATTTGTTGCCGAGGCCCTCGCCCTTCGACGCGCCGCGCACAAGGCCGGCTATGTCGACGAACTCGATGACGGCGGGAGTGTATTTCTTGGGGCTGTACATCCCGGCGAGGAAGTCGAGCCGCTCATCCGGCACGGCGACGACGCCGACGTTTGGATCTATGGTGCAGAACGGGTAGTTCGCCGACTCGGCGCCGGCGTTCGTGATGGCGTTGAACAGTGTGGATTTGCCGACGTTCGGCAGGCCCACGATACCGAGTTTCATATATCTCAACTCTCCTTGATTTTTCTCGTATTTTCAATAGTTTCCGGGTTTGGGTGGATGTCCACCGCACCAATTCCGCACCAATTTTTCAGCAGCGCACCATTTTTTAACTTGCCAGACTGGTGTTTTGCTCAAACTGTTTGATGGCGTTGGT
>CAJFRI010000097.1 GCA_904419385.1 Candidatus Heteroscillospira lomanii
CCGGCTCCGCAGGCGACGGTGATGTCGTCGACCGGGGCAAACGCATTCACGAACGCGAACACACGCTCAAAACTGTACTCGTTGAAAGCGTCATAGTCGCCCGGCTGGGTGTTGCCGAAGATGAACGCCGTGCGCTCGACGAGAGAGATGACATGGCCGACCGACCATATCTCCTCGCCCACCGGCACGACGCGCACCGGAAAGCCCATGCCTATGTTCTTGCGTATCGCCTGCTCGATTATGCCGCCGATGAGGAACACGAATATACCGCGGCTCTGGTAGCCTTTGATGAGCTCGGCTGCCTCGTCGTCGCTCGGAGCGGGGCCGATGATGACGACGAAGCCGGGAATGTCGCGGGTGACGAGCGGAACGCCGAGCTCACGCACCTCGGCGTCGCTGAAGTGCCCGTGATAAGGGGTGCCCTCATACGGGTCGGCGCTGCGGGCATATTTGCAGGCCTCTATCACCTCGGCGGCTATCGCCGTGGCTATGCCGCTGCTGAATACAGAATCGGTGTTCTGCTCGTGCTTCAGCATGGCTTTGATATCGGCGAGGACGGCCTGTAGCTCGCCCAGAGTCGTTATCTTTTTGCCCAGAAACGAGTAGCAGCACGAGAGATAATAAGCCGTATTCGGCATCTTGACCTCAGCGTCGAGACCGAGTTCTGCCACGACCGCGTTCACGTCGTGCTCGGCTTTGGCGAACATCTCGTCTGAGCCTTTGAATATTCTGTCAAAAAACACCATTTTTTAAAACCGCTCCCTTTCAGTTGTTGTCCATGCGCATTTTGATCCGCCGGATCTCTTCCAGCGCCGTCCGGCTCGCATCGTAAGGCGAGACGCCGCGCCGGTCTGCGTCGATGATCTCAGGGTTGTAGTGTATAAATCCGAGGAGATCCTCCTCAGGGACTTTTGATCTGATGAACTGCTCGTCGTCCTCGCCGCGCACCTTGTTCGCGACGACCCGCACATTTGTTATGCCGAGGTCGGCGGCGAGCCTTTTCACCTGGCCGTATGTCTGTATGCTGCGCAGGCCGGGCTCCACCACCACGACAAACTGATCCATGCAGCTCGCTGTTCCGCGGCCGAGGTGCTCGAGGCCGGCTTCCATGTCCATGATGACGACGTCATCCTTGCGGAGGATGAGGTTGGAGAGTATGGCCTTGAGCATGACATGCTCCGGGCAGACGCAGCCCGCCCCACCGGTGTCGACCGTGCCCATGACGAGGAGCTTGACGCCGTTTACCTCTTTGGCATAAGTGTCGGGTATGTCGTCCACTCGGGGATTGAGCTTGAAGAATTTATTTGCGGCGTTTGCACCGGTGCGCTCCTCGACGAGAGAGCGCATCTTCGATATCGGCACTATCGACGCTACCTCCTCCTCGGAGAAACCGAGCGCGAGGCCGAGGTTCGCATCGGGGTCGACGTCGGCGGCGAGCACCGTGCGCCCCTCGTCGGCATAGAGCCTGGCGAGAGTCGCGGCGAAAGTGGTCTTGCCGACGCCGCCCTTGCCTGTGATGGCAGCTTTCATGCGGCGGCCTCCGCTATATGCCGAGCGCGGCGCGCTTGTCCTCGATCGCCTGTATCATCATGTCGCCGAGCTTCTCTATGTCGTACTCGACAACGAAGTTTGCGCCGACCCACTCGCGCAGCCCGCCTTTGAGCAGGCCGTCCACCTGGTCGGAACCCTTGACGTAGGGGTCGACTCCGAGGTAGGTGTCTATACCGGTGGCGACGACGTAGTTGCCTATGGACACGGCTTTCTCACTCATCCACTCAGGCGCGCAGCCGACGAGCGGGATCTGCGGGATGTCCCAGCCGGAGTCGCACGAGATGTCCGACGCGAGGAGCATCATGCGCGAGATGTCGACGCAGGAGCCCATGTGCAGTACCGGCGGGATATCGACGAGCTCGCACACGCGCTTCAGGCCCTCGCCGCAGAGAGTGCGCGCGGCCTTGTCCATAAGGCCGGCCTTGGCAGCGGCCTGGGCGGAGCATCCGGAGAGGACGACGATTATGTCGTGTTTGATGAGCTTTTTCATGAGCTCGATATGCGCATAGTCCGGGCGAACCTTGGGGTTATTGCAGCCGACCATGGCGACGGCTCCGCGCAGAACGCCAGAGCGTATGCAGTCGACCAGCGGCTTCGTCGTGCCGAGCGCATCGACATGCGAGTTGGTGACGCCGTCGAGGCACTTTTTGATGGCCTCGAGCGAGTAGCCGACGGTGGCTTTCTGCTTGAGGTTCGGTATGTTCACAAGCTCCGGACGGCGGTTTTTGAAGTTGAGGACCGCCTCGCGCACTATCGCCTTGGCGTTCTCTCCGGCCGTCTCTGCCGTGAAATGCATGAACTCGGAGTCGGGCATCTGCGCGATCTTCGAGGTCGTGACAAATTTGGTGTGGAAGCACTTCGACAGCGGGCCCAGAGCGGGGAAAATGCACTGGACGTCGACGACGATGAGCTCGCACGCGCCGGTGAGGACGACGTTCTCCTGCTGGAGGAAGTTGCCCGCCATGGGAATGCCGTGGCGCATGGCGACCTCATTGGAAGTGCAGCACACACCGGCGACGTTTATGCCCTTGGCGCCCTGCTCTTTGGCGAGGGCGATCATCTCGGGATCGTTGGCGTAGAACACGATCATCTCAGACAGAGACGGGTCGTGTCCGTGGACTATGATGTTCACCATGTCCTTCTCCATGACGCCGAGGTTCGCCTCCGTGTCGACCGGGCGCGGAGTACCGAACATGACGTCGGAGAACTCAGTGCCCATCATCGAGCCGCCCCAGCCGTCGGACAGGCCGCTGCGCAGCGCCTGGCGGATGAGTGCATTGGGCTCGGACGAGCAGCCCATGTGAGTCATGTGCATGGCCGTCGAGACCTCGCGGTCGATGGCGCGCGGAGCTATCTCCTCGCGCTCCCAGACTTTGCGGCGCTCTTCCGGCGCGCGGGAGAGGAAGCGCTGCGTGCCGAAAGGCTTGCCGTACTCGTTGAGTCCGGTGAGAGCAACCTCATGGGCGATGTCGTATATGTCCCTGCCTTCGGTCTCTATGCCCCACTCACCGGCGATCTTCAGGAGCTTTTCGGGGTCTTTGATGGTATAGTTGCCGTCGGCGCGGGTCTGATAGAGGGTATGGCAGATCTCGCGGCCGTGGTCGGAGTGAGCGGAGGCGCCGCCCGCCGTGAAACGCAGATAGTTGCGGCCGACTATGCCGTGCACGTCGCAGCCGCAGATGCCTTTCGGGGCCTTGGGCGTGATGCGGCAGGGGCCCATGGTGCATATGCGGCAGCATGTGCCCTTCTCGCCGAAGCCGCAGTGCGGAGTCTGATTTTTCACGCGCTGCTGCCAGGTGTCTGCGCCGACTTTTTCGGCTGTCTCGAGCAGTTTGGCAGTCGCGGCTTCCATTTCCTCAACTGTCGTGAGCTTTTTGATTTCCATTTGTCCTTGACCTTCCCCTTTCAAAATAGCGGATGTTTATTTTGTAAAATCAAATGATCTCATCTATCATCGTCTCAAAAGCCGCCCTGGCTTTCGACCCTGCCGGAAGCGAGACCGTGGGCCTGCCCTCGCAGTCGTACTCATACACGAGTTCGTCCTGTGGGACGACGCCGAGCAGGTCGAGCCCCTGCTTTCTCACCTCGTCCATTGTGCCCTCATTCACGCCGCCCGGCGGCGCCCGGTTTATTATGAGCTTCATCACCTTCGGCTCGAGCTTCAGCTCACGTACGAGCCCGGCTATTCGTCCGGCCGCCTGGACCCCGCGGCGCGAGCAGTCGGACACGAGCACAACTGCGTCGACATGCGGGAGTATGCCGCGGCTTATGTGCTCCATGCCGGCCTCGTTGTCGACGACCAGGTATCTATACTGCGACGCGACCTTCGCTATCTGCGATTGAAGCAGCCCGTTCACGAAGCAGTAGCAGCCCTTGCCCTGTGTACGCCCCATGACGAGCAGGTCATAGTCGTCCTCTTCGACCATGGCGGACGCGAGTTTGAAATCGAGGTAGTCCTGCTTGCTCATGCCGGTGGGTATGGGGTCGTCAACTGCGAGCCCGGAGTTCACGACGTCTTCCCTTATCTCGCCGAGCGTCGTCTCAACTTCCACGCCGAGCACCTCGTTGAGATTTGAGTTAGCGTCGGCATCGACGGCGAGTATCGGGCCCTTGCCTTTTTTGCCCAGGTAATCTATCAGCAGGCCGGTGAGCGTTGTCTTGCCCGTGCCTCCCTTGCCGGCGAAAGCTATGGTATATGCCATTTTGACCCTCCCAAAGCATTTTACAAAAGCCGTTGTAGCTTTTGACAACATCTAGTTTTTTCGTGCATTGTTCCTTGTGCACAATATAATTGCACAAAAAACACATGCAACGGTGCTGACTTTTATGCTATTCTAACAACAATATATATCTTTGTCAATCCATGCGGACGTTTTTATGTCATCGAAATAACAATCTTGCGGCACTAAAATTTTAATTGAACATAAAAAAGCTCCGTTTTTGTGCACATACACAAAAACGGAGCCGATCAATTGGCATCACAGCGGCGTAAAAGAGAAGCGCTGGCGCAGTCCGTCGGTCACGACATCGTACTCCACTCCCCCGCCGGGCAGATCGCGCCGCTCGCAGCTGACGCTGCTGCCAACCAGAAACCCGCGCACATACGCATCGACATCGGCTATCTCAGCCTCGTCGACAAAAACGTCGCGCATCTGGTTGCCGGAGCAGGAGTTGAATATCTCCCTTATTATCTCGTACTCCATCAGGCGCCGGCCTCGATCAGTATGACATTTTTTTCGAGATCAATGCTCTTGAGACGGCCGTCTATGCGTATGACGCCGCCGAGTATATCGGTAAGCGTTACAACGCCGCCGTCTATGGAGACGCTGCTGATATACTCGCCGACCTTCTGCTCTTCGCCGCCGTCGAGCTTATATGCGGTTGAAAGGCACATTTCAGTCCTCCTCCGTGATCTGCTCGAGAGCCGCCTCGAGCTTGTCGTTACCGTCGCTGAAATAATTCACAGCTTCGATTATCAGTGAAGCCGCCTCATACTGTCCCTGATGCTCAAGCGTGTGCGCGAGCTCGCGAAGCTCCTCGGCATGCTTGCGGTTATGCTCTGACATATAAGTCAGCAGAGCCGCGGAACGCTTGACTCCGCCCTCGCCCTCGTGAATATGGGAATGTCCTTCGTGCATGGTTGCCCTCCTAAATATATAAATGTGTAACGCTGTGTGTTTTTCCAATGCACACATTATAACACAGGCATCCGCGTCCGGCAATCGCTTTCTAAGTCAATCTTTTGTCAATTATTTTGTATGAAGATACAATTTTGTTCTGTTTGAGTGTCTGAAACTTGTTTTTCTGAGAAAAAGTGCTTGAACAATCCGATTCGATAGGTTATTGTATAGGTGCACAAATCAGGCTCCCGATCCGGGGCAAGACCGGCGAGCCGAAAAATTCAAGGAGGAGACTCAAAATGATTGAAAATGTCAAGCAGGCCATTCTCACCGGTAAGCTCAAGAAGATCGAGGGCATAGTTCAGGAGACCCTCGACGAGGGCGTTTCCGCCGGAGACATCCTCAACGCCATGATCGCCACCATGGATGACGTCGGCGACAAGTTCCAGCGCAACGAGATCTTCGTTCCCGAGATGCTCGTCGCCGCCCTCACCATGAAAAAGGGCGTTGCCGTCCTCAAGCCCCTGCTCGCCGGC
>CAJFRI010000098.1 GCA_904419385.1 Candidatus Heteroscillospira lomanii
AAGGGCAAGCCCATCGTCAACTCCGCCGACGCCGGCGAGCGTATCTCCAACATTGACCTGGCCGCTGCCAACGACGCGATTGTCGTTGCGCTGTGCTCCAAGGCCGGCGTACCCGCCGACAACGACGAGCGCATGAGCTACTGCCAGGAGATGCTCGAGCGCGGCATGATGAACGGCATGGAGGCCGAAGACATGTGGTTCGACCCGCTGTTCCTCGTCATAAAGGGCATGCAGGAGAAGCAGGCGGAGATGCTTGAGTTCATCAAGATGCTCTCCGACATGGGATTCAATTCCACAGGCGGCCTCTCCAATGTCTCCAACGGTATGCCCAAACATGTGCGCCCGATAGTCGACGCCGCCATGGTCGCCATGGCGATGCAGGCAGGTCTCACCTCTGCCATACTCAACCCCTGCGACACGCGCATGATGGAGACCATCAAGTCCTGCGACGTCATCAAAAACAACTTCCTGTATGCCGATTCCTTCCTCGAGATGTGACGGTCAGCGGATATGGACTACAGGATAACATTCAAGCTTGAAAGCGGCGGAGACCACAAGGTCTCTGCTGCTTTTGGCGATAACATCCTGGAACTCGCCATGAAAGCCGGTGTGGACATAGATGCGCCGTGTTCCGGGGCGGGTACATGCGGCAAGTGCCGCCTGCGCCTCATCTCCGGCAGCGTCGGCACGACGCCGAACACCCACCTGAGCGAAGCAGAATATAACGACGGCTGGCGCCTTGCCTGCCAGAGCACCGTTGAGGGCGACGCCGTGTTCATAGTGCCGGACGCCGCCGGTGCGTATAAGTCCGGGATAAAAACGGCGGGGCTCGCCTCCGCCGCGGAGGCAGCCATGTATGAGCGCGCGATGTCCGGGATATTCTCAAACGGCATAGCGCGCGGTACGGGCGCGGCGGCCGGGACATACGGCATCGCGGTAGATATAGGCACGACGACCGTGTCCGCGGCGCTCATAGAGCTGGACAGCGGGCGCATCGCCGCGCGCAGCAGCGCCGGCAACGGCCAGATACGCTACGGCGCCGATGTGATAAACCGCATCATCCAGCAGGCGCGTCCCGGCGGAGTCGAAAAGCTGCGCCGCGCAGTCTGCGAGGAGACCATAGCGCCCATGATAGAGGCCATGCTCAGCTCGGCGGGCATAGCGCCGGATCGCGTGACGCGCTGCGCCGTCGCCGGGAACACGACTATGGAGCACCTCTTTGTGGGGGCTGACGCCGAGTCGATCAGGCTGGAGCCGTACGTGCCTGAATTTCTGGAGCTGCACGGCAAGACCGCGTCGCAGCTGCACCTGCCGCTCCCTCCGGAGCTTGAGGTGCTGTTCGCGCCGAACGTCGGCAGCTATGTTGGCGGCGATATCACCGCCGGCGTGCTCACGACGCCGATGTGGCACAGCGACGAGCTCTCGCTGTTCATCGATCTCGGCACGAACGGCGAGCTCGTGTTCGGCAACCGCGATTATATGCTCTGCTGCGCGTGCAGCGCGGGCCCCGCGTTTGAGGGTGGAGATATCAGCTGCGGCATGAGGGCGACTTCCGGCGCGATAGAGAGCTGCACGATAGACCCTGATACCATGGAGCCGAGCTATACCGTCGTTGGAGACACGGCGCCCTGCGGAGTATGCGGCAGCGGCCTCATCGACACGATAAGCGAGCTGTTCCGCTGCGGTATCATCTCACCCAAGGGCAAGTTCATCCGCGACGGGCGCCGCGTGCGCCGGGGCGAGTACTGCGCGTCTTATCTCCTCGCTTTTGCCGGCGAGGCCGGCGGCAGGGAAGTGGAGCTAACTGAGATTGACATAGACAACTTCATCCGTGCGAAAGGCGCGATATTCTCCGCGATCAGGACTATGCTGAACTCCCTCGATATGACTGTCGACATGATAGACCGCATATATATCGCCGGAGGCATAGGCAGCGGCATAGATGTCGAAAAGGCCATGGCCATAGGCATGCTCCCGAAAACGCAGCAGGAGAAGTACAGTTATATCGGCAACAGCTCGCTGTTCGGCGCCTGCGCTATGATACAGTCGGATGCTGCGGCGGACAAGGTTTTCGAGATCGGACGCAATATGACATATATCGAGCTCTCATCGCACCCCGGCTATATGGACGAATTCGTCGCGTCCTGCTTTTTGCCGCATACCGATGCGAGCTTGTTTGAGTGAGGTCAGCATATGCCAGAAAGGAAGATACCAGACAACAAAAACGGCGTCCCGCTTGAGCACTACTGTGCCAGATTTGCCGCCATGCGCCCGGAAGATATGAGCTTCCGCAGCGGATTTGAGTACTGCGGCGGCGCGTTCAAACTGCGCTATCTCGGCGGCGGCGTGCGCCTCACTTACCCGGATATGCGCCTGTTCCGCCCCGATGGAGCCGAGATAAGCGCCCCGGCTGCGCGCATACTTATCGGCCGCGCCGTAATGGAGGGCATGGCAAAGCCGGCAAACGGCGGTTTTCTCGCCTACTCAGAGGTGCCGTGGGGCAATGTGTATCTCCAGCAGTTCCGCGGAAGGTGCATAATGCGTCTGGCATTTTCGTTCGGACGTGATCCGGACAGGTTCGCAGCGGCCTGCGAAGCCCTTGGCGGTGAGCCGTGCACTGGCGCGGACAAGGCATATATAATCGAGTTCATAACGGGGCTCTATGTCAAGCTCCTGCTCTGGGAGGGTGACGATGAGTTCCAGCCGTCGGCGCAGATACTGTTTTCCGACAATTTTCCGGCCATGTTCACGGCTGAGGACATGGCGGTCGCCGGCGACCTGCTGATAAACGCGCTCAAGACAGCGTGAACGCGCAAAAACCCCCGGGCTATGCCCGGGGGTGTTGTTTTATCCTTTGTCTTCTGCAAGCTTGGGCCTGTATCTGCGGAACACATATACAGACATTATAACGGTGAGCGTGTCGGCTGTCACCTGAGACCATACTATGCCGTACATTCCGAATATACCGTTCAATATGAACAGCATGGGTATGTTGAACACAAGCCAGCGCACCATTCCGAGAAAGAGGGACTTGCTGCCCATGCCGAAAGCCTGGAAGAGATAGACGGTGAAAAAGCTCATGAACATCAGCGGCGTTGCCAGCACCCGAATGCGCAGGAAAGTCGTCGACATGCCGATGGTCGTTGCGTCGTCCAGGAACAGGGCGGCGAGTTCGGGGGCGAATATCTCGTACAGCACTATGCTCAATCCTGCGATGACAAGTCCGACGCGCCGGGCAAGACGGATTATGGAATCCATGCGCTTCTGGTTCCCGGAGGCGTAGTTATAGGCCACGAGCGGCAGCATGCCCTGGCATATGCCGATGCCGACGTTGAGCGGGAAGCGTTCGACTTTGAGGACTATGCCTATGGCCGCAAGCGCAAAGTCATTGTACGACGCCATGAGCTTGTCTATGAGGATATAGTCGACGTCGAACAGGAAAGATGCGACGGCCGACGGGATGCCGACTGTGAACACGGCTTTGATGCTCGACGCCGCCGGGCGCGGCGCGCGGAAGGTCAGCGCGGTCTTGCCGCGCATACGCAGCATCTGGATGAGGAAGTAGAGGCAGGCCGCGCAGTTTGACAGGCATGTGGCAAGTCCTGCGCCCAGCACCTCATATCCGTCGGGGAGGATGACGAACATAAAGAGCGGGTCGAGCGCAATGTTCAGCAGCCCGCCGAAAGTTATTCCAAATCCGGCCTTGCGCGACTCTCCGACGCTGCGGAACAGATTGGCCAGCGCGTTCGAGAGCACTGTCGGCACGGCTCCGAAAACGATGACGCATGTGACATACTGCTTTGAAAATGTCATGGTATACTCGCTCGCGCCGAGCATGATGAGGAGCGGCTCCATGAACACTGCCGTGAGCACGGAGAACGCGAGAGCCACTCCGATGGAGAGCTTTAGCGCGAAAGCGCTGGCGCGGCGTGCTTCCTGTTCGTCTCCCATACCGAGCAGCCGTGAGACCAGCGATCCGCCGCCTATGCCGGCGAGGCCGGCCAGGCACAGTGTGATGTTGAATATGGGGAGTATCAGTGATGTGCCGGCGACCATGTATGGGTTGTTCGTCTGACCGACAAAAAACGTGTCGGCCATGTTATAGATCAGAACGATTATCTGGCTTATAATGGTCGGCACGGCCATGGTCCTCAGAGCGGACGCCACAGGCATCTCTTCAAATATGTATTTGCTTTTGTCCTCTTCTGCCATGCTTTATGACCTCTTTTCAAGTGACTGAGTTAATTATAGCAAATCATATTTTGCAATACAATCCGCTTTGCATGAATACAGATATAAATTGTCATTATTTAACGGGTGTTTTTTGACGCCGCGCGCAGACAATATCACCGTAAAGCCTGCTTACAGCAAAGACGGTCAGAGACCGGCCGCTGCACAGCGGCGCTTTGAGGAGGCTTTTACGGAAAGCAAAAAAGGAAAGAAAAAAGGAGATGCAAAAAATGTCCAAGTCCAGCAACAGTCTTGTCAATCCCAGCGCCCGCGACGCTATGAACCGTTTCAAGATGGAGGCCGCCTCTCAGGTCGGCGTCAACCTCAAGCAGGGCTATAACGGCGATCTGACCTCCAAGCAGGCCGGCTCTATCGGCGGCCAGATGGTCAAGAAGATGATCGAGGCTTACGAGAACGGCATGCAGTAAACCCGTCATGCAGCCTTACAAATCAGAAGGCCAGTGACTGAAAGGGCCGGCGCGCATTAATTTGTGTGCCGGCTTTTCAATTTCTATTGTAAAAAAAGTTGATTTGTGGTTAAATATATTATCGTTTGATCATGTAAAAAGGCGGAGAACAGATGAGAGAGGAAGATCTGATAACGATAATTGCCCTCCACGACAACCAAAATATCACAAAAGCTGCCGAATCACTCTATATGAGCCAGCCCACGCTCACAAAGCAGCTGCGCAGAATAGAAAACGAGCTCGGCGTTCAGCTTGTCGTGCGCAGCAACCGCGGAATATCGTTCACGCCGCAGGGCGAGTATTGTGCTGAAAGGGCCCGTGCGATAGTCGGAGAGCTTGCCGACATGAGGCGTGAGCTGCTCGCGATGGGCGGGGATAATGCAGACCAGTGATACATAGTGAGGCGCGCCGCCGCTGTCGAAAGAAAACTGTTGCAATATTTTGCCACAGGTGATATAATTACATCCATCATGTGCAGGCGTAGTTTAATGGCAAAATCTGAGTTTCCCAAACTCATGTCGGGGGTTCGATTCCCCTCGCCTGCTCCACGTCGGAGCAAAGTCCGCTTTGCTCTGACGTCTTTTTATGCCTGTGGCAAAAAAGACGTCATCCGCCCGCTCCCTTGCTCCTCCTTTCCAACTGCGACCCGCTGCGCTGGGTTCGCAGTTGGTGGGCCGCCCTGCGGGCGGCATTTTTCTCGGTTAAGAAATATCGATTTTAACCACCCCTTCCAGCTCGTCGCAAGCGACATATCGCTTGCGACGAGCTTTTTCATTTCATTACAAAGCGCATCGCGCGCTCATTCTGCTGCTCCTCGCTTCCAAACCGAACCCGCTTCGCTGAGTTTC
>CAJFRI010000099.1 GCA_904419385.1 Candidatus Heteroscillospira lomanii
CGACAAGCAGTTCGCCCTCGACTTCCTGCATGCCAAGCATGTGCTCATCATCCCCGGCAGCGGGTTCGACTGCCCGGATAACGCGCACTTCCGCATAGTCATGCTGCCTGAGGCCGACCGCGTTGCAAAGGCCATGAGCGACCTGGGAGATTTTCTCAGTACATACAAGCAGAACTGAATCCGATTTTGTACAAACGAAAAAACAGAGCGCTTCTGCGCTCTGTTTTTTTCGTTTTCACGACTCTTTTTGCCGGAACTCGTAGCACTCTGAACTGAGGACCGCGGAGAGCTCGATCAGCGCGTGCGACGGGATGAGGTTCAGCCCGGAAGACAGCGGAGAATGCAGGGAGCTTGAGCCCTCCGTATCACACCTCAGCATCAGGCGCACAGATGTTCCGCGCCCGGGCCGGCTCTCTACTATGATAGTGCCGTTGTGCCGCGAGGCGACCGCCGCGGCTAGCGGCAGTCCTATGCCGCACTCAGGGCCCGGTATGCCGTCCACACCGGACACGGGCGACAGCCTGAACAGCTGTGAGAGCTGCTCGGGCCCCATGCCGGAGCCGTCGTCATCGACGGAGATGACGGCTGCGGCCTGCGTGCTCTGCAGGCCGAGCTTTATGCGCCCGCCGGACGTGATATGCCCGAGGCTGTTCGCTATGACGGCGAAGACCATTTTTTCAATCAGCTGCGCGTCTCCGTTGATGACTATTAAGTCGGACGGCGGAGTATATTCTACCACCACTTTGTCCGGGGAAGTGAGGCTGCGGACTGAGCTCACGATATCCGATATAAAAGTCCCGAGTTCAAGCGGCTGCGGGGCGAAGGGATAGTCGCCGGAGCTCAGCAGCGACAGTGCCGACAACCCGTCGGCCGCGCGCTGAAGGCGGCAGCAGCTCTGATTTAACGCGCTCATGTATTGCTCAAATTTCCTGTCATCGGCGGAATGATATTTTTTGGTGATCACCTCAGCCGCAAGCCGGATGGTATTTGCGTTGCCGAGAAGATATGACATCGCTGCTATAGGTATACCAGGGCTGCCCTGGTCGGACTCGTCTGTTATGGTCAGGACACGCACTCCGTTCAGAGAGGATACGGTTATCGTGCAGCGCCGCGAGGAGATGGTCTCCGAGACCACCGCCCCCGCAGGGTATGGCCAGCCGGGGAAATGGCGGCCGGCATCGGACGAAACTGCCGAACCTGAGAAAAAAAGCTCTGCCGCCGCATTGCAGTAGATGATCTCTCTGCCTTTGACAGCGACCACTGGGGACGCAAACTGCCTGAACAGACTGTCGAGACTGCTAATAGTATCGTCCATCAGAGCTCCTTTCATGACACAGTGGGATTAGTATGCCGGGCTCGGCGGAATATATGCAAGGACCGGTAAAATCCGCCGAACCGACATAATTCTACTCTTTTCGACATGAGCTTGTCAATCCAAGCGCCGCTGCAAAGGGGTAAATTTGTTCAAAATATCTGAACCGCGCACCTGCAAGTGTGTAATGGTGCATTATTTACACAGATGTGTGCAAAAAACGTATAATAATCAGGCGGGATTTTTTCACTAAAGTTGCAGATACCGGTTGTTGAGTTGGAAAAAATGATATAAAATAAGATGATTTGTATAGAGCCATCTGCGATGTATGCAGCATTACACATTAATATGGAGGAATGAAGCGTATGGGTATCAAAGCGGGCATCAACGGCTTTGGCCGTATAGGACGTCTCGCGTTCAGAGCGGGCATCGAGAGAGGCGACTTCGATTTTGTCGCTCTCAACGCGCCGGACAAAACACCGGAACAGCTTGCATATTTGTTTAAATACGATTCGGTCCACGGCCGTTTCAACGGCGACGTTGATTATGACGACGAGTCGCTCATCATAAACGGCAAGAGGACTTATATCCTCGACAGCCGCGACCCCAACGATCTCAACTGGGGCGACTATGGCGCCGACTATGTGATGGAGTGCACCGGAAGGTTCCTCACAAGGGAAAAGTCGATGCCGCACCTCAATAACGGCGCGAAGGTCGTCATCTTCTCCGGACCGTCCAAGGACGACACACCGATGTTCGTCTACGGAGTCAACCATCTTACATATACTCCTGACCTCGATATGGTCTCCAACGCCAGCTGCACCACCAACTGCCTCGCGCCCATGGCAAAGATAGTAAACGATACCTGGGGCATTGAAGAGGGCCTTATGACCACGGTGCACGCGGTCACCGCGTCGGAGAGCTCGGTCGACGGCTTCAACAAGAAGAACTGGCGTCTCGGACGCACCGCGTTTGAGAATATAATCCCGACCAGCACGGGAGCCGCCAAGGCTGTCGGCAAGGTCATACCCGAGCTGTTCGGAAAGCTCACCGGTACCTCGCTGCGCGTGCCCGTGTCTGACGTGTCGGTGGTCGATTTCACCGTCAAGCTCAAGACTCCGGCCTCATATAAGGAGATATGCGACGTTATGAAGGCCGCCTCGGAGGGCGCGTATAAGGGGATCGTCGGTTTCGTCGATGAGCACGTCGTCTCCTCCGATTTCAAAACCGATGCGCGCACCTGCATATTCGACGCAAAGGCCGGCGTGGCACTCAACGACACTTTCGTCAAACTCATGGCCTGGTATGACAATGAGTGGGGATATTCGAACAAAATGCTCGACCTCACCAAGCACATCCATAAGGTCCGCACCGGCGAAGAGGTCTGAGCAGGATATAACAGAAATATATATCAGATGTACGGGGGGAGTTGGACTTGTGCCGGCTCCCCTTAAAAAACCTTGATTTTATAAGCTTTTTGGTGTAAAATAACCTCTGCGCCTTTGAAACATGGCGGCGCGGTCCGCCGTGTGCCCGATATGTCTTTCGAACTGGAGGTGCTGAATGGCAGAGAGCAAAGGTCAAAACTATCTGCATGGAGCCGCGATCCTTGCGGCCGGCGTTGTGATAATGAAAATACTCGGCGCTATCTACAAGATACCGCTGGGCAACATCCTGCACGACGAGGGCTATGCATATTTCCTCGTCGCGTACAACATCTACAACCTGCTGCTCACGATAGCGACCGCGGGGCTGCCCGTTGCGCTGTCGCGTATGATAAGCGAGGCGAATACCCTCGGCCGCCCGAACCAGGTGCGGCGCATATTCCGCGTATCGCTCGGCACGTTTGCGGTGCTCGGCGCCATAGCCTCCGTGGTAATGTACCTGTTTCCGACTGAGCTGGCCGTCGCGATGGGCGAGCCGCGCGCCGCGCAGAGCATATGGGCTCTCTCGCCGGCGGTGTTCCTCGTGTGCCTCACCAGCGCCTACCGCGGACATGCGCAGGGCCTCAACGACATGCGCCCGACGACTGTCGGCCAGGTGCTCGAAGTGCTGGTCAAGGTCGTCGTGGGACTTGCGCTGGCGTGGTATCTCACCAGCGCGGGAAAGAGCCTGCCCATAGCCGCGGCCGGAGCCGTGTTCGGCACCGTCGCCGGTGGGCTTGCGGCCCTGATCTATATGTTCGTGTTCAAGACGCGGCATTTCAGCGAACCCGGCTCTGCCGGTGATGTGCCCGACGGGGCGGGGAGCAGTTTTGCGCGTTTGATGCGCATCGGCATCCCCATCACGCTAGGCGCCTCTGTCATGAGCCTCATAACGCTCATCGATATGAAGCTGGTGCTTGACAGGCTCCAGACCGCCGCGGGATTCTCACAGGATATGGCTTCGGAGCTCTACGGTGTCTACGGCAAGGCCATGACGCTCTATAACCTGCCCGCCGCTTTCGTCACGCCGCTCACGATAAGCGTCGTCCCGGCCATCTCGGCCTGCGTCGCGCGCAGGACATATGAGTCGTCGTGCGATATAGCGGAGGCCTCCGTGCGGATCACGTCCGTCATCTCCATGCCCATGGCCGTCGGGCTCTCCGTGCTGTCGTATCCGATCATGAACGTGCTTTACAGAGACAGCAACGAGTCCGGACCGACCCTGCTCATGCTCATGGGCATAGCCTCGTTTTTCGTGTGCCTCGCGCTGATAACAAACGCCGTGCTCCAGGCCCACGGCAATGAGAAGTACCCAGTATATTCAATGATAGCCGGCGGACTGGCCAAGATAGCCGTCAACTGGTTTCTGGTCGGCGATCCGGATATCAACATCTATGGTGCGCCCATTGGCACTATATGCTGCTATGTCGTCATGTGCGCCATGAACCTTGTGTTCATGTGCCGCTGCATGGAGCGCCGGCCTTCACTCGTGAGGATATTTGCCCGCCCGCTCATCAGCACGCTCATCATGGGGGCGGCGGCCTGGGTATCATATGAGGCTGTCTACGGAGTTGCCTCAGGCATCATCAGCTCCGAGTGGCTCGGAATGGCCTTCTCCATGCTCGTGTCGATAGGACTTGCGTGCATAGTATATCTTGTCCTCATCATCGCCACGCGCGCGGTGACCTATGATGATATGAAGCTCATACCGAAGGGCGAGAAAATAGCCAGACTGCTCCACATCAAATAATTCAGGAGGCGCGTCAATGGTCGAATTTGAGCGCAAGGAACATTACGACATCAATGATTTCAGAAAGATAATAGAGCTGCTCCGTTCCCCGGGCGGCTGTCCCTGGGACAGAGAGCAGGACCACAAGTCGATCCGCCGCAACATGCTTGAGGAGGCCTGCGAGGTCTGCGAGGCGATAGATGAGGAGAGCGTGCCGCATCTCCGCGAGGAGCTCGGCGACGTGCTCATGCAGGTGCTGTTTCACGCCCGCATAGAGGAGGAGCTCGGGCACTTCGATATAAACGACGTGGCCGACGAGGCCTGCAAAAAGCTCATCCTGCGCCATCCGCATGTGTTCGGAGACGTGAAAGTCTCGTCGTCCGGCGAGGTGCTCGACAACTGGGACGCGATAAAGCGCGTTGAGAAGGACCAGAAGACCACGGCTGACGCCATGGACAGCGTCGCAAAGACTCTGCCCGCCCTCTGGCGCGCCGATAAGATCCAGTCAAAGGCCGCCAAGGCCGGATTCGACTGGAAAAATGTCGGCGACGCGCTGGCGAAGCTCGGTGAAGAGACTGCGGAGCTCGGCGAGGCCGTCGACTTCAAGGATAAAAACGCCGTCGAGGACGAGCTGGGCGATGTCCTGTTCGCCGCGGTCAAGGTCGCCCGTTTTGCGGGAGTCGACCCCGAGGACGCGCTCAACAGGACATGCGACAAATTCACCGAGCGGTTCAGGCATGTCGAGAGCTCCGTGCTCGCATCCGGGCGCAGGATGGAAGACTGTGTGCTCGACGAGCTCATCGGCCTCTATGAGGAGGCAAAAGCCGAGGAATCGGATTAATAATGCATAAGTCCCCGGCGGAGCCGGGTCCTTAATGATAAAAGGTGGCAAATGCCACCAAGATTATTAGGAGGTTACCAATGAACAAGGCAGAACTCATCACGGCGGTCTCCGAGAAGACCGGACTTTCAAAGAAAGACAGTGAGAAAGCTGTCAATGCAGCTCTCGATACCATAACCGAGACTCTCGAGATCGGCGAGAAAGTGC
>CAJFRI010000100.1:0-3366 GCA_904419385.1 Candidatus Heteroscillospira lomanii
TTTTCCGGGGTTTTTGAACCATTTTGATACGGTTTGAACAGCTGATTATCTCTTGCTGAACTGAGGTGCACGACGTGCAGCCTTGAGACCGTACTTCTTACGCTCTTTCATTCTCGGGTCGCGGGTGAGGAAACCGGCGGCCTTGAGGGCGGTACGGTAGTTCTCGTCGACCTTGAGGAGGGCGCGGGCGATGCCGTGACGGATGGCGCCGGCCTGGCCGGTGACGCCGCCGCCGGTGACGGTGGCCTCAACGTCGACCTTCTCGGTGTTGCCGGTGGTGTTGAGGGGCTGGCGGACAAGGAGCTTGAGGGTCTCCAGGCCGAAGTAGTCGTCGATATCGCGGCCGTTGATGGTTATCTTGCCGGTGCCGCCGGTGAAGAGATGGACCCTCGCGACGGAGGACTTCCTGCGGCCGGTGCCGTAAACATAGGGCTTTTTACTGGTATAAGTTGCCATTATTCTGTTCCTCCTTTAGCGTTCCCAGGCGACGGGCTTCTGGGCCTCGTGCTTGTGCTCGGCGCCGCGGTAGATCTTGAGGCGGCGGAGCTGGGCGCGGGCGATGGAGTTCTTCTGCAGCATGCCGCGGACGGCGAGACGCATAGCGAGCTCGGGCTTGTCCTGCATAAGGGTCTTATACTGGACCTGATGGAAACCGCCGGGATAGCCGGAGTGGGTGCGATAGTACTTCTGCTCGAGCTTCTTGCCGGTGAGGACGGCACGCTCGGCGTTGACGATCACGACGAAATCGCCGCAGTCGACATGCGGGGTGAAATCGGGTTTGAGCTTGCCGCGGAGAAGATCGGCGGCGAGAGCGGCGGTCTTGCCGAGGGGCTTGCCGGCCGCGTCAAGGACATACCAGCTGCGCTTGACAGTGTCCTTGTTAGCCATGAAAGTGGACATGTTTTTGCCTCCATTTATAATAAATAAGTTTTGACAAGTTCTGCGCGCGCCGTTACAATAAGAAAAGCGCCCCGGCGCGCTATATCTTTATATCACAAGCTTTTTGCCGTGTCAACACCTTTTTGCCGGATTTTTTATATATCTCCGGACGACCTCGATATATCTCCGTTTTCCTCTGTTTTGCTCTCAAATGCTCAAAACGATTTTTTATTTTTCTCAGGTGATGAAATGAAAGCAATGAACGAATTCTCCGGCCGCATCCGCCGCTGTGTCGACGACTACGGCATGATCGAGGAGGGCGACCGCATCGCCGTCGGCGTCTCCGGCGGAAAGGACTCGCTGGTGCTCCTGTGCGCCCTGCGCTATCTCCAGGGCTATTATCCCAAGAAGTTCCACCTCGAGGGGATCACCCTCGACCTCGGTTTCGAGGGCATGGACTTCACCCCGGTGAAAGAGCTCTGCCGCCGCTGGGACATCCCCTACACAGTCATAAAGACCGACATCAAGGAGATAGTCTTCGACGTGCGCAAGGAGGAAAACCCCTGTTCGCTCTGCTCCAAAATGCGCCGCGGCGGCCTGAACAACGCCATGCTCGAGCGCGGGTGCAACAAGCTCGCCCTCGGCCACCATTTTGACGACGCGGTGGAGACCTTCCTCATGTCCCTGTTCTACGAGGGCCGCGTGAGCTGCTTCAAGCCAATGACCTGGATGAGCCGCGCCGGCGTGTGGCAGATCCGCCCCATGCTCTACTCTGGCGAGCAGCGCATCGCCAACCTCGCCGAGCACTACCGCCTGCCCATAGTCGAGAACCCCTGTCCCCAGGACAAGAGCAGCAAGCGCCACGAGGTCAAGGAACTGATAAAAACGCTCTCGCTCAAATACCCGGACCTGAAGAGCAAGGTGTTCGGCGCCATGCAGCGCCTGCCTCTCGAGGGATGGGCCCCCGTGAAAAAAAGCTGAAGAGACCGGCCGCAGGGCCGGTCTTTTTCAGTATACGCTCTGTATTCCCCTATATTTACATAATATAGTTTACATAACTTTATTCATCCTGCGGTGCGCGATCAGATATACCGCGATGAGCACATACATCGCCGCCACCGTGAGTATGCCGGCCGCAAACCAGCCCATGACGACGAATATAAACGTCAGCACCGCTAGGACGATGAACGCCGCCACCGCCGTCACGCTCAGCGCCGCGCGGTTCACCTGGATGTTGCGCTCGTCGTGCTGCTCTATCTCTTTCTGCCTCTCCCTGTCCGGTGAAACGCGCCAGAGCGCCATGGCGGCCGTGGCTCCCCCTCCGCCCAGCAGGCCGAAACCCAGCCCGCATAACGCCCCGGCGAGCCCGTCGAACCGCCCGTTGTCCACAAGACCCATCAGATATGCCCAAGCCGCGATGCACACGAGCCCAAACGCCGCCATGGCCGTGCCCGCGATCAGCAGACTCCTTTTATGTCTGTTCATAGCGCCCTCCTTAATTTACATAATATATAATTATGTTTATTCATCGTAGATAAACACATCCTCTATGCTGGTCCCGAAATACCGCGCGATCCTGAACGCGAGCAGTATCGACGGGTTGTACCGCCCTTTCTCCAGTGAGATTATGGTCTGGCGCGACACCTCGAGCGCATCCGCCAGCTCCTCCTGGCTGAGCCCCCGGCCCCGCCGCAGCTCCTCAAGCCTGTTTTTCACGGTGCACCTCCTGCGGTCAAAAAGTAAAGCTTGCTTTACAATATGAGCATAGTACGCCCTAACGCATTTGTCAAGCGTGCTTTACATTTTTTCTCTGGAACATTGTGCCTGATTTTGCGTCTTAGTTGGTAAAGGAGGTGTTTACCTTGAAAAAACTAACTATATTTATATTGCTTTTGATTTTGGCGCTGTGCGCCTCTTTTGCGGCCTGCGGCACTCAGGAGGCCAGCCCGGAGCCTGAGAATAACGAGAGCTCTTCGTTCAACGCCATCATACTTGAGACTCACGACGGCTCCCTGCTGGTCGAGCCGGTGGAGGGCAGCGCCGAACGCGGCAGCTCGGATAAAATTGAGGTGCCGCTGAGTGACGCAGAGGTCTACCCCGACCTCAAGGCGGGCGACCTCGTGCTCATAACGCACAGCGGCACAATAATGGAGAGCTACCCCGCGCGGCTGTCGGAGGTGTACAGCGTGGAGCTTACAGAGCCCGCCGCGCCGGAGGATGAACCGCTCAAGGCCCCGCCTGTGCTGACCGTCACATGCGGCGAGAGCAGCATTGAGGCGCTTAAAGGCGGATTCTCGTGGCGCAAGGGCAATGAAGCCGTCATAGCGGACAGCGCCCACCCGCTCCAGTGCCGCGAGCTTATGCCGTCGCTCAGCGGCTCCGGCTCCGCGCTGCTGGAATTTGCGGTCGCACCCGACGAGGTCAGCGTCCGCCGCTGGAGCGCCGACTGCTGGGGCAAACCCGAATCCGAGAGCGAGGAAGTCCCTG
>CAJFRI010000100.1:3403-8834 GCA_904419385.1 Candidatus Heteroscillospira lomanii
AGGGTGAGTACATCTATGAGGTGACCGCCGAGTGGAGCCGCTTTGACGACTTCGGCGGCACGGCGAGCTACAGCTTTTACACTGCACCGACGGAGTAAAAAGATGAAAAAGTATATCGCATTACTTTTCGCATTTATCTGTGTGTTCCCTCTGGCCGGATGCCAAAAGATAATTAGCGCTTCAGAACTGTATTCGTTTCCTGAACCGCCTGGTCTTATTACCGGTTCCTTCTATTCCCAGGGCCAGGAGACCGAATTTGAAATCGGTTCAGAGGACTATGACCCAAATGATTTATCAACTATACCAGTTATCACATGGTTCTATGATTTGAATCTTACGCCCTGTGACGAACCGGAAGCAGTCGCTGGCGCAGAGGGCTACACCTTTAATGTCAAGGGGGAAGAGGCTTTCACCTATGAGGACAGGGGCAGCGAGGCATACATTATAATCGACGGCAGCTACTATAAGGTGAGCAATCCCTCTGCGCCTCCAATCGACTGAACGGTGCAAAATAAAAAGACGGCTGCTTAAACAGCCGTCCTTTTATCTCTCACTGGGAACAGTGTCCCCGTCACCGAAAATGAGGTCATCAACGTCCATGCTCACACCTCCCGCATATACTCTCTGTCGCGGAGCGACTATATCAGTATATGCGCGCGGGCGCGAAAAATCACACGAATCGCGCCGTCAGGCCAAAGTTCCGGCGGTCTCGTTGAGGCGGTAATATATCCCGTGCTCCGCCATGAGCTCGGCGTGCGAGCCCTGCTCGGCGATGCCGTCCTCCGTGAGCACCAGTATCCTGTCGGCCGAGCGTATGGTCGACAGCCTGTGCGCTATCGTAATGGTCGTCCGCCCGGCGGCGAGGGTCTCGAGCGCCTCGGACACCGCGCGCTCGCTCTCGTTGTCGAGGGCGCTGGTGGCCTCGTCGAGGATGATGATGGGCGGGTCTTTCAAAAATACGCGCGCGATGGATATGCGCTGTTTCTGCCCGCCGGAGAGCTTCACCCCGCGCTCGCCGACATAGGTGTCGTAGCCGTCGCGCAGCTGCATGATAAACTCGTGCGCCCCGGCCCGCTTGGCCGCGGTGATGACCTCGTCGCGCGTCGCCCCGCGCCTGCCGTAGGCGATGTTGTCGAAAACCGTCCCCGAGAACAGGTACACGTCCTGCTGCACTATGCCTATGCTGCCGCGCAGGCTGCGCAGCGTGTAGTCGCGCACATCGCGCCCGTCGACGGTCACCCGGCCGGAGCTCACATCGTAAAAGCGCGGGATGAGGCTGCACAGCGTGGTCTTGCCGCCGCCCGACGGGCCGACTATGGCCACTTTCTCGCCCGCCTTTATGTGCAGGTCCAGGTTTTTGAACACCTGGTTGTGGTCGTCGGAATACTCAAAGCTCACGTTTTCAAAGGCGATCTCTCCCTTTGCGTCGCGCAGCTCGACGGCGTCCGGCGAGTCGAATATCTCTATGTCGGCGTCCATGATCCCGAGAAAGCGCTCTATGCCCGTGATGCCGCGCTGGAACTGCTCTGCAAACTCGATTATGCGCCTTATGGTGGTGATGAGCGTCGTGACATACATGACGTAGGCCACGAGCTCGCCCGCCGTTATGCCGCCGCGCACGGTCATCCAGCCGCCGAGGACTATGACGGCGAGGTACATCGCGCCGTCGAACGCCCTGGTGAGCATCTGGAACTGCGCCATGTAGCGGTATGTCGCGCGCTTTATGCCGAGGAAAGCCTGATTGTCGGTCTCAAATCGGTCTATCTCCGCGTCCTCTCCGGTGAACGCCTTGACGACCTTCTGGCCGAGCAGGCTGTCCTCGATGCGCGCGTTCAGCTCGCCTATCTGGCGGCGCTGGTCGCGGAAAGTGCCGCGCATGCGCAGGTTGACCGGCACGCACACGAACAGCATGATGGGTATGAGCGCGAACACCGCCGCCGTTAGCGGCAGGTTTATCCCCGCAAGGATGACGAAAGCCGCCGCGATCTTGACGAAGGCGATGAAAAACTCCTCCGGGCAGTGGTGTGCAAACTCGGTCACGTCGAACAGGTCGTTTGTGATACGCCCCATGATCTGGCCGACTTTCGTGTTGTTGAAATATGTGTTCGAGAGTTTCTGCAGGTGGCCGTATGCGTCGCGGCGCATATCCGTCTCGATGGCGGCGCCCATGACGTGGCCGGTGTTGGCCATGAAATAGCCCGCAAAACAGTCGACCACGCGCAGCGCGAGGTATATGGCGGCGAGCGTGCCTATATAGCGCAGGGTGAGCGCCGCCGGGTTGTACTGCGCCGTGTTCGTGATGCCGCTGATGATGAGCGGCAGCACTATCTCGCACAAAGTCGTGAGCAGGGCGCAGAACAGGTCGAAAATTAGCACGCGCTTGTGCTTCGCGTAATACGGCGCGAAGCGTCTGAGCAGTTCGCGGGTCCCGTATCCGTTGCGTTCCATATCGCAGACCTCACCTCACCTGGCCGTCGCCGCGGATGATGTACTTGTATGTGCACAGCTCGGCCAGCCCCATGGGCCCGCGCGCGTGCAGCTTCTGCGTGGATATGCCCATCTCGCAGCCTAGGCCGAACTCGCCGCCGTCGGTGAAGCGGGTCGAGGCGTTGACATAGACGGCGGCGCTGTCGACGTCGCGCAGGAAGCGTGCCGCCGCGGCGGAGTCGGCCGTGACTATGCAGTCGCTGTGGCCGGTGGAGTGCTCCGCGATGTGAGCGATGGCGCCGTCGAGGCTGTCGACCACTCCGACAGCGAGGATGTAGTCGAGAAACTCGGTGTCGAAATCGCGCTCGCCGGCCCTCTTGCCGTCGATTATCCCGGCCGCGCGCCCGTCGAGCCTCAGCTCGACCCTGCCGCCTATGCGCTCGCGCAGCATGGGCAGGAACTTTTCGGCCGCGTCTTTATGCACGAGGCAGACCTCGCACGCGTTGCACACGCTCGGGCGGCTGCACTTGGCGTTTTCGACTATGTCCACCGCCATCTCGAGGTCGGCGGCCGCATCGACATAGATGTGGCATATGCCGGTGCCCGTCTCTATGCAGGGCACGGTCGCGTTCTCCACGCAGGCGCGGATGAGCCCGGCCCCTCCGCGCGGGATGAGCAGGTCGACAAGGCCCGACGCCGTCATCAGTTCCGTCGAGCTCTGGCGCGAGGTGTCCTCGACGAGGTTCACCGCCGTCCCCGGCAGCCCGGCGGCCGTGAGCCCGCGGCGCATGGCCTCGACTATGGCCGAGGCGCTGCGGTGCGCCTCCCTGCCCGCGCGCAGGACGCAGGCCGAGCCCGCCTTCACGGCGAGGGCCGCGGCGTCGGCCGTCACGTTCGGGCGGCTCTCATAGATTATCGCGATGACGCCCATGGGCACGGCCGTGCGCTCTATGACGAGGCCGTTCGGCCTCTCGACATGCGCGAGCACGCGCCCGACCGGGTCCGGCAGGGCCGCGACCTCGCGTATGCCCTTTGCCATGCCCTCAATGCGCTCGCGGCTGAGCGCGAGGCGGTCGAGCATGACCTCGCCGATGCTCCCGCGGGCTGCGTCCATGTCGGCGGCGTTGGCCGCGAGGATGCCGTCCGCGCCCTCGATGAGCGCGTCCGCCATGGCGAGGAGGGCTCGGTTTTTCGTCTCAGTGTCTGCGGCAGCGACGGCGCCCTTGGCCGCGGCGGCGTCCAGGATGATGTCACGCGTGCTCTTCATGCTGTTTCCTCCCTTTGAATCTTGTGCCCACGGGCTTGCCCTCGACAATGTCGTAGAGTCCCGAGGGGTTCGAGCCGTTTGCGATTATCATGTCGCCCCCGGCCCCGGTGATTATCTTTGCGGCCCTCAGCTTTGTCACCATGCCGCCGGAGCCGAGGCTCGTGCCCGTGCCGCCGGCGAGCGCCTCTATCTCGGGCGTGATGTCCTCCACGACGGGGATGAGCCGAGCCGAGGCGTCGTGCCTCGGGTCGGCGGTGTAGAGCCCGTCTATGTCCGACAGCAGGACCAGCAGGTCGGCCCCGATGAGGCGCGCCACTATGGCCGAGAGCGTGTCGTTCTCGCCAATGGTGTTCTCAACGCCTATCTCGTCGGTGGCGACGGCGTCGTTCTCGTTTATGACGGGCAGCGCGCCGAGCTCGAGCAGGCGGTTTATGGTGTTGCGCATGTTCTCGCAGCGGCGGTCGCTGTGTATGTCCTCGCCGGTGAGCAGGACCTGGGCGACCGTGTGATTATACGCGCCGAAGAGCCTGTCATATGTGTACATGAGCTCGCACTGGCCGACCGCGGCGGCCGCCTGCTTTGTCGGCATGTCGGCCGGGCGCCCCGGCAGCATGAGCTTGCCGACGCCCATGCCTATTGCTCCCGACGACACGAGCGCGATCTCGTGTCCCGCGTTTTTGAGGTCGCTCAGCACTTTCACAAGCTGTTCGACCCGGCGTATGTCGAGCCTGCCCGTGCTGTGGGCGAGGGTCGACGTGCCTATCTTGACCACTATCCTCACAGGCCTCACCCCTTCTTCAATTCGAGCGACTTCTCATAAGCCGCTGTCACCGCCTCGAACACGGCCGAGCGGAACGCCGACTTCTCCAGCGCGCGCACGCCCTGTATGGTCGTGCCGCCCGGCGAGCAGACGCGGTCTTTCATGGCTCCGGGATGGTCTCCGCTCTCGAGGCAGAGCCGCGCCGTCCCGGCGAGCATCTGCGCCGCATAGCGCACGGCCTTGTCCCTCGGCAGGCCGCAGGCGACGCCGCCGTCGGCCAGCGCCTCTATGAACAGGCAGGCAAACGCCGGCCCGCAGCCCGACACGGCGGACGCCGCGTCGATGAGCCCCTCGGGCAGCTCGTCCACCAGACCCGCGCGGCGGAGAAGACGGCGGAAGTCCTCGCACTCGCTCTCGGCCACGCCCTCTGAGCACATCTGGACGACCCCCTCGCCTATCGCGGCGGGCGTGTTCGGCATTATGCGGATGACGGGATAGTCCCCGCCCGCCATGGAGCGTATGCTCTCCATGGTGAGCCCGGCGGCCATTGTCACGAGGACGAACCTGTCGTGCCTCAGGCGGAGCAGAGGCGCTATCTCGCCGAGCAGCGAGGGCATGACCTGCGGCTTGACGGCGAGGAATATGAGATCGCAGTCGGCTGCGATGAGTTTGGTAGGCGCGGCCTTGCAGCCGAGCTCGGCAGCGAGCTTTTCAGCCTTGGCCTGGGTGCGGTTGGCGAGGCGCACCTCAACGCTCTCCCCGCTCGCGCACACGGCGCGGGCCAGCGCCGATCCCATGTTGCCGCAGCCGATAAAACCTATGTTATGGAACATCAATAAGACCTCCCGAGTCGATATTTATAATATTTTATCATAGGTACGCCGTCTTTTCAAAGAAAAGCTGAACAAAAAAATTGCCGGAAACTGAAAATAACACTTGCAATTGGAATTCTTGTGTGCTAATATAATTAAGCTGTT
>CAJFRI010000101.1 GCA_904419385.1 Candidatus Heteroscillospira lomanii
ATGGCTGTACCTCCTGAAATGAAAATGCTCTAAGTGACTGCTTCACTAACCATGACAAAAACCATGATTAAGAAGTCACTTAGAGCATACATCTCCGGTGACGCGCTCGACAGTCAGAAATATGTACTCGCTCAGGTGCAGAGCTGCTACGCCCAGGTCGTCGCCGATAGCGGGCTCGACACGTCGCCGATCATCGCCTCGCTGCTGGAGCGGATATGCTCCGCTCAAGCTGAGTCGTCTCCATATGCGCTGGTCGAAAACAGCCCCATCGAGTACAGGGAGCTGCTGTATTATGGCCAGTACACCGTTGACTACTGCATGGAGCGCTTTGCAGCCGGCGGAGAGACCGGGGCCGAGGGATATGTCATGGCCATGGCCTGCTCTGAACTGCTCCAGGTGCCGCTGGACGGCGCAGAGACCGGTCAGGACTGGTACGACGGGTATATCAGCTCTCAGAGCTGATGACAGGGCAAAAAAACGCGGCGGACAGCTGTCCGCCGCATTTTTATAATTATTCGCGTTCCTTGAGGAAGTCTGCGATGTAGTCGAGCTGCGCTCGCAGCGGCTTTTCTGCCGGGCCGCTGGGGACGTTGCGCTTGTTCACGCAGGTGTCGAGGTTTATGAACTCATAGACATCGTCATCAAACACATCGGAGAACTGCCTGTACTCGCCGAGGCTGAGCGAATCGAGCGTCTTGCCGTTTTGGATGCAGTAGTTGACGGTCTTGCCGACGATGGTATACGCCGTCCTGAACGGCAGCCCCTTCTTGACAAGATAGTCGGCACAGTCGGTGGCATTTATGAAACCGCCGTTTGCCGCGCGGCGCATGTTCTCGCGGTTGAGCTTCATGGTAGAGAGCATGGCGGCGAACACCGGCAGGCACTTCTTAACAGTGTCGACAGCGTCGAACATCGGCTCCTTGTCTTCCTGCATGTCTTTGTTGTAGGCGAGGGGCAGGGCTTTCATCACAGTGAGCAGGGTGAACAGGTCGCCGTAGACGCGGCCGGTCTTGCCGCGGACAAGTTCGGCGATGTCGGGGTTTTTCTTCTGGGGCATTATGGACGAGCCGGTGGCATAGCTGTCGTCGAGCTCGATGAACTTGAACTCCCAGGAGCACCACAGTATGATCTCCTCGGAAAAGCGCGACAGATGCATCATCATGATAGACAGGTCACTCATCATCTCGAGGGCAAAATCGCGGTCGGACACGCCGTCGAGGCTGTTCTGGGTGATGCGCGCGAAGCCGAGCTCGTGTGCCACACGCTCGCGGTCGATCGGATAGGTGGTCGAGGTGAGAGCGCCGCTGCCGAGAGGGCACTCGTCCATGCGCTCGAGGCAGTCCTCAAGGCGCAGGCAGTCGCGCCGGAGCATGTTGGCATAGGCCATCATGTAGTGGGCAAAATTGGTCGGTTGGGCGCGCTGAAGATGGGTGTAGGCAGGCATGACGGCGTCTGTGTTTTTCTCGGCGACTTCGAGGATGACGGCGATGAGGTCGAGCAGCATGTGGCGGATCTCGGCTATCTCCTTTTTCATATTGAGCCTTATGTCGAGCGCGACCTGGTCGTTTCGGCTGCGTGCGGTGTGCAGGCGCTTGCCGGCGTCGCCTATGCGCTCGGTGAGGATGCGCTCGACACACATGTGTATGTCCTCATCCTCGATGCTGAAGGCTATCTTCCCCTGCTCCATGTCGGAGAGTATGCCGCGCAGGGCCTCGATTATCTTGTCGGCCTCTTCCTGCGCGATAATGCCCTGAGCGCCGAGCATGCCGGCGTGTGCTATGCTGCCGGTGATGTCCTCGCGGAACAGGCGGTTGTCAAAACCTATGGATGCGTTTAGCTCATCCACGAGCTTGTCGGTGTTTTTTGCAAATCTTCCGGACCAGAGTTTCACTCCAATACCCCATTTCTGAATATATGTCCCTGAAATTATATCACGCCGCGGCGTCCGGCGCAACAGCGCTGGCGGGGTTTAGGCTATTGTTTTAGGCGCCGCGCTGTGGTAAGATATCCATATACTACTGAAAGGCGGATCAGCAATGGAGAGAGTCACACTTGGCAAAACCGGCATCGAAGTCTGCAAAAACGGCTTCGGGTGCCTCCCCATCCAGAGGATAACGACCGACGAGGCGGTATATCTGCTTCAGAAAGCTTTTTACAACGGCGTCAACTTTTTCGACACAGCCAGAGGCTATACCGACAGTGAGGCAAAGCTCGGAGAGGCTTTCCGCCATATCCGCGGCAAGCTCGTGATCGCCTCCAAAACCAAGGCCAAAAACGCGGATGAGTTCGAGCGCGACCTCGAAACCAGCCTCAAAATGCTCCAGACGGACTACATAGACCTTTATCAATTCCACAATCATCCGAATTTCATACATCCAGGCGACGGCACAGGCCTCTATGAGGCGGCGCTCAAAGCCAAGGAGTCCGGAAAGATCAGACACATCGGCATCACGAACCACCGCCAGCACATTGCAAAGCAGGCTGTCGAGTCCGGGCTCTATGAGACGCTGCAGTTCCCGTTCAGCTATCTCGCATCCGAGAGCGATATAGAGATAGTCAAAGCCTGCAAAGACGCCGGTATGGGTTTCATCGCAATGAAAGCGCTCTCCGGCGGCCTCATCACCAACTCCGCCGCGGCCTACGCCTATATGGCGCAGTATGACAACGTGGTGCCCATCTGGGGCATACAGCGCGAGAGCGAGCTCGACGAATTCCTTGCATATAACGACAATCCCCCGGCGCTCACCGGAGAGCTCAAGGCCGTCATCGACAAGGACAACACCGAGCTGAGCGGTGACTTCTGCCGCGGCTGCGGTTATTGCATGCCCTGCCCTGCTGGTATAGAGATAAACACCTGCGCCCGCATGGCGCTGCTCATCCAGCGCGCGCCGGTGGCGGCCCAGGTCAAGCCCGAGACCCAGGCAAAGATGGAGAAGGTCAAAGACTGCCTCCACTGCGGCAAGTGCCGCTCTCAGTGCCCTTATGATCTGGACACCCCGGCGCTGCTTGAGAAAAACTATGAGTTTTACAAAAAGTTCCTCGCGGAGTACAGAGGATGAAAACGGTTTTCCTCCACGGCCTCGGGCAGACGCCGGCCAGCTGGAGCGCGGTCGCGCAGCTGACCGGCTCGGAGTATGCCTGTCCCGAACTGTTTGCCTCCGGGCGCAGTGACTATCGGGAGCTGATCGGCGCTCTGGAGGTCAGGCTCGCCGCGGAAGAAGCTCCCCTGCGGCTCTGCGGGCTCTCGCTCGGAGCGGTGCTCGCGCTTGATCTCGCTCTGCGCCAGCCGGAAAAAGCCGGCGAGCTGGTGCTGATTGGGGGACAGTATAAAATGCCTCGCTTTCTGCTGAAGATCCAGGACATCATGTTCCGCTTCATGCCTGAGAGGGCTTTTTCCGGCGGTGGACTGTCCAAGCGCGAGACGATAGAGCTCACGCGCTCTATGCGTGACATCGATCTCAGCTCTGGCCTCCCCTCTGTGCAATGCCGCACGGCCGTGCTGTGCGGGGAAAACGACAAAGCCAATATAAGGGCGGCGAGGGAGATGAGTGCAGCCATCCCAAATGCTGAGCTCCATATCATAGCCGGCTCAGGCCATGAGGTCAACATCGATGCTCCGGCGGCCATAGCGGAAATAATAAACGCCATGGACTCCGGCTTGGATGCCTGACAAAAGCGGCGGCAAGTGATTGCCGCCGCTTTTTTATGAGTTTTCCGCCGGAATCTGCCGCCCGGTGTGGTCTATGGTGTATTCCCCGTCGAGCAGGAGCTCGGACACCGGGACTATCGTGTACCCCTCGCCCAGCAGATACTCGATGATGGCCGGCAGGGCCTCCGGCGTGTTCTTCGCCGCGTTGTGGAAGAGGACTATCGACCCGTTCCCGACTCTGGATGTGACGCGCTCGGTTATCTCCGCTGCCGATATCTCTTTCCAGTCGAGGCTGTCGACATCCCACTGTATCGTGTTCATGCCCATGGACTCGACCGTCTCTATGACGTGGTCGTCATATTCGCCGTACGGCGCGCGGAAGAGAGTTGGGCGCACTCCTGTGACATCTTCTATTTTGTCGCAGCTCGCATTTATATTGTCCTTTATCTCCGCCGCGCTGAGCTTTGAAAAGTGCGCGTGATCGTCCGAGTGCGACATCACCTCGTGCCCCGCGTCGTGCAGCGCCTTGACTGACTCCGGATATTTGTCTACCCAGTCGCCGACGACGAAAAATGTTGCCTTTACGCCGTATTGTCCGAGTATGTCGATAAGCTCCTGCGTGTCCTCATTGCCCCAGGCGGCGTCAAATGTCAGTGAGACGACTTTGTCGCTGCGCTCGACGCTGTATATCGGGAGTTTGCGCGTCGTGGCTGAAGCGCCGATAATCGCAGGGCTGTTCACGAACGCAAATATCAGCGCGACAATGGCTATCATGCCCACAGCACCCATGAGTTTCCGGCGCTCTCTCAGTTCTTTCAGCTTGCCTCGCATGTCAGTTACCTCCGGCTCGATTTTTTGTTATATACTATGAACTCTCGTCCCATTTAATGACGAAAAGCCGCTGGTGCGTTCCAGCGGCTTTTGTATTTCATATGGACATGAGATAACTGTACAGCTCGTCTGTGTCGGATGCGATATACTCGGCTCCGGCAGCCTCCAGTTCTCCCGGCGGCGCATAGCCGTAGCTCACGGCGACAGCGTGTACGCCAAGCTCACGGGCGGCGAGGACATCATAATTCCTGTCGCCGACCATGGCTGTGCGAGCAAGATCACGCTCAGTCAGGCCGAGCCGCCGTATGCACTCGGCCATCACCTCGGTCTTTTTGCTGCGTGTGCCGTCGAGTTCACAGCCCGTGATGGCGTCGAAGCAGTCCGTGAGGCCGTATTCCTCTATTATCTGTCTCGCAAAGACTTCCGGCTTGCTGGTAGCGAGCGCTATCCTCCGGCCATCCGTTTTGAGGCGGTGTATCATCGTGCATACTCCCGGATACGGCGCTGTCTCGTGTATGCCTTCAGCCTGATAGCGCTCGCGGTAATACTCTACGGCTCGAAGCGAGTCCTCACGCGAAAAGCCATAGAACACAGAAAAGCTCTCTCTCAGCGGCGGGCCGACGAAACAGTTCAGCTGCGAAAGCTCAGAGACATGTATGCCGAATTTGTCAAGCGCATAAGCCACACAGCGCGTAATGCCGGGACCGCTGTTGCTGATGGTCCCGTCGAGGTCGAAAAGTATAATGTCTGTCATATCTCAGTGTGACTCTCTGAAACGGTCTATGTCTCCGCTGCGGCCGATGACGACCAGAATATCACCGGTCTCGATGCGATAGCCGGGCTCTATGCTTATCGTCGTCGTGCCTCCGTGCTGGATGGCGATGATGTTCAGGCTGAAGCGGCGGCGCAGGTCGAGCTCTATAACGCTGCGGCC
>CAJFRI010000102.1 GCA_904419385.1 Candidatus Heteroscillospira lomanii
ACAGCCATCCGCTTTTTTTATCTTTTTGAAATCACAGATCGGACTTGACCTTGATCAGTTCATAGTCCCTGGTGCCAAGCCCGATTTTTTCGGCATGTTCAAGACAGCTGCGCCACTCACAGGTGAGTGAGGAATTGGAAAAATGATCGTGCCTGTCGGTAAAGCCGGGGCGGTGCATATTGCGGTCGAGCTGGCTGCCGGGCAGAGGCTCGGCGGAGAGGCAGGCGTCGACACATGCCTGGTCGAGAGCCAGCGGGTCGAACGATGCGAACATGCCTATGTCCGGCAGGATTGGCGCGTCGTTCTCACAGTGGCAGTCGCAGTTGGGCGAGATATCTACGACGAGGGACACATGGAAGTTCGGACGCCCGTCGACCACAGCCTTTGCGTACTCGGCCATACGGCAGTTGAGCATGCTGCCGGCGTTGTCGTTGACGAAAGATATTGCGTCGTAGTTGCAGGCTCCGAGGCAGCGGCCGCAGCCGACGCAGTGCCCGGTGTCTATGGTCATTTTCCTGGTGCTCTCATCAAAGACGAGGCCGCCGTTTGCGCACTCGCGCAGGCAGCGGAGGCAGCCGCGGCATTTCTCGGGGGAGATGGTGGGCTTGCCGCTGGAGTGCTGTTCTTTTTTGCCGGCGCGCGAACCGCAGCCCATGCCGATGTTCTTTATCGCGCCGCCGAAACCCGTGATCTCGTGTCCCTTGAAATGGTTGAGGCTGATGAAGACATCGGCATCCATTATGGCGCGGCCGATGTGCGCCTCTTTGACATATTCGCCGCCCTGCACAGGAACGGCAATGTCGTCTGTGCCCTTGAGACCGTCTGCGATTATCACGGGGCAGCCGGCCGACAGGGGGGAGAAACCGTTTTCCCAGGCGCACTCAAGGTGCTCCAGCGCATTTTTGCGCTTGCCGGGATAGAGTGTGTTGCAGTCGGTGAGGAATGGGCGGCCGCCGAGCTCTTTTACGAGATCAGCCACGGCCTTTGCATAGTTCGGACGGAGAAACGACACGTTGCCGAGTTCGCCGAAGTGCATCTTGATGGCGACAAATTTGCCGTCCATGTCGATGTTTCCTATCCCGGCGGCACGCATCAGCGTCTTGAGCTTTGTCGGCAAGCCGTTTCCGAAAGCTCTGGTGTGCAGGTCGGTGAAATAAACTTTTGCCTTTTCCATTCAGTTTTCAGTTCCTTTCAGTTTCAGATCTCACTGCGAGATGTGACCGGATGCGGTGATGGTCTCGAGTTCCTCTCCGCCGTAGGAACCGCCGAAGCGCCAGACGACCTCAGCGTCGGTGTCGAGCTGTCCGTTCGCGAGCGGCACGCTTACAGTGATCGAGCCGAGCAGCACGCGCGTGAGCGTCTCGCTGTCGGAGTTGACTTCTGCGGTGTCAAAGGTGTAGGTGCTGCCGCCTATGGTGAGCGCCGCCCCGTATGGGATGGCAGTGCAGTGGAGGCTGTAGCACTCGGCGTAGAGCTCTATTGACACGTTCGCGGTGCTTCCGGAGCCGGTTGCGGTCCAGTCTGCAATGATCTCAAGTCCTGTACCGGTGTCGGAGCGGAAACTGCCGCTTGCGCTTATGTCCGGGACCGGAGTGGGCGCAGGTGTGGGGGTCGGCGTCGGGACGGGAGTCGGCGTCGGGGACGGCGTGGGCAGCGGGGTGGGCGTCGGAGTCGGCTCGCTGCTGGCCTGGGCCGGATCGGTCACCGCCGGCAGGGCCGGGGTGACGGACGGAGCGTCTCCGCCGTCGCTCCCGCAGGAGCGCAGCCCGAAAAATGCCGCCACAACGATGAGAATGATTATCAACAGGGCAAACATACCCGTCGGCAAGCCTTGGTTTCTTCTTGACATTGTGATCACCTCAGGATGATTATGTACCACAAGTCAATATTTGTCAACTCGGCGTATTAGAATAAAAAGACCCGCCTGCGGCGGGTCTTTGATGTCTAAATCTTCAAGCGTTCACGACGTTCTGCGGCTTGCCGTCCAGGAAAGCCTTGACGTTTTCCATCGCGACTTTCAGCAGGCGTTCGCGTCCCTCGACGCTGCAACCGGCGATGTGCGGGGTGATGATGCAGTTCGGTGCGTCGAGCAGCACACTGCCGGCTTCCATCGGCTCCTTGGAGATGACGTCAAGGCAGGCATAGCCTATCTTGCCGCTCTTGAGACCGTCGACAAGGTCTTTCTCGACGACCAGCGGGCCGCGGGCACAGTTGATGAAGATGACGCCGGGCTTCATTTTTGCGATTGTCTCGGCGTTTATCATGCCGCGGTTGCCGGCGTTGAGGGCGCAGTGCATGGATATCACATCTGCGCGGGCAAGCGCCTCATCGAGCTCGACGTACTCAGCGTCGGTGACGTTGGGATTGTGGTACTGGTCGACGGCGAGGACCTTCATGCCGAGCGCGTTCGCGATGCGGCCTGTGGTCTGGCCTATGCGGCCGTAGCCGATGACGGCGATGACTTTGCCGCTCAGCTCGTGCAGCGGCGCTTTCCAGTAGCAGAACTCACGGCTGCGCACCCAGTCGCCCGCATGGACGGAGTCGTTGTGCAGACCGACGCGGTTGGTGACTTCGAGCAGCATCGCTATGGCGTGCTGGCCGACGGAATCGGTGCCGTAGACGGGGACGTTGGTGACGATTATGCCTTTTTCCTTTGCGGCTTCGCAGTCGACCGGATCATAGCCGGTGGCGGTGACGCCTATGTACTTGAGCTGGGGGTTTTTGTCCATTATCTCACGGGTGATGCGCACCTTGTTCGTGAGTATGATGGGCGCGTCTTTGATGCGCTCGAGCACATCGCAGTCGTCGGTATAATCGTATATCTCAGTTTCGCCCATTGCGAGCAGAGGATCCCAGCTGAGATCTCCGGGGTTTTTGTTATATCCGTCAAGAACAACGATTTTCATGGCGCGCACTCCTTTGTTATAATAAAATTTTCTGCCATAAAGGTGCTTTGTGAGAAAATTTTATCACCTTATAGCTGGAATGTAAAGGATTTTCGCCCAAAAAACTGCATAAAATAAGAAAAAATTATTATCACATTTGCTCAAGACGCACCGCGGTGTCGAGGGCGACTTCCATCATCTGAGTAAACGAGGTCTGCCTTTCCTCGGCTGTGGTAGCTTCGCCGGTGACCAGGTGGTCGGATATGGTGAGCAGAGCGAGGGCGCGTTTTCCTGCCTTTGCCGCGTTCAGATACAGGGCTGCGGCTTCCATCTCTATGCACATCACGCCCATGCGGCGCCATTTTTCGTTTGCGCCGGCGTCGTCATCATAGAACGTGTCGCTCGAGAGAATGTTGCCGACGTGATAGCGCGCGCCGTGCGCCTCGGCGGCGGCGACTGCGGTGCGCAGCATCGTGTAGTCTGCGACTGGGGCAATGGTGCCGGGTATGCCGAACTGGCGGGCATAGTTCGAGTTGGTCGAGGCTGCCATGCCGAACACAAGATCGCGCACATGCACATCCTCTTGCAGGGAACCGGCGGAGCCGATGCGCATTATATTCTCAACGCCGAAAATGTTGTAGAGCTCATAGCTGTATATGCCCATGGACGGCATGCCCATGCCGGAGGCCATCACGGACACACGCACGCCGTTATAGGTGCCGGTATAACCCTGTATGCCGCGCACGTTGTTCACGAGCACCGGCGAGTCGAGATATGTCTCTGCGATGAACTTGGCTCTCAGCGGGTCGCCGGGCATGAGCACGGTCTTGCCGAAATCGGCGGGGGAGGCGTTTATGTGCGGAGTGGGATAGTTTGCCATAATAAAGCTCCTTTCAAATGTGCGGA
Organism: Candidatus Heteroscillospira lomanii; assembly: GCA_904419385.1. Classification (GTDB taxonomy): domain Bacteria; phylum Bacillota; class Clostridia; order Oscillospirales; family Oscillospiraceae; genus Heteroscillospira; species Heteroscillospira lomanii. The sequence goes on from CAJFRI010000102.1 coordinate 3,792, forward strand.
CCACGATTGTTTTATTAATTGTATCATCGACGTATGCTTTTGTAAATAACAGCGCCTCCCTGAGAGGAGCCGCTGTCATTTCTCATTCTTCACTTATAAAGCTGACGGCGCAGGCTCCGGGCCCGGCATGGGTGCCGATCGCGCTGCCGACGGAGGAGATATGCTCGGAAAACCCGGTGAACTTCTCGAGCACGATCTTCCGCAGCATGTCGCATTTATCCCGTGTCTCTGTGAAGCCGAAATACAGCGGCATGTCTGCGACAGGGGAGGGGAGTTCCGTCATAATATTGAGTATGGCGGCGAGTCCGCGCTTTACTCCACGCTCTTTGCCTGCGATCTTTACCTCGCCGTTTTCGAGGGAGATTATGGGCTTGAAGCCGAGCAGAGTGCCGGCAATCTTCGCCGTGCGCGATAGGCGGCCGCCGCGGTATATATATTCCAGCGTGTCGACCAGCGCGAGGAAGTGTATGCGCCCGGCGGCATCGTTCAGTTTGACGGCGATCTCTCCGGCGCTGAGTCCCTGGCTGCGGAGTTTTATTGCAAGGTCGACGAGCATGCGCTCTCCGAGCGCTATGCTTTTGCTGTCGACGACATAGACGTCACCTCCGGCCAGCTCGTGCGCTATCATAGCGGTCTGACAGGTGCCGCTGAGCTTGGAGGAGAGCAGGATGACGACGACCCCGTCGCCCGCCTCCTTGGCCTCGGTGTATATTGGTATGAAGTCCTCGAGCGATGGCTGCGAAGTCTTGGGCAGCTGCGGCGACTCCGCGAGCTTTTTGTAAAATTCCTCAGTGCTGAGATCGACGCCCTCGCGGAAGGTCTCATCTCCAAAGGTGATGCCCAGCGCGACGACGTCGACCCCGAGTTCTTTTGCCTCCTCGACGCTGATGTCGGAGGCGGAGTCAGTGACTATACGTACCATTTTTTACCTGCCTTTCGTGCCTCTATTCAACTCAAAGCCTCATCGGCCACACGCTTCATCATGCGCTCGAGCTGCTCGATCTCTTCGGGCGTGAACTTTGCGTGTATGTTGTCCATCATGCCTCGTATGAAAGACGAGTTGCATCCGTATTGACTCAGAAACTTTTCCGTAACGGTGAGACGCGATTCACGCCTGTCCTTGCTGGACGTCTCGCGCACGACGTAGCCCTTCCTGATGAGAGAGTTCACCTTATAGGTGGCGTTGGGCTGCGAGATCTTTAGAAAATTCGCAAACTCCTTGATGGTTGGGTGGTCGAGCAGGAATATAACCTCTGCGGAACAGGCCTCATTGGCGCTCAGCGAGCCGTCTTTTGCACATCTGGGCGAAAACAGCTCTCTGTAATGGAGAAGTCTGAAGCGGAAATATATGCGTTCAAATTCTCGCTCAAGCAATGTGCAGCCTCCCATTACTTAAAATATTTTAAGTAATGATAACATTAACATGCATTAATGTCAATGCAGAAAACGCATGCGGGAATTTGACGAAAAATACTATTGACAATGCGGCAAAAGGATGGTAATATAATCAAGCGCCAAGCGGCGCATATATGCGCGAGTGGTGGAATTGGCAGACTCGCTAGATTCAGGTTCTAGTGTGCATTACGCACGTGCGGGTTCAAGTCCCGCCTCGCGCACCAT
>CAJFRI010000103.1 GCA_904419385.1 Candidatus Heteroscillospira lomanii
GATTCCGTCGAAGTGCAGTATCTCACCGAGCACAGCGAGCTCGCCTCGCTGATGGCCGCCGGCGAGTGCACCCTCGGCATGCTGCCCGAGCCGAACGTCACCGTCGTGACGACGAAGAACCCGGACGTGCGCGTCGCCCTCGACCTCACGGAGGAGTGGGAGAAGACCACCGGAGTCCAGCTCGTGCAGGGCTGCATAATCGCGAGCGCACAGTTTGCCGAGGAAAATCCCGGCGCTGTCGATATTTTCCTTGACGAATACGCCCAGAGCGTGGAAAATGTAAACAGCGATCCCGCCGCCGCGGCCCAGCTCATCTCGCAGTACGGCATAGTCGAGTCCGCTGAGACAGCCGAGAAGGCAATCCCCAACTGCAACATAGTCTGCCTCACGGGCGACGAGCTGCGCGCGAGCGCGGACGCGATGTTCAATGTCCTTTTTGAGGCCAATCCGCAGTCCATCGGCGGAGCCATACCCGGCGAGGATATATACTATTAAATAGACACTTATCAAAGGAGGGACGGCTGTGAGACGTCGGAAATTTTTGCGCGGGCTCATGGCCGTCGTTTTCTGGCTCGCGGTGTGGCAGTTCGCCGCATGGCGGCTGTCGCTGAGCGTGCAGTGGTCGGAGCTGCTGCTGCCGTATCCCACGAGCGTGGCGCGCCGCCTCGTCGAGCTGATGACGGGCGGCGAATTTTGGCTCACCGCGCTCGCGAGCCTCGGGCGAATACTCGCGGCCTTCCTCGCCGGAGCCGCGGCCGGCGCGCTGTTTGCGGCGCTGTGCTCGGTGTCGGGTGTGTGCTCGGCGCTCGTCTCGCCGCTCATGCTCGCCGTGAGGGCGACGCCCGTGGCCTCGTTCATCATCCTGCTGCTGCTCTGGCTGCCGGGGCCCGGCTGGGTGAGCTTCACCTCGGCCGCGCTGATGACGGCGCCGGTGTTCTGGTCGAATCTCAGCCGGGCGGTCGAGGGAGTCGACGGCCAGCTCCTGGAGATGGCGCGGGCATACCGGCTCGGGCGGGCAAAGACTTTCCGCCACATCTATGTCCCGGCGCTGCACGCGGCGCTCATCTCCGCGTGCGAGAGCGGCGTGGGGCTTGCGTGGAAATCGGGCGTCGCGGCCGAGGTGCTCACCCGCCCGGCCTATGCGATAGGGCGCATGGTGTACGAGTCGAGGCTGTATCTTGAGACCGTAGACCTGTTTGCGTGGACGGCGGCCGTCGTTCTGCTGAGCCTGGCCGTTGAAAAATGCGTGCGCGCGCTGGTGAAGAGAGGTGAGCGCAATGCCTGAACTGGCGGTATCCGGGCTCTCCGCGGGCTACGGCGGGGAGGACGTGCTGAAGGATTTCTCGTTTGATTTCACGCCGCCGGGTGCTTACGCCGTCATGGGCGGCTCCGGCATAGGCAAGACTACTCTGCTGCGAGTCCTGGCCGGGCTGATGAGGCCGGGGAGCGGCTCGCTAGGCGGCTTTCCAGAGCTGAAGCGCGCGGTCATGTTCCAGGAGGACCGCCTCCTGCCGCAGCTCACGGCGCTCGGAAACGTCGCGCTGGTGTCGGATGAGGACGCCGCGCGGAAGTATCTCGCGCAGGTCGGGCTCGGCGGCAGGGAGGACGCGCTGCCGGCAGAGCTCTCCGGAGGGCAGCGCAGGCGGGTCGCGCTCGCGCGCTGCCTCGCGTTCGGGGGAGATGCCGCCCTGCTCGACGAGCCGTTCACCGGCCTCGACGAGGAGCTCAAGGCGCGGATAGCGCCGTACATCGCGCGCCGGTTCGGGCACATAATCCTCACGACGCACGACGAGGCCGAGGCCCGGCTCTTCTCCGCGCGGATAATAAGGCTGTAAAAAAACGGGACGCACACGGCGTCCCGTTTTTTATCAGTCGAAAAACTTTATGTCCAGATTTGCTATGGCCGAGCGGCCGGGCTCCCCTGTGGTGAGATCCTGGGGCGCGGGGACGAGCAGCATGAATCCGTCGCCGCCGCAGCGCAGCTCATACCCGCGCGCGTATTTCTCGTCGACGGAGACGTGCCGCACCCGTCCGGTGACCATGGCCGTCATCCCCGCGCCGCTCAGATCCCGCACATCTTCCAAGGTGCACTCCATGTTGATGAAAGCCTCGTCTATGAGCGGCGCGCTGATGGTCTTGGCGCTCGAGAGCCCAAAACCGGCGGCGGCAAACTCATCGTCGTCATATCCGTTGCGCCGGATGGTGTCGGCAAGGCGGCCGTAGCAGCTCGCCGGAAGGAAATTTATGCCGAAGCACCCGTCGCGGAGGATGTTGGCATAGGTGTGCGTGTGCTGGTATAGATTGCCCATAACGGCGAAAAACGCTGTCTTGTCGCCGTGGAAGCAGCTCCATGCGTGAAAACATATGTTCGGCAGCCCGTTGGCCTTCCATGTGGTTATGGCGAAGAGCACCGACGGGATGCCCGCCGTCGTCTCAAAGTGGGAGAACAGCTCGAATTCCTCGGGATACAGCGGCCTGAAATATTCGGGAAACGCTTCGCCGATCTCTATCTTCACAGGTGTCACCTCTCGATGATATATGACTTGAGGCTCCTTTTGCAGCCGTTTTTCTCATAAAACGCCTCGGCCTCCGGCTGGGCGCCGAAATAGAGCAGGGTGGGCGTGTTTTCCCGCGCGAGGCGGAGCAGCGCGCTGCCTATGCCCCGGCGCTGATACTCCGGCAGCACGAGCAGCTCGGTTATGGTGCCGAAAAAATACCCGTCGGTCAGTATGCGCAGGCAGCCGACGAGCTTTCCGCCGTCGCGCGCCGTGATGTTGACCGTCGTGTCGAGGGCCGCCTGGGTCTTGTCAGCGTCATATCTGCCGGGCCAGACGGCGGCGGCAAACTGCAGGAATTCGGCGGCGCCGAGCTTTTCACCGCAGCTGTAGGTTATCATCTCTCCGCCCTCTCGTAGACCATGAACCGGTAGCGCACGCCGTTTTCCTCCAGCCAGGGGCCGCACTCGGCGACGTGCCACGCCGGATCGGCGTCCAGATCCGGGAAAAACACGTCGGACTCCGGCGCGCAGCCGAGCATGGTGACGTGCGCGCGGTCGCACCACGGCAGCATCTCGCGGTAGATGCTCGCGCCGCCGATGACGAACACGCGACCGTGCTTTTCCGCAAGCGCTGCGGCTTCGGCGGCGCTGTGGGCGATCTCGGCGCCGGGGATCTCGATGTCGCGCCGCGTGACGACTATGTTGGCGCGGCCTTTTAGCGGGCGGCCGCCGGGGAAATCCTCGAGAGTTTTGCGCCCGACGATGACGGCCGAGCCGCTCGTCGTCTCGCGGAAGTGCTTCCTGTCGGCGGAGACGACGACGGGCTGGGTCCCGCCGCGGCCTATGCCCCAATCGGAATAAACTGCAACTATAGCTTCCATATCACACCGCCACGGGGATCTTGCCGCTGAACTCACAGTACTCGTAGTTTTTCAGCTCAAAGCTGTCACGGGTGAACTGGTAGAAGTCTTTGACCGAGGTGTCGATGACGAACTCCGGAGCTTTTTTCGGCGTGTTCGCGATGATCTTCTCGACTATGGGCACATGCCTGTCGTAGATGTGCGCGTCGGCGATGACGTGCACGAGCTCGCCGGCCTTGAGCCCGCTCACCTGGGCCATCATGTGCGTGAGCACGGCATACTGGCAGACGTTCCAGTTGTTGGCGGCCAGCATGTCCTGGCTGCGCTGGTTGAGGATGGCGTTGAGCGTGCTGCCGGTGACGTTGAAGGTCATAGAGTAGGCGCAGGGGTAGAGCGCCATGTCGTGCAGGTCCTCAAAATTGTAGATATTCGTGAGGATGCGGCGCGAGGCGGGGTTGTGCTTCAGGTCGTACAGCACACGGTCGACCTGGTCGAAGTCGCCCTCGGGGTAGTGGTGTTTTATGCCGAGCTGATATCCGTAGGCCTTGCCGATCGAGCCGGTCTCGTCGGCCCACTGGTCCCACACGCGGGCGCGCAGCTCGTGCACGTTGTTGCTCTTTTTCTGCCATATCCAGAGCAGCTCGTCTATGGCCGACTTGAGATATGTGCGCCTTATCGTGAGTATGGGGAACTCCTTCGACAGATCGTAGCGGTTGACTATGCCGAAGCGCTTGACGGTGTGCGCCGGGGAGCCGTCGTCCCAGCGGGGGCGCACCTCACAGGCGGTGTCCCACCAGCCGTTGTCGATGATGTCCCGGCAGTTTTTTATGAATATCTCGTCTGCAATGCTCATTTGCGCCCTCCAAAGTGTCGTATTTATATAATTCTATCACACTTGCTTGAATTTCGTCCAGAATTTTGAGATAATTAACTGATAATACCGCTTTTGGGGGAGTTTCGGGTGCCTTCAACATGGAAACGCAGCCCTTCCGAGCTGCACAGGACATATATCGCCAACACAGAGGCGTTTTACAAAGCGGCGGGCGGCGAGCTCGCAAAGCAGCTGGACGAGTTCATGGGCCGCTGCGCCATCGGGCTGTTCAAGTGCTCCGGGGCCGTGACGCAGGCGCACGCGGACGCGATAAACGAGCTATATTCAAAGGGGCGGCGCAGCCCCGGCTGGATGCTCTGGCAGCTCACGTCGGCCGTGTGCAGGAGCGGGGAGTTCCTGCCGCCCATGTTTTTCTGGAGCCTTGCCGAGGACGACGCGCGCCGCGGGACGGACTACTCGCGCATATTCATCCGGATGATGACTAACATCATGCTCTCGCTCGCCGCCGTGGACGACGACGTGAGCTATGCCGAGGCTGGGTATATAACACGCTGCGGAGAGAGCCTGGCCGCGATATGCGACAGTGCCGGCGTGAAAAAGAGCAAGGCCGCGCTGAATGCGGCCGACTATGTCACGAGTTCCGAGCCGCCGTTCGCGGAGAAGCACGGCGCCGCCGCGCCGCGTGGCGCTGAAAACGGTGACAAAGAGCCCGCCTCCGGGCCGAAGCGCAGCCTCGACGAGCTGCTCGCCGAGCTCGACGGGCTCGTCGGGCTCAGCGAGGTGAAAAGCGAGGTCAAGACGCTCGTGAACCTCGTGCGCATAAGAAAGCTGCGCCGCGCCGAGGGGCTGCCGACGCCGGATATGAGCCTGCATCTCGTGTTCACCGGAAATCCCGGCACAGGAAAGACCACCGTCGCCCGCCTGCTCGGCGAGATCTACGCCTCGGTCGGCGCGCTGAGCGGGGGGCAGCTCGTGGAGGTCGACCGCTCGGGGCTGGTCGCGGGCTATGTCGGGCAGACGGCGATAAAGACCGGCGAGGTGATACAGAGCGCGCTCGGCGGCGTGCTGTTCATAGACGAGGCCTATTCTCTCGCCCTCGGCGGGGAGAACGACTTCGGCCGCGAGGCCATAGATACCCTGCTCAAGGCGATGGAGGACCACCGCGACGAGCTGGTCGTCATAGCCGCGG
>CAJFRI010000104.1 GCA_904419385.1 Candidatus Heteroscillospira lomanii
CAAAAAGTTAGAAAAACCTCGTAAAAATGGTGCGTTTTCAACACGTCAGGCCGTGACGAAACCGGATGAAGAGACCGGAGGGGTGTTCCCCACCATGAAGCCGCTGGAGAATAACTGAAATTGAGCTGTGGCGCGGCTTTGCCCGCCACAGCTTTGCTATTTTCGTATGGGAGGGGGAGCCATGGAGCTCATTACATCCCGCAAAAACAAGACGGTTCAGCATCTGAGGGCCCTCGGGCGCGACGCATCCGCGCGCAGGGAGAGCGGCGAGTACCTCTGCGACGGGCACAAGCTCTTATCGGAGGCGCTCGCGGCCGGCCTTGCGCCGCGCTGCGTGCTGTGGAGGGAGAGGCCGATGTTCGCCCTGCCGCCGGGCGTCGTGCAGCTCTGCGCCTCAGACGACGTGTTCTGCCACGTCTCCCCGATGAAGGACAGCCCAGGCCCAGTGTTCTCACTCGAGCTGCCGGGCCCCGGCGAGAAGCTCCTGCCCGGGCGGGCGATAGTGCTCGAGGATGTGCAGGACCCCGGCAACGTCGGCACCGTAGTGCGCACGGCAAATGCGCTCGGCTGCCCGAATGTGGTGCTGGTCGGGGCCTGCGCCGACATATACAGCCCCAAGGCCGCGAGAGCCACCATGGGCGCCGTGTTCCGCCAGCACATAGTCCGCGTTCCGGACGCCGCGGCTCTGGACCGCGCGCTCAAAGAGGCGGGGCTGCGGCTGTACGGCGCGGCGCTGAGCGAGAGCGCCGCCGACGTGCGCATGGCGGAGCTGCGCTGCTGCGCCGTGGCCGTCGGCAGCGAGGGGCACGGCCTGTCTGACGGCCTGCTCGCCGTGTGCGACGGGCAGGTCATCATACCGATGGCGCCCGGCAGCGAATCGCTCAACGCGGCGTCGGCGGCCGCCATACTGCTGTGGGAGGCAGCCAGAGCGGAGATATAAGGGGGGAGCGTTTTGAAATACTGGATGTGGCTGGCTTGCCTGGACATAATGAGGCCGAGGGCGAAGTGCGATGCGCTCGAGTATTTCGGCGGGCCGAAAGAGCTGTTTTTCGCCGATGAAAAAGATCTCGCCTGCGTCCCCGGGCTGAGCGAAGGCGAGAGGGCCCGCTTTGCCGACAAGAGCATGCGCCGCGCTGCGCAGGCGATGGAGGCCTGCGAGGCGGAGGGGATACGCATGATAGCCTTGGGCGACAGCGCCTATCCAAAGCGCCTCGCAAATATATACGACCCGCCGTGTGTGCTGTTCGTGCGCGGGAAACTGCCGGACATCGACAGCGAGGCGGCCGTCGCCATCGCGGGCACGCGCAGGGCGACGCCTTATGGAATAAAGATGGCGGCACGCATGGGATATGAGATAAGCCGCGGCGGCGGGCTCGTCATAAGCGGGCTGGCGGCCGGGATAGACAGCGCGGCCGCGGTCGGCGCTCTCCGCGCGGGCGGCAGATGCATAGGCGTGCTCGGGACTGCGATAGACGTCGTGTACCCGAGATCGAACGCCGCGCTGTTCGCGGACGTGTGCGCCTCAGGCGCGCTGGTGAGCGAATACCCGCCCGGCATGCCGGGCAGCCCGCGGCACTTTCCGGCGAGGAACCGCATAATGAGCGGCCTGTCGCTCGGAGTCCTGATAGTCGAGGCGCCCGAGCACAGCGGCGCCCTGATAACCGCGGAACACGCGATAGAGCAGGGCAGAGACGTGTTTGCGGTGCCCGGAAACGCGGACGCGCCGAACTGCGCAGGGTCGAACGACCTGCTGCGCGACAGCGCGCGGATGACGCTCACGGGATGGGATGTGCTCAGCGAATACGAGGGGCGCTTTCCGATGAAAATAAGGCGTCCCGACCCGGCTAAGATGCGCATACCGGAGGAGGACAGGCTCGACGCCCAGGCCGCCGCAGCGGCGGGCAGCCCGGCTCCGCAGGCCTGCACATCGGCAAAAACCGTCAAAAAAGACGTTGACAAGCCGGAAACTGAGGAATATATTGACCTCGAGAAACAACTCGCCGCCCTTAACGAGCGGCAGCTTGCGATAATTTCCGCTATGGATGCGGACGACACATACGCGGATGTGCTCATAGAGCGCACCGGGCTGCCTGCTTCGGCAGTGATGAGCGAGCTGACGATGCTCCAGATACTCGGGTTCATAAGCCCGTCGGGCAGCGGGAGCTACAGGCTCAATATAAAAACGAAATGAGGATAGTGGTGACATGGCAAAGGCAAAGACGGATCTGGTGATAGTCGAGTCGCCGGCAAAGGCCCGTACCATTGAAAAATATCTCGGCAAGGACTACAAGGTCGTGGCCTCCATGGGCCATCTTCGCGACCTGCCCAAGAGCAAGATGGGCGTCGACATAGAGCACGGCTTCGAGCCGGATTATATCCCCGTCAAGGGGAGGGAAGAGATAATAGCGGATCTCAAAAAGCGTGCCAAATCCGCCGGCATGGTGTACCTCGCGACCGACCCGGACCGCGAGGGCGAGGCCATATCCTGGCACCTCAAGGAGCTGCTCCAGCTCCCGGACGAAAAGGCCAGGCGGGTGACTTTTAATGAGATCACGAAAAACGTTGTGCGCGAGAGCATGCAGCACCCGCGCGATATAGATCAGGACCTAGTGAACGCCCAGCAGGCGAGGAGGATACTCGACCGCATAGTCGGCTACAAGCTCAGCCCGCTCCTGTGGCGCAAGATAAAGCGCGGCCTCTCGGCCGGCAGGGTCCAGTCCGTCGCGACGCGCATGGTCATAGACCGCGAGAACGAGATAAAGCAGTTCGTGCCCGAGGAGTATTGGCACCTCGACGCAAAGCTCAGGCGCGTCGAGCGTCCCAGCGAGTTCACCGCGAGGTTTTACGGCACCACCGAAAAGAAGATGGAGCTGCACAGCGAGGCAGAGGTCAACGAAGTCGCCGCCGTTGTGGAGAAGAGCCCATTCGTCATCCACTCGGTAAAGCGCGGCGAGAAGCAGCGCTCTCCGAGCCCCCCGTTCATCACCTCAACGCTCCAGCAGGAGGCCTCGCGCCGCCTCGGAATGACGCCGAGGCGCACCATGTCCATCGCCCAGCAGCTCTATGAGGGCGTCGACATCGAGGGCGAGGGCACTGTCGGTCTTATAACATATATGAGGACAGACTCCCTGCGCCTGTCCGAGGACGCGCTCGCCGCGGCCGGGGAATTCATCACCTCGCGCTACGGCAAGGAGTATTACTACGGAAAACCCCGCCGCTATAAGGCCAAGAGCGGCGCTCAGGACGCGCACGAGGCCATAAGGCCGAGTATCGTCACGCTCACGCCCGAGCGGGTCAAGAAGTCGCTCACAAACGAGCAGTACAGGCTCTACCGGCTGATCTGGGGCCGCTTCACCGCGAGCCAGATGGCCAACGCGATATACGACAACGTCGTCATAGACGTGCGCAGCGACAAATACCTCTTCCGCGCGAACAACTCCGAGCTCCGCTTCGCCGGCTACACCGCCGTGTATGAAGAGAGCGCCGACGAGACCACCGCCGGCCAGAAAAAGCCTCTGCCCGACCTGCGTGAGGGCGAGCCTGTGGACCTCCTCAAGCTCGAGCGCGAGCAGCAGTTCACAAACCCGCCCCCGCGCTACACGGAGGCCACCCTCATCCGCGCGATGGAGGAAAAAGGCATAGGCCGGCCGAGCACCTACGCGCCGACGATATCGACGATCACAGCGAGAGAGTACGTCGTAAAAGAGGGGCGCTATCTGCGCCCGACGGCGCTCGGTGAGGTCGTCACCAAGCTGATGGAAGAGCGCTTTCCGGATATAGTCGACCTCAAGTTCACAGCCAATATGGAGGAGGAGCTCGACGAGGTCGAGTCCGGCAAATGCGACTGGAAGGACCTGCTCTCAAAGTTCTATACCGGATTTGAGGACTCCTATGAGAAGGCCGAGACGGCGCTCGAGGGCGTGCACCTCAAGGTGCCGGACGAGGTCTCCGACGAGATCTGCCCGAAGTGCGGGCGCAACCTCGTGTACAAGAGCGGCAGGTTCGGCCGCTTTCTGGCCTGCCCGGGCTTCCCGGAGTGCGATTTCACAAAGCCGATAGTCGTCGAGATGCCGGGCAAGTGCCCCAAGTGCGGCGGCAGGATACTCAAGCGCACATCGAAAAAGGGCTACACATATTACGCATGCGAAAACTCCGCAAACTGCGGCTTCATGACATGGGACGTCCCGACCAAGGACCTCTGCCCCGAGTGCGGCAAGACCATGTTCAAGCTCTCCGGAAAGGGTCAGCGCAAGCCGTTCTGCATAAATGAGGAGTGCCCCAACTTTGTCCCGGAGGACAAGAGGGGATACCGCCGCCGCGCCAAGAAAGACAGCGGCGAGCAGGCGGACGGTTCAGCAAAAAAAGATGACGGGAGCTCCGAAGGGAGCGGAAAGTGAGGACGCCATTGGATAAGGTCACGGTAGTCGGCGCGGGGCTCGCCGGGAGCGAATGCGCCTGGCAGCTGGCCAAACGGGGCATACCCGTGCGCCTCATAGAGATGAAGCCGGAGAAGATGACTCCGGCGCACGTCTCGCCGTATTTTGCGGAGCTCGTGTGCTCAAACTCCCTGCGCAGCGACGAGCTCACCAACGCCGTCGGCCTGCTCAAAGAAGAACTGCGGCGGCTGGGCTCGCTCATCATGCTCTCCGCCGACCAAAACCGCGTGGCCGCCGGCGGCGCCCTGGCTGTCGACCGTGTGGGCTTTGCAAAGACGATAACCGAGCACATCCGCTCGCACCCGCTCATCGAGATAGTTGAGGAGGAGTGCACCGAGATACCCGACGGCGAGGTCGTCATCGCGTCCGGCCCGCTCACGAGCGACGCGCTGGCCGACAGGATAGCCGCGCTCTTCCCGGACACAAAGAGCCTCAGCTTTTTCGACGCGGCGGCGCCCATAGTCACGCTCGCGAGCGTCGACATGGACAGCGCCTTCTTTGCCTCCCGATACGACAAGGGCACGGCAGATTATGTAAACTGCCCGATGACCAAGGAGGAATATACGGCGTTCTGGCGCGAACTGTGCACGGCGCGCGAGGCGGAAGTACACGGCTTTGACGACGGCGGAGTGTTCGAGGGCTGCATGCCGGTCGAGGTCATGGCACGCCGCGGCGAGGACACACTGCGCTACGGCCCGCTGAAGCCCGTCGGCCTGCGCGACCCGCGCACCGGGGCCGAGAGCTATGCCGTCGTCCAGCTCAGGCGGGACAACGCCGAGGGCACGCTCTACAACATGGTAGGGTTCCAGACTCACCTCGCGTTCGGCGAGCAGAAGC
>CAJFRI010000105.1 GCA_904419385.1 Candidatus Heteroscillospira lomanii
CTTTGCCGACTTGTCAACGCTTTTTGTGATAATTCATGCCTGATTACTTGAAAACATTGCTTAAAGTATGTATAATACTGTATTGTTGATTCACGGGCGTGCGGAAAAAACAAGCCAGACCGCGGCGCCGGGAGGTAAATTGATGAAAGACTGCATCAGTATCAAAGGTGCAAGAACAAATAATCTGAAAAATATAGATCTCGATATCCCGCGTGAAAAACTCGTGGTGTTCACGGGCCTTTCCGGCAGCGGAAAATCGTCCCTCGCTTTCGATACAATATATGCCGAGGGCCAGAGGCGCTACGTCGAGTCGCTCTCATCATATGCACGCATGTTCCTCGGCCAGATGGACAAGCCTGATGTCGACTATATAGAGGGCCTGTCCCCGGCTATCTCAATAGATCAGAAGACGACGTCGCACAACCCGCGCTCCACCGTGGGCACTGTCACGGAGATATACGACTATCTGCGCCTGCTCTGGGCGAGGATAGGCACGCCGCACTGTCCCAAGTGCGGCAAGGAGATAAAGCAGCAGACGATAGACCAGATCATCGATCAGGTCATGGAGCTGCCTGAGGCTACGCGAGTCCAGATCCTCGCACCTGTTGTCCGCGCCAGAAAGGGCGAGCATCAGAAAGTGTTCGAGGACGCCAGGCGCAGCGGATATGTCCGGGTCCGGGCCGACGGCAATATCTATGACCTCAGCGAGGAGATAAAGCTCGACAAGAACAAGAAACACAACGTCGAGGTAATTGTCGACCGCCTGGTGATAAAGCCTGACGCCGTCCATAGGCTGACAGACTCCATGGAGATTGCGTCTAATCTCGCCGACGGGCTTGTCATAGTGAACATTCCGGAGACTGACAGAGACATGCTGTTTTCGCAGAACTATGCCTGTGAGGACTGCGGCATAAGCATAGAGGAGCTCACACCGCGCATGTTCTCTTTCAACAACCCGTTCGGCGCGTGCCCGACGTGTTCGGGCCTCGGCATCCAGCTAAAGGTCAGCCCGGAACTCATTTTCCCGAACCCCAATCTCTCGATAATGGACGGCGCCATCTATGCCTCGGGGTGGAACAACATCCGCAGCGACGGCATCGCCAGGATGTATTTTGAGGCGCTCGCCAAAAAATATAAATTCAAGCTCACAACGCCGGTGAAAGACCTGCCGAAGGAGATAATCGATATCATCCTCTATGGCACAGGCGGCGAAAAACTCACTCTGCACTACGACCAGCCGCGCGGAAAAGGGACGCTGTCGCAGCCTTTCGAGGGTATTGCCAACAATATCGAGCGCCGCTACCGCGAGACGCAGAGCCCGTCAATGCGCGCTGAGCTTGAACAGTGCATGGCCGAGACGCCGTGCCCGACCTGCGGCGGACGCAGGCTGAAAAAAGAAGCGCTCGCTGTGACTGTCGGCGGCATCAACATCGCCGACTTTACCGACATGTCGGTCACTAATGCGCTCAGCTTCATCAGGAACCTGAAACTCACGGAGAAACAGTCTATAATAGCCGACAGGATCATCAAAGAGATCATCCAGCGTCTCGGATTCCTCAAAAGCGTGGGACTGCAGTATCTCACCCTGTCGCGCAGCGCGGGCACGCTTTCCGGCGGCGAGAGCCAGCGTATACGCCTCGCCACGCAGATAGGCTCCTCACTCATGGGTGTGCTCTACATTCTGGACGAACCATCCATCGGTCTCCACCAGCGCGACAATGAAAAATTGCTGCGGACTTTGTTCGAGCTGCGCGACCTCGGCAACACGCTCATAGTCGTCGAGCACGACGAGGACACCATGCGTGCTGCCGACTATATCGTAGACATAGGCCCGGGGGCAGGCGTACACGGCGGCGAGGTCGTCTTTGCCGGCACATATGACGAGATAATCAAATGCCCAGACTCCATTACCGGCCAGTATCTCAGCGGGAAAAAGAGCATACCGGTCCCGGCCGGGCGCCGTACCGGCAGCGGCAAGGCCATCAGGATAGTCGGTGCGAGGGAGAACAACCTCAAAAATGTGACGGTCGATATCCCGCTCGGAGTATTCACATGCGTCACTGGCGTGTCCGGCAGCGGCAAATCCTCGCTCATAAACGAAGTGTTCTACAAGACTCTCGCTGCGGAACTGAACAGAGCCAAATGCCGGCCCGGCAAATGCGACGGGGTGGAGGGGCTCGAAAATGTCGACAAGGTTATCGCCATAGACCAGAGCCCCATAGGCCGCACGCCGCGGTCGAATCCCGCGACATATACAGGGCTGTTCACCGATATACGCGAACTCTTTGCCTCCACAAACGACGCGAAAATGCGCGGCTACACGGCCAGCCGATTTTCTTTCAATGTCCGCGGAGGCCGCTGTGAGGCCTGCTCGGGCGACGGCCTGCTCAAGATAGAGATGCACTTCCTGCCGGATGTTTATGTTCCGTGCGAGGTGTGCAAGGGCAAGCGCTATAACCGCGAGACACTCGAGGTGAGGTACAAGGGCAAGAATATCGCGGAAGTGCTGGAGATGACCGTGGAAGAGGCGCTGGAGTTTTTTGCCAACCGCCCGAAAATACGTGACAGGCTCCAGACTCTGTACGACGTCGGACTCGGCTATGTCAAGCTCGGCCAGTCATCCGTTGAACTCTCTGGCGGAGAGGCGCAGCGCATAAAGCTCGCTACCGAGCTCAGCAAGCGCAGCACCGGCAGGACGGTATACGTCCTCGACGAGCCGACCACCGGCCTGCACAGCGCCGACGTGCACCGTCTGCTAGAGATGCTCGACCGCCTGGTCGAGGCAGGCAATACAGTAGTTGTAATCGAGCACAACCTCGACGTGATAAAGACGGCCGACCACATCATCGACCTCGGCCCGGAGGGCGGCGATATGGGCGGGCAGATAGTTTTCACCGGCACGCCGGAAGAGTGCGCCGAGTGCAAAGAGAGCTTTACAGGCCAGTTCCTTGCGCCTATGCTCAAAAAAGCAGAGAAGTGAGCTGACAAACGTCCCAGCCGCTGAATAGAATGCAGCGGGAGGGATATGTTTATGGAGATAGCCGCAGCGGTGATGATCTCGTGCTGCCTGCTCATGGCGGCATGGTATGTAACAGGCGCCTGCCTCACACCGGTGAGAGCGGGCGACGGCGTGCGGATAAAGCTGCTCGTCGGCGTGTCCGGCAGCGCGCCGGAGCTGGAGCAGGCCGTGTCCGGCCTCCTTTGGCTCATAGACAACGGGACAATACCCGGAGAGATAGTGATATGCGACCTCGGCATGGATGAGTCGGCGCGCACAGCGGCGCGTGCCCTCGCGGGAGACAGCGGAAGAGTGCATTTCGGGAGTTGTGATACATATGGAACAGGATAAGGAGCTTATCGGGCTGTCCGGCACAGTCTCGGCGGTCATATTTCAGAACGAAGAAAACGGATATACTGTTCTCAAGATGAACACCACCGACGGCGACAGCGTTACGGCTGTCGGCTGCCTTCCGTTTGCCGCTCCGGGCGAGCAGCTCGTGCTGTTCGGCGAGTGGACCCGTCATGCCGCCCACGGTGAGCAGTTCAAAGCCGAATGGGCGGAGCGCTTTATGCCGACGGGTGCAGCAGCAATATACGAATACCTCGCGAGCCGCGTCGTGCGCGGCATAGGGCCTGCGCTCGCGTCGATGATCGTCAACAGCTTTGGCGACTCGTCGCTGGACGTCATAGAAAAACACCCCGAAAAGCTTACCGAGATAAAAGGCATCAGCATGCGAAAGGCAAAGGAGATATCCCGGAGCTTCAAGCGGCAGACCGGTCTGCGCCGGTTGATGGAGTTCATGTATCAGCATAATATACAGCCGCAGATCGCCATGCGCCTGTATCAGTATTACGGTGACTCCGCGCTTGAAATGCTGGAGGAAAACCCTTACATAATATGCTCCTACCTCATCGGAGCCCCTTTTTCCGATGCAGACTCTCTTGCGCTGAGCCTTGGGCTGGAAGGGACGGCGGCGCCACGCCTCGCATCCGCCATCGTGTTTGAGCTTATGCACAACTCAAATAACGGGCATACCTTCATTCCGCGCGGGAAGCTCATCGCCGCGACGGCGCAGCTCATCAGTGTTGATGAGCCGCTCATAGAGGAACAGCTCGATGTGCTGATAGAGTCGGGCGACATAGTGGAGGAGCAGGTCGCCGGGTGCAGTGCCTGCTATCTCGAACGTCTGCATGAGGCCGAGTGCTATGTGGCCGGCCGGCTCAGAGCTATGAGCGGAGTCGTGGAGGAAAACTCTGTCGACACCGCAAAGCTTATCGAGCATATTGAGAAAGAGCAGGGGGTGCGCTACGCAGAGGCTCAGGTGCATACAATAGAGACTGCCGCCAGGCGCCGCGTCATGGTGCTCACCGGTGGTCCTGGCACAGGAAAAACCACTTGCGTGCGCGCCATAGTCGCGCTGTATGAAAAGCTCGGGCTTGAGACCTGTCTTGCCGCGCCGACAGGGCGGGCGGCCAAGCGCATGGGCGAGCTCACGGGACGAGAGGCGTTTACAATACACCGCCTGCTGGAGACTGGATATTCGCCAGAGATCGGCATGCAGGTGTTCAAGCGCGATGAGAGCGACCCTCTCAAGTGCGACGCGGTCATCCTGGACGAGTGTTCGATGGTCGATATCGTCCTGATGCGCGGCCTGCTAGCGGCAATGCCGCCAGAGTGCCGGCTCGTCATGGTGGGTGACGCCGACCAGCTGCCGAGCGTCGGTCCCGGCAACGTGTTTCTGGATGTGATACGCAGCGGCATTGTCGAGACGGTGCGGCTCACGGAGATATTCCGCCAAAGCGAGGGCAGCGCCATAGTGCGAAATGCCCACATGATTAACAGCGGGGAGCACCCACAGCTCAATGAGAATAAAAACGGCTTTTTCTTTCTCCGCAGGCGCGAACCGTCTGCCGCCGTCAATACGATACTTGATCTCTGCTCACGCCGGCTTCCGGATAATATGGGAGTCCAGCCTATGGACATACAAGTGCTCTCTCCGACGAGAAGAGGCGAGCAGGGTACGGTTGCACTCAACCGTCTGCTCCAGGAGCGGCTGAAGCAGCAAAACAAATTGAA
>CAJFRI010000106.1 GCA_904419385.1 Candidatus Heteroscillospira lomanii
CAGCACGAGGCGATAACACGCCAGGTGCGCGGCGTATTCACCCAGCTTGGCTGTGAGACTTTCGTCCTGTCGTCCGAGGCCTGCGCCGCTTGTGAGCGCTGTTCATGGCCTGACGCACAGTGCCGTCATCCCGAGCGGATGTTCCCTTGCATCGAGAGCCACTGCATCCTTGTAACCCAGCTCGCCGAACGATTTGGAATAGAATTCCTGCCGGATCCCGGCACAGTCATGTGGTTTTCGATAATTTTGTTTTAGTTTTTTGCTTGCATAGATTGAGAGGTTCCAGACAAAGAGTATGGTCAACACTGTAACAGGGTTTACTGACAAAGATTATCTCTATCTCGGCATCGATATAGGCTCCACCACCGCCAAAGTCGTGCTCATCGACGGCGGGAAAGTGCTGTATCAGTGCTACGAACGCCATTTTTCCCAGGTCCGTCAAAAGACGCTCGAACTGGTCGAGCGCCTTTCTCTGTATATGGACGGGCGTCCTGTCAAAATAGCTATCTCCGGCAGCGCCGGCCTCGGAACGGCACGCGCAGCCGGACTGCCTTTTGTGCAGGAGGTCTTTGCCACCGGCGAGGCCGTCAAGATGCTCGAGCCCGACACCTCAGTCGTCATCGAGCTCGGCGGCGAGGACGCCAAGGTCCTCTTCCTCAAAGGCGGCACCGAGGAGCGCATGAACGGCTCCTGCGCCGGCGGCACCGGTGCATTCATAGACCAGATGGCGACGCTTATGAACGTCACAAACGAGGAGATGGATGAGCTCAGCCTCAAGGCCGAGCGCCTCTACCCCATCGCCTCGCGCTGCGGCGTTTTCGCCAAGACAGACATTCAGCCCCTGCTCAACCAGGGCGCCCAAAAATCGGATATTGCCGCCAGCATATACAAGGCCGTCGTCAACCAGACCATTGCAGGCCTCGCCCAGGGGCGCCGCATAGAAGGCAAGGTCATGTTCCTCGGCGGTCCGCTCTATTACTGCAAGGGCCTGCGCCGCAGCTTCAAGGAGACGCTGGGCCTCGACGATGAGCACGCCGTCTTCCCGGACTACGGGCTCTACGCCGTGGCCATAGGCTCGGCTCTGTACGCCTCGCGCCAGAACGACAGCTTATCTTTCGAGCAGCTCACCGCCGCCCTCGAAAAGGCGACGCACGCACGCGGTGAGACCAACTCCTTCCCTCCCCTGTTTGCGAGTGAAGAGGAGTACGAGCAGTTCCGCGCGCGGCACGCCTCGCACAGCGTGCCCGAGAAGCCGCTCAGCGAATACAGCGGCAAAGCCTACCTCGGCATAGACTGCGGCTCTACCACCACAAAACTCGCGCTCATCTCCGAGGACTGCGATCTGCTCTACTCATATTACAGCTCCAACAAAGGCACTCCTGTAGAGATAGTGCTCGAACAGCTGCGCATACTGCGCGGCCTCTGCGGCGACAGGGTCGAGATCGCCGGTTCTGCCGTCACTGGTTACGGCGAGGAGCTCATCAAACACGCTTTCCACGTCGACCACGGCCTCGTCGAGACCATGGCTCACTTCACCGCCGCGCGCCACTTCAATCCCAACGTCGAGTTCATCCTCGACATCGGCGGGCAGGACATCAAGTGCTTCAAAGTGCGCAACAACGCGATAGACAGCATCATGCTCAACGAGGCCTGCTCCTCCGGCTGCGGCTCGTTCATCGAGACTTTTGCCAAATCAATGGGCTATGACGTGGCCGAGTTTGCAAAGCTCGGGCTCTTCGCCAAAGCCCCGGTCGACCTCGGCTCGAGATGCACCGTTTTTATGAATTCCTCCGTCAAGCAGGCGCAGAAAGACGGTGCCTGCGTCGAGGACATATCGGCCGGCCTGTCCATGAGCGTCGTGAAAAATGCGCTCTACAAGGTCATCCGCGCCAACTCCGCAGAGGAACTCGGCCGGGAGATTGTCGTCCAGGGCGGCACGTTCTACAACGATGCCGTGCTGCGCAGCTTTGAGCTCGAGATAGGGCACGATGTCATAAGGCCGACTATCGCCGGCCTCATGGGCGCGTTCGGCGCGGCTCTCTACGCCAAGTCCCGCTCCAAAGGCAGCTCCACGCTGCTCGGAGGAGACGAGCTAGACGCTTTCACCCACACAGCAAAGGCCGCCACATGCCGCGGCTGCACCAACAACTGCCGCCTCACGATAAACACTTTCAGCAGCGGCGAGCGCTACATCTCCGGAAACAAGTGCGACAAAGGCGCCGGCAAAAAAACAGAAAATTCCGACCTGCCCGACCTGCACGAGTACAAGCGCAAAAAGTTTGAAGCCATCATGGACACACCAGGCAAGCGCGGCACCATAGGCCTGCCGCTCGCGCTCGGCATGTATGAGATGGCTCCCTTCTGGCGCGCGATATTCGCATCGCTGGGCTATCACGTCGTCCTCTCCGGATTTTCCAGCCGCGAGCTCTACTCCAAGGGACAGTACAGCATCCCCTCCGACACGGCCTGCTACCCCGCAAAGATAATGCACGGACATATCGAGACGCTTATCGAGCGCGGAGCAGACGCCATTTTTTACCCCTGTCTCACATATAATTTCGACGAGGGCATCAGCGACAACCACTACAACTGCCCTGTAGTCGCCTATTACTCCGAGCTTTTGAGCCATAACATGGACTCCCTGCGCAAAGTGAAGTTCATGTACCCCTACCTGAATGTCAACAACTCCCATGAGCTCGCCGCCGAACTCGGCAGGTGTCTTGAGCTCACGCTCGGGCATAAATTCACGCAGCACGCGCTGCGCCGCGCCGTGGCAGCCGGTATCGAGGCCTACAGGGAGTGGATGGCAGACATCCGCAGCGAGGGCTCACGCGCACTGGAATTCGCGAGGGCCAACGGCAAGCGCATAATGGCGCTCTGCGGCCGTCCGTACCATATCGACCCTGAAATCGGGCACGGCATCGACAAGCTTGCCACAGCGCTCGGCTTCGTCGTCGTGAGCGAGGACAGCCTCGCCCTGCCGGAAAAACCGCTCGAAGTCAACGTGCTCAATCAGTGGACTTACCACGCGCGGCTCTATGCCGCCGCAGAATATGCCGCCGCACACGATGACGTCGAACTTGTGCAGCTCGTGTCGTTCGGCTGCGGCGTCGACGCGATCACGACCGACGAGGTGCGCGCCATCATGGAGCGCAGAGGCAGGCTTTACACACAGATAAAAATAGACGAGATCACAAACCTCGGTGCCGTCACGATAAGGCTGCGCAGCCTGCTCGGCGCCATCGAAGCGAACCAGGAGGATCAGAAATGAATTCTTCAAACTTTGCAGTCTTCACCCCGGAGATGAAAAAAGACTACACCATTCTCGTGCCGACCATGCTGCCCATGCACTTCAAGATCATGGAGGCCATACTCAACTCCTACGGCTACAAGGCCGTGCTGCTTGAGAACACCGGCAGCTCGGTGAAAGACTGCGGGCTCAAATACGTCCACAACGACACCTGTTATCCCGCCCTGCTCGTCATCGGGCAGCTCATCGACGCCATCCAGAGCGGCAAATACGACCCGCACAAGGTCGCCCTGCTCATATCCCAGACCGGCGGCGGCTGCCGTGCCTCCAACTATATCTCCCTGCTGCGCAAGGCGCTGCAGAAAGCCGGATACGAGTACATCCCCGTTCTCTCGTTCAACATAAGCGGGCTCGAGAGCCAGCCCGGGTTCAAGATCACCGTCCCCATGCTGCACCGTATGCTCTACGCCGTGCTTTACGGCGACCTGCTCATGCTGCTGCGCAACCAGTGCCGCCCCTACGAGATCAGGACAGGCGAAGCCCAGGCGCTCGCCGACAAGTGGACCAAACGTCTCACCGATGAGATGGCGAGCTCCAGAGTCAAATATTCCAAAGTCAAAGCCAACTACCGGGCCATACTCGACGACTTTGCCCGGATACCCATGCGCAGAGAGGACAAGGTCAAAGTCGGCATCGTCGGCGAGATATTCGTCAAGTTCTCGCCGCTCGGCAACAACAACCTCGAGGACTTCCTCTTCCACGAGGGCGCCGAGGTTGTCATGCCCGGCCTGCTCGACTTCTGCCTCTACTGCGTGTACAACAACATCATGGACACCAAGCTCTACGGCATGAACCGCCTCAAGGCCCCGGCGGCCAGAATCATATTCAACTTCCTCGTCGGCAAGCAGAAAGACCTCATCGATATCATCGAGCAGCACGGTGTGTTCCGCGGCCCCACGCCATTTGAGCACACCATATCCCTCACCAAGGGCTACATAGGCATAGGCGCCAAAATGGGCGAGGGTTGGCTCCTCACAGCCGAGATGCTCGAGCTCATCGACGAGGGCGTCGAGAACATCGTCTGCACACAGCCGTTCGGCTGCCTGCCGAACCACATCGTCGGCAAGGGAATGATGAAACCTATTAAAGAGCGCCATCCCGGCGTCAACATAGTCGCCGTGGACTACGACCCAGGCGCGACCAAGATAAACCAGGAGAACCGCATAAAGCTGATGCTGGCAAACGCATCCGCAGCAACCGTCTCCGCCTGATCCCGCTAAGCACCAGAGCGGCCGTACACCGGCCGCTCTTTTTATATCTGGATGCCGAGCGCCATCAGCAGCGCGGCAGCCATTATATAGTGTGTCAGGTACATATCAGCTCCCAGTCTTATCGCCTCTGCCGCAATATGCACAGCGCTTACATCGCCGCCTGGCCAGCGTATGTAGCTGCTCGAACACATCCCCGCGCACACCGAAATGAGCAGCAGGACCGCTGCCACTAGCATCGCAGTATCCCGTTTCATCTTCTCGCCTCCGTTTGGCAGCCGTTCTGCCGGATATTTTACGCTCTAAGCGTAATAACTATATTATAGCTTATTTAATACGCTGAAAGCAA
>CAJFRI010000107.1 GCA_904419385.1 Candidatus Heteroscillospira lomanii
GCGCAGTCCGCTCACGCCGTCGTTCTCGTCGTGGATATAGACCCTTTCCGTATCCGTGGTGGTGTTGGCGTATGCGTTGTAGAACTTGGCGTAGTATTCGACATAGTCTGCGTCGAGCAGATAGCCGTTGGAGATGAGGGCGTACCACTTGTTGTATATGCGCATGTTGGTTGTGGTTATCATCTCATAAGAGGACATTTTGTCCGTCTTATAATAGAGCTCGACACGATTTACCGGCGTGTCGTCGCCCTCGCCGTAGTAATACGGCACGTTCAGCGGCTCGCCCTGAGTGATGCCGTTGTCAAGTGCGTCGAGCCACACCTCGTCGAACTCGCTGTCGGAGAGGGAAACGGTGGGAGGATCGCCGCTGCCCTGCGGGAAAGTGTACTGGTCTTCGGATACCGTGCCGGGAGACGGCGTGGCTTTCATCTGCTTGACGGCCATAAGCGGCCCCTCGTGGCTTATCTTCAGGTCGACGGACTTGCCCTCTTTGAGGTCGATGTCGTTGCCCTGGCCGCCGTTCCACAGATAGCGGCACACCAGCTCGCCGCGGGTCTCATCGCCGGTCGGCTCGGTGTATATCTCCAGGCCGCCTTTCCTGTCAGACAGGTCTCCGTTCTCGGCTGTGATGAACACTGTGACATCATCGGAGATGTTGCGCGCCGCACGGAAATCGGCCTCGGTCGGGAAGGTCTCACCCTTGCCCTGCTCGGCGTCGTATTCTCCGCTGTAACCTGTGGGGTATGCCCACACGACCGCGACCTCGCCGGGTCCAAGCACACAGTCGTCCGACGAGTTGAGCTGACCGCTGCCGCGGCCGTTGGCCTCATCATACTGCCTGATGGTGAGCTGCATGCGCTGGGCGCTGTGGCGCTGCACATAGACAAAATCATATTCGCCGTTGAGATCCACAGCTTCGCTGCCGGTGTTCATTATCTCAAAATAGCTGTAGAGCTCAGCCTGTTTGTCGGCAGGCCACTCATCGTCGTTCGCGTATATCTCAGTGATGTACACCCCGCTGGGCTGCTCGCCGGGGATCGGAGTTGTACGCTGGCCGCTGAGCTGCTCATCATAGGCGTGTCCCGGGCTGGGCAGCTTGCTCTCCTGCCACATCGACATCTCGCTGCCGTAATCCGGCACCTTGAGATGCTGCGAGAGGCCGTTGCCGTCGCCCTTTTCGACATCAGTGGAATTCTTGATGAGATGATACTGAGACCTTGTGTCATCGCCGCTTTTCAGCATGAAGCCGCAGTCGTCATTTGCGAAACCGCCGGCGTAATTGGTCGTGTATACGGCGACGTCCTCATCGACCATCAGGTACTCGCGGAACTGTTCCTCAGAGGCGTAATCAGTTCCCTCTGTGCCTCCGAGATCTGAGCGCTGGTTCCAGATGACCACGCTCTCGCCGGCTGGGACGAACATGTCGTCGTCATCAGTGGCGGCTGATATTTCCAGTTGTACCGGCTCCCCGTTGTTCTCTTCGTAGTAGAGCGTGTAGTCCTTTAGGGAGATATTGTCGCTTGACGTGTTCGTTATCTCCACGAATTCCAACTGTTCGCCGCAGAAAGGATAGTTGATGAAACAGTCGACATATGCGTCGACGTCATCGACATACATCTCCGTTATCCAGAGACCCGGCTCGTTCGGCTGCTCGGCCTCGTCGGCCGCAAATACGGGTGCGGCGCCGAGCGAGAGCGCATTTGCGAGCGCCAGGCATATCGCGGCGATGCGCCGCCCTGTTTTTCGCTTGAATGAGTGCATGCTGGTTCTAGACCTCCTGTTTATTTGACACAAACGTGCCGCTCATTCAAATTTAATTATCTCATGTTAATTCCGCTAGGGAAATAATGTAAATTCCATGACAAATAATTGACATAAATCAAACGCGGAAGCACTCTTCGGGAGTGCTTCCGCGTTTTTCATGACTGGTTATGCCGCCTCAGTTGCCGGACGGCATGAAGCCGTGAATGGCTACGGCGACGCTGGATATGGGCATGGTCTGGAGCCAGACTTTGCCCGGACCTGTGAGCAGGGTGTTGAAGAATCCTTCGCCGCCGAGCAGTTTGTTCTTCAGACCGGCGACCTGCCTGATCTCCATGTTGACGCCGCACTCAAATGCGGCGACGTTGCCGGTGTCGACGATAAGCTGTTCGCCCGGGGCGAGGGTGCGCTCGACTATGTCGCCGTCTATCTCGACAAATACAAGGCCGCGGCCCGAGAGCTTCTGCATGATGAAGCCTTCGCCGCCGAAGAAACCGGCGCCGAGCTTTTTGCTGAAGTGGATAGACAGTTCTATACCGCATGTGGAGGCGAGAAAGGCGCGTTTTTGCAGGATCATCTCGCGGTCGGGGGAGATCTCGATCGGGATTATCTTGCCGGGAAAACTGGCGCCGAACGCAATTACGCCGTCTCCCTCAGCCGTGTAGATGTTCTGGAACATGCTCTCGCCTGAGAGCGCCTTGGAGAACATCTTACCTATGCCGCCGCCGCGCGTCTCCATGCTTATGTTGGGCGTCTGCCATACCATTGAGCCCTTCTCCGTTATCATGCTCTCGCCGTCATGCAGGCGGCACTCCACTACGGGGAACACCCCGCCTTTGATCTCGTACTCCATTTATATTTCCTCCTTTATTTGTAATGCCCCGCTGCAGCGGAACAGTTTGCCGATTGTGGTCCGGGGATCGCACACCGGATGAAAGGCCTGCGATAGGTGTAGGCCGTATTATCTTTTCTCCGTAGCGTTTGACGCTTTCTTTTATGGTATTATCCATGTCAGCCGCCGTATTCCCCCTTGCACAGGTCGAAGTAACTTGAGGACTGATGCCGGAGCCTATCTGCCGATGAAAGGCGCGGCCATGACGCCGTTGACTGGTGGATTGCGGTGGAGAATTCTTCTCAGACTAGTTATGGTCAAGATTTTTATATATCTCGCACGGCCGGCGCATATAGATAGGGCGGGAGGTGATGGCGTTGCGCGGAAAAGCCGTTACCGTGATAATGGAGTTCAGTGATGGCGGGGCGGAGCTCGGCGAGATAGTGCTCGAGCTGCTGCGGAGGTACATAGAGCGCTGCCTCGACGGGGAGCGTGGGCTGTGAGAGCGGCGCTGTATATCAGACTGTCGAAAGAGGACGAGGGCGACGGTCCGTCGCAGAGCGTGCAGAATCAGGAGGCCATGCTGCGGGCATTTGCTGCACAGCGCGGCATAGACATAGCGGGCGTTTATATAGATGACGGGTGGAGCGGCTCGAATTTCGACCGGCCTGCATTCCGGCGAATGACAGCCGATATCGAGGACGGAAAGGTCGACACGGTCGTCACCAAAGATCTCTCGCGTCTCGGGCGCGACTACATACTCACGGGGCACTACATGGAGCGCTATTTCCCTGAGCACAAAGTGCGCTATATCTCGCTGCTCGACGGGATAGACACGGGCGTTGACTCCACTGCCAACGACATCACGCCATTCCGCGCGATAATGAACGACATGTACGCCAAGGACATCTCGAAAAAGATACGCTCGGTCAAGCACGACAAGCAGCGCCGGGGGCTTTTTATAGGCGGAAAGGCTCTCTTCGGCTATAAAAAGCACCCGACAGAGAAAAACCGGCTCATAGTCGACCAGGAGGCCGCCGCGACCGTGCGGCGTGTGTTCTCCATGGCTGCCTCGGGGATGAGCTGCCGCGCCATAGCATCGGAGCTGAACCGCGCCGGAGTGCCCACACCGTCGGAATACGCGCACCTGACATCGGCGAAGGTCAGACTGTGGAGCAGCGAGCGGGTGTCCGAAATGCTGCAAAATGAGACATACACGGGCAGTATGGTGCAGGGGAGGCGCCGCAGAGTCAGCTACAAGAGCAAAAAATGCGTGCGCATCCCGCCGGAGGACTGGGCCGTCGTCTCAGATACCCATGAGGCGATAATCGACAGGGCGAGCTTCGAGCGCGTGCAGCATCTTCTCGGCGCGAGGCGGCACACGCGCTGCCGCACCTACGACTATAAACTGCGCGGGCTCATATTCTGCCGCGAATGCGGCAAACCGCTCGCTGTGATAAACCGCAGGAATTCAAAAGGAGAGGACAGACTGTTTTTCGTCTGCCGCACTTACCAGCGGTTTACGCGGGAAGGTGCGTGCTCCTGCCATTGTGCCAAGGTCGAGGCCGTCACGGACGCCGTGCTCTCCGAGCTTCTGGCGCTTTGCCGCGCGCACATCGACATGGATGGGCTTCTGCGCGAAGCTGAAAACATGATACTCGACGCCGGGGAGCGCGGCGGCGCGGGGACACGGCTGCGCGAGGCCGAGGCAAAGCTCGCCGGCATCGGCGCTCACATAGACAGGCTCTATGCCGACAGATTGAGCGGGCTGCTCGCTGAGGAGGACTTCCGGCGCATATATGGCGCCCTCCTGCTGGAAAGGGAGCAGCTGGAAGGGCAGCGCGCAGAACTCATCAGCCGCAGCGGCACGAGGGAAGAGCCGGGTGAACTGGCGGCGAAGCTGGTACGGGACTTCATGGACGGCGGCCTCGCTTCACGCGAAGCGCTAGTTGAACTCATCGAGCGCGTGGAGCTCTCGGAAGACAGGGAGGTGCGGGTCAAGCTGCGCTTTCATGAACTGTGATACAAACAGCCCGGAGTCATCCGGGCTGTTTTGCATTGCGTCAGGCCTTTCCGTCGAGATATGCCAGGATCTCGGCGGCATTGGCGTCGGGCTTGACTTTCGGCATGACATGCTCTATGACGCCGTGCTCATCGATGAGATATGTGCAGCGCACAGTGCCCATGCTGACCTT
>CAJFRI010000108.1 GCA_904419385.1 Candidatus Heteroscillospira lomanii
TTGTCAAGCATAAAATTTAAAGCGCGCCTTTTGGCGCGCTTTTTATGATATGTCAGAGTTCGTCGCAGGTTCGCGTGTCACGAGGACAATGTCTGAGCCGGAGTTTATCTGCAGCATCGTCTCTTCTGGAGACGGCTCAGGCATCGGGGTCGGGGTAGGCATCGGAGTTGGAGTTGCTTCCGGTGCTGTCGTCTCCTGCACCGGTGTCGTCGACGGAGTCGGACTGGCAGTGTGCCTCATTCCCGAGCGTCCTAGCAGAAAGATCGCCAGCGCCATTATCACAAGGGCGGCGTATATCAGTTTTTGCAGCTTTTTCTTGTCCATTGGTCTCAACTCCAAAGTCGTATGTCGTCTCTTCCCGGGCGAAAAGCAGGCCCCACACGGCCCACATGACCGGTGCCGTCAGGCAGAGTCCGAGCCCGAAAAAACTCTCGGTCCAGGCCGCAACCATCGCCGGTAATATTATGAGCGACTGCACGCTCCTGCGTTTGAGCGCCACCGCTATTGACACGGCGATGAGCGCGAGATACAGCGCAAGGCCAGGCAGGCCGAGATCGACGAGATATGAGATGTACACATTGTGTGCGTTATCTGTATAAGTCGTGAGAGTCTGTTCAAGCTCAGGGAAATAGCGCGAGAACTCTACATCGAGCCTCAGGGACAGAGTCCCCGGCCCGCCGCCGAGGAGCGGCCGTTCCGGCACGAGAGCGAGCGCCTGCTGCCAGATCATGAGGCGGCTGGAACCAAACTCGCCGCGTATTTCTCCGTGCAATATGCTGGAGAGCTCGGCGAGGTGTCCGTCCGCCGGAGGAAAAAAGTAAATGACGGCAAGCATGGCTATGACAGCAATCATCTCAAGCGCAACCGTCATGACGGCAGCCCGCTCCTGCGGCACCAGGTGTCCAAACAGCGCGGCCGCTGCCATCAGAGCGGCAGCAGCGGCAAAGCCGAGCAGAGCTGCCTTGCCAATCCAGGGGGCTGAGAGCGCCGCAGCGGCAGCCGATACGGCAATCACTCGCAGGAACCGCGGCAGCTTTCCCCGTCCGGCTAGCAGCGGCGTCGCGACAGCCGCCGATACGGCCACGGCAAGCAGCCCTCCGGCGCTGCCGGAGGCGCAGAGGACAAAGGTTCCGAGCGCACCGGATGCGGCAAGCGCCGCGCTCGCCCTCATCCCAAAAGAAGCCGACAGCCAGCATACAGGCACGGCAATGGCCAGGAATGCTGCAAGCAGGTTTGTGTTGCCTATGGTCCCGAGAAATGTGCCGACGTAGCGCACTCCCCCGTCGTAGTAGTCATACCCATTCGGATAGAGTACTCCGCAGCCGAGCAGCTGCGCCGATGCCACAAGGCAGCACACGGCACACGAGGCGGCGATCATATAGATATAAACCCGCCTTTGGACGCCAAAAAGCGCCGCCGCGATGAAAATCAGCGCGTATATGAGCACTGTCACGAGCCCGGTGTAGCGCGACGCGCCGAGCAAAGTCTGGGGGAACCACGGCGAAGCAAAGGCCGATACCGCAGCCCAGAGCGCAAACGCCGCGCACAATGCCGCCGGGGCAGACATATGAGGCAGTGTTTTGTATCTGATGCACAGCACGGCGGCAGCGGCAAACCAGACGGACACAGCAACGGCGATGAAAATAAATTTCCACCGCGTTATATCCGAATATCCGCTCGTCCCCGTAAAGAGCGGAAACACGAGCAGGATGGCGCACATCAGCGCATTGGTCGCTTTCCGCGCGGCAGAAGAGAACACGGTTTGCATGATGTCCTCCTATGTGCAACAAACATTTCGCACAATTATAGCATTAGCAACAAAAAATGTAAAGAACCTTGCCGCTTTTGTAAAATCGGCTTATAATCTTGATATGCCTCACATTTGAGAAACGGAGAGAGAACATGTATTTTGACACGCATGCCCATTACGATGACGAGATGTTTGACGGAGACCGCGAATGGCTGCTGGACAGGGCGCTGCCGGAGAGCGGTGTAGCTCTGGTGCTGAATCCGGGCTGCGAGCGGCGAAGCTCGCTTTTTGCCGTCGAGCTGAGTGAGAAATATGACTATGTATACGCGGCCGCAGGCTGGCACCCGAGCGACGCCGCGTCTTTTGACGAGAGCAGCGAAACGCTCATCAGGGAGCTCTGCGGAAAGAAAAAAGTGCGCGCCATCGGTGAGATCGGGCTTGACTACCACTACGGCGCCGACACGAAAGAGACGCAGCAGAAGGTGCTGCGCCGGCAGCTTGCCATCGCGCGGGAGCTTGGAAAACCGGTCATCATCCACGACCGCGATGCCCATGCCGACTGCATGGCCATACTCGCCGCGTACCCAGAGGTCAAAGGCGTGTTCCACTGCTACTCCGGCAGCGCTGAGATGGCTGCGGAGCTCGTAAAGCGAGGTTGGTATCTCAGCTTTACAGGTGCAATAACTTTCAAAAACGCGCGCCGGGCGCCGGAAGTCATCACCTCTGTGCCGCTCGACAGGATAATGATCGAGACCGACTCCCCATATCTTGCCCCTGTTCCGAACCGCGGGCACAGGAACGACAGCAGCAACCTGCCGTATATAGCCGAAAGGATAGCCGAGCTGCGCGGTATGACCGTCGGTGCCGTGGCGGAGCTCACCATGGAAAACGGCCGCCGCTTTTTTGACATATAATAACACTTTCCCGGCAAAATTACCGGCGAACACCGTCGAAAACCGGCCCCGAAAAATGGGGTCTGTTTTTCTTGACAAAACGGTCTATTTGCGATAGACTAATCTCAGAACGAGGTCTATGCTTAATAGACCGAAGGAGGCTGACGTATGGAAGAACTGAAGCTCGGCGTCGTGGAGGCGCAGTTTGCCGATGTGATCTGGGAGCATGAGCCGCTCACCTCAGGCGAACTGGTGAAGCTCTGCGCCGACAAACTGATGTGGAAAAAGTCGACGACATACACTGTGCTCAAAAAGCTCTGTGACCGCGGCATATTTCAAAACAACGGCGGGGTCGTCACATCGCGCATGAGCCGCGAAGAGTTCAACTCGGCGCAGAGCGAGCGTTTTGTCGACGAGACTTTCGGCGGCTCGCTGCCGGCTTTCATCGCCGCGTTCACCTCTCGCAAGCAGCTGAGCGGCGATGAGATAGCCGAGATAAAGGCGATGATCGACTCCATGGGAGAGGGGTGATGAGATGTTCGACGTCTTTATCAAAATATTGAACATGAGCCTCTCGGCGAGCGTGCTCATAGCTGTGGTCATCGTGCTGCGTTTCCTGCTCAGAGGAGCGCCGCGGTATACGCGCTGTTTCATGTGGGCGCTTGTCGGTATAAGGCTCGTCTGTCCAGTCTCAGTGAAAAGCGCGCTGAGCCTCATGCCGCGCACGGCGCGGATAAGCTCAGAGGCCATACAGTTCGGCCAAATCGGGCTCACCCCGTCAGGCGGCATGAGTGCTTCCGACTCTGTCACCACCGTCGTGCACAACAACAGCGCGGCCAGCGTCGAGCCGGTGTATGTGCTGGCCCGGCTGTTTATGGCGCTCTGGCTGGCCGGTGCGGCTGTGATGCTAGCCTACACACTTGTGACATGGGTGAGGCTGCGGCTGCGTGTGAGGCCGTCCGTGCAGATTGAAAACAACGTGTATATCTGTGACGAGATAGACACGCCGTTCATCCTCGGCCTGCTGCGACCGAGGATCTACCTCCCCTCTGCCCTCTCGGCCGTGCAGAAAGAGAACGTCCTCATGCACGAGCGCGCGCATATGCGCAGGCTCGACCACATCTGGAAGCCGCTGGGATTTGCCGTGCTCACGCTGCATTGGTTCAATCCGCTGGTTTGGGCGGCATACATCCTCATGTGCCGGGATCTTGAACTCGCCTGCGACGAGAAGGTTATCTCCAGGATGACTGCTCCTGAGAAAAAGAGCTATTCGGAGACGCTGCTCGCGTGCAGCGTGAGACGCAGCGGACTTGCCGCCTGTCCGCTGGCTTTTGGTGAAGTGGGTGTGAAAGAAAGGGTGAAAACCGTGTTGAGATATAAGAAGCCGTCAGTCATGGCGATCGCTCTGGCGCTTGTCATCTGTGCCGTGACCGCCGGATGCTTTATGACCGACCCGCAGGAACCGGCAGCTCCGGCTGACTCTGCCGCTCCCACCGAGACGGCCGGGCTCGCTGAGTCACCCGCGCCCGACGACGTGACCGCACCGGCCGACATGCTGTCGCTCGCGATTCAGGACGCAATAATGGAGCACAACGCCAGCGGCTATAACGATTATGACTACGCCTGCTGCAGCTATATTCCGCTCGGGACGAATGAGTCGGATGACGGGCGGCGCATCACCTGCTACGGCTGGGCATACTATGGGGAG
This sequence comes from Candidatus Heteroscillospira lomanii, assembly GCA_904419385.1. GTDB lineage: Bacteria > Bacillota > Clostridia > Oscillospirales > Oscillospiraceae > Heteroscillospira > Heteroscillospira lomanii. The sequence continues at coordinate 4,352 of CAJFRI010000108.1, forward strand.
TACAACGTCAGCGGCGCCGGGATTGAAGACGTCAGCGGCAGCCATGTACCCGTTGCGCTGACTTTCCTGCTCGGCAGCGGAGATATTACACTTGAGGAATATTGGACTCCAGGCGACGGGGACCGCTATGAGCAGAGTATACGGGAAAAATTCCCGGCGGACATCGCCCGAAACGAGTTGTCAAGGACTTTTTAATCAAATTCACAAAAAAGCCACAAAAAAAGTGCCAGAAGCACTTCCATGCTCCTGACACTCAGGTGGGTGA
>CAJFRI010000109.1 GCA_904419385.1 Candidatus Heteroscillospira lomanii
CCGGCATCGTGAGCACAGCGGTCACGGCGGCGACCACCGAGAAGAAATACGCGGTCTTGCGTTTCACTTTTAATCATCCTTTCAAAAAATAGTGATCTGCGCGCAAAACGCGCCCGCTCAGCCCGTGTCGCTAAAGCAGCATCCAGTCATAAAACCGCACCTCCCTATCTCTCGTAGAGTCGAGTGTGTTCCGCCGGATCATCCGGCGGGAGACAGCGGCAGGTCTTCCGACTCGGGATCGCCGCCTGACGGACACCTTCCCAGATCTCTCCAGTGGCATAACGTCCGTCGGGCTCCCCCTCACGGCAGCGGGACTGTGCGGGATTTGCACCCGGCTTCCCTATCAAGGCCTTTCGGCCGCGGCTGTCTCTTACTGTTATATGGAAAGCGGAATCTCTCCGCGCTTCCCCTTTATTCCCCGGCGGCTGTGAGCGCGTGCCGGACGAATATCCGGCGCACGGCCGCACTCTCGCCGAGCCCGGCGAGGCGGCAGGCCGTCCTGTAGCCCCCGGCGCTGAAGCGGCTGAGCCACGAATCCGGTTCAGAACCGGCGAGGTCGTTCCTCGCGTGGTCTCCCGCGACTATCATCAGCGGGCACAGCAGCACGTTTTTGACGTCCGCGCTGCCTTTCACCCTGCGCAAGACTTCCTCGATCCCCGGATATCCCTCGACAGTGCCTATGAATACATCCGTGCGCCCGCAGTCGTGCATCATGTACTCGAGCATGGCGTAGACGGAATTGGAGTGATGATCCGTGCCGTGCCCCATCCAGACTATGGCCGTGTCCGCCCTGAGCGGGGGCATCTCCTCGATGAGCGCGGAGGCAAGGTCGCGGTAATCGCCGACCTCAGTGAGCAGCGGCGCGCCTATCGCCATGCGCTTGAACCGCGTCTCATACGGCTGCGCCATGCCGCGCAGCTTTTCAAACTCCTCGCCGTTGAGGATATGCGTCGGCTGGATGACGACGTCGCCGAAGCCCTCCCCCGCGAGCGAGGCGAGCGCCTCGGAGACGTTCGGGATCACTATCCCGTCGCGCTCGCGCAGCTTTTTGATTATCATGCCGCTGGTGAACGCCCGCCTCGCCTCCCTGCCGGGCATGGCGGCGGCGACGTCGCGCTCTATCGCGGCGATGGTCTTGTCCAGCGTGTCGAGGTGGCTCGTGCCGAACGACACGGTGAGCAGAGCTTTTTTCATTCGCCCGCCCTCCTCACTCGCGCGCCCCGCCGGAGGCGGAGTAGATGAGCGCGTTGCATATCGCCGCGGCGATGTTCGAGCCGCCCTTGCGGCCCATAGCGGCGATGTAATCGCAGCCCATGGAGCACAGCAGCTCCTTCGACTCGACGACGTTCACAAAGCCGACGGGCGCCCCGATGACGAGCACGGGGCTGAACCTGCCCTCGTCCATTAGCTCGCAGGCGCGCACCAGCGCGGTGGGCGCGTTGCCGACCGCGAGGATGACGCTGCCCTCGATGGCGGCGGCGCGCTCCATGGAGACGGCGGCGCGGGTCACGCCGCGCTTCTTCGCCTCGGCGGCGACGTCCGGGTCGGACATGAAACACACGGCTTTGCCGCCGAAACGCTCCAAAACGCGCTTGTTCACGCCGGAATAGGCCATTTGTGTGTCGGTAACGACCGTACAGCCGCCCTTTATCGCCTCGACCGCGCGTTTTACGGCGTTTTCGGTGAATTTCAGGTTCTTTACATAGTCAAAATCAGCCGAAGTGTGCACGCAGCGCATGACCACCGGCAGCTGCTCGGCCGTGAAATCGTTGGCCGGCATCTCGGCGGCGATGGTCTCCATGCTCAGCCTCTCTATATCGGCCGGGGCCGCGCTTTTGAGTTGAATGTCTTTCATTGTTCCGCTCCTCTCTCAAGGATGTCGTAAATTTTATCCATATCGAGCGCCTTCCTCAGCGCCACTGCGAGCTTGTCGTACTGGGCGTCGGCATAGTCCGCCCAGTCGACGGCGGCGAGCTCCGCCGTGAGCCCGCGGCGCTCGAGCAGGCAGCCGAGCAGCGCGGCCGAGCACTCGCCCTTGTCGAACAGGCCGTGCACATAGCAGCCCATGACGTTGCCGCGGCTGAGGCCGTCGCGCTTTTCGGCCCCGTTCTGGTCGCGCATGGAGAGGATGTTCTCCCCGCCCGACTCCGTGGCGCCCATGTGTATCTCATATCCCTCAAAGCGCACGCCGCGCATCTTCGCGAACACGCCCTCCGCGCCCTCGAACACGCCGCTCACCTGGGTGCGGGTCTTTTCGCCGAAGAACACGGTTTTCGCCGGTAGCAGGCCGAGCCCGCGCATGGCGCCGCCGCCCTCGACCCCGCCGGGGTCGGACACTTCCTCGCCGAGCATCTGATAGCCGCCGCATATGCCGAGCACGGCGCCTCCGCGCGAGGCGTGGCGCACGATCCTGGCCTCCATGCCGCTCTCGCGCAGCCAGCGCAGGTCGTCCATGGTGTTCTTCGTGCCGGGCAGGACGACGAGATCAGGCTCGCCGAGCTCGCGCGGGCTCGTCACATAGCGCACGCGCACCTGCTCGTAGCGCTCGAGCGGGTTCATATCGGTGAAGTTCGACAGGCGCGGCAGCCTTATGACGGCGATGTCGATGAGGCCGACCTTGCCGCCGCCGGTGAGGCGCTCGGAGAGCGAGTCCTCGTCGTCGATATCGACGTCTATCATCGGCACGACTCCGAGCACGGGCTTGCCCGTCATCTTCTCGAGCGGCTCGAGCCCCGGGCGCAGGATCTCCACGTCGCCGCGGAATTTGTTGATTATGAGGCCCTTTATGAGCGCCTGCTCCTCCGGCTCGAGCAGCTTGACCGTGCCGTAGAGCGAGGCGAACACCCCGCCGCGGTCGATGTCGCCGCAGAGCAGGACGGGCGAGCGCGTCATCTGCGCGAGCCCCATGTTCACGAAATCGTCGTCCTTGAGGTTTATCTCCGCCGGAGAGCCGGCGCCCTCGATGACAATGACGTCATACGCGGCGGAAAGGCGTTCAAAAGCGGCGAGGACATCGCTTTTCAGCGCCTTTTTGTATTTGTAGTAGTCGGCGGCGCTCATCGTCCCGCGCGGCACGCCGGAGACTATGACCTGGGAGCCGGAGTCGCCGGTGGGCTTGAGGAGGATGGGGTTCATGTCGGCGCTCGGGCGCACGCGCGCGGCCTGCGCCTGCACGACCTGGGCCCTGCCCATCTCGAGGCCGTCGGCTGTTATGGCGGAGTTGAGCGCCATATTCTGCGACTTGAACGGCGCGACGCGCAGGCCGTCCTGCGCGAAAATACGGCACAGCCCCGCGCAGATGAGGCTCTTGCCGGCGTTTGACGCCGTGCCCTGTATCATTATTGTCTTTGCCATTCAGACGGCCTCCTTGACTGCTTTTATGAGCAGCGCGTTTTCCCGCTCGGAGCGCACGGCTATGCGGTAATAGCCGTCGCCCAGTCCGGGGTAGTTTGAACATGAGCGGATGAGAAATCCTTTTTCCACCAGGCGCTCGCGCAGGGTGCCGTCGCCCGCGGCGCGGAACATGATGAAGTTCGCGGCGCTGTCGAACACCTCGAGCCCGGCGCTTTTCAGCCCGGCGGCGAGCCCGGGCCGCGCGGCTTCGATGACGGCGCGGGCCATGGCGGGCCAGTCCGGCCGCGAGCAGGCAGCGACGGCCGCCGCCTGGGCGACGCACGACACGCTCCACGGCTGGCCGCAGGATGCGATCTTCTCCGCCGTGGCCTCATCGGGACAGAGCGCATAGCCGAATCGCAGGCCGGGCATGGCATAGCTCTTCGTGAATGCGCGCAGGAGCACCGCCCCGCGCCCGAGCAGTTCCGTGAGCGGGCGCACCGGGGTGGACAGCTCGAGGAAGCACTCGTCTATGACGAGCAGCGTGCCCTGCCGGCGGCAGATATCAGCCGCCCGCAGCGCGATCTCCGGGTCCAGTAGCCGCCCCGTGGGGTTGTTCGGCGTGCAGAGGAAGGCGATGTCGGCCCCCATGCTCAGGCTCTCGAGATAGCTCTCGCCGACCTCAAAGCCGTCCTCCCGGCTGAGCGTGTGCTCGCGCACATCCCAGGACATGGCTCTGAGCGCGGCGGCGTACTCGGAGAAAGTCGGCGCGCAGACGAGCGCCCTGCCCCGCCCCATCGCGAGGCATAGGCGGAAGATCAGGTCGGCGGCCCCGTTGCCGCAGACTATGCGCCCGGCGCTGACGCCGTCGCGCCCGGCTATGGCGGCTCTGGCAGAGCGGCAGAACGGGTCGGGGTAATGCACGGCCCCGGCCACCGCCGCCTCCGCTGCCGAGACCACCTCCGGCGGCATGCCGAGAGGGTTTATATTCGCGGAGAAATCTATTACGTCGCCATAGCTCGTTATATCGCCGCCGTGGGCAAACTGAGCCATATGAAGATCACCTCAAGCTGAGAAATATCGCCCCGGCGAGCGCTGCCAGCGCCATCAGGAACGACGCGGAGTACATCAGCCGGTTGACACGCACGATGTCGAGCGCCTCTATCGGGCGGTCGTCGTTGCCGATGGTCGGCTTGTGCACCAGAGAGCCGAAGTAAAAGCTGTCGCCGGCGAGGCGGATGTGCAGGGCTCCGGCGGCCGCCGCCTCGGTGTGAG
>CAJFRI010000110.1 GCA_904419385.1 Candidatus Heteroscillospira lomanii
GTCATCGGCCTCGGCAAGCAGTACGGTGCCGAGTGCTGCCACTCCACCCATATCACCAACCTCGGCCCCCGCGTCGAGGAGATGGGCAAATACGCAATTGCTCACAGCAACATCATCGGCGGCCTCGCCGTCATCGAGAACGCCTATGAGGATACCGCGGAAGTCGTGTGCATGAAGAGCGAGGAGTTCGCTGACCGCGAGCCCGGGTATCTCATAAAAGCCAAGAGCCTCATGGCGAAAATCATGTTTGATCCCTTCGATGTGCTGATCGTGGATGAGATAGGCAAGAATATCTCCGGCGCCGGTATGGACCCGAATGTGGTCAAGCGCTTTACCAACCCGCGCATCCAGGAGGATCCCATCTGCCAGAACATTGTCGTGCTCGACCTCGCTGAGAAGTCGCACGGAAACGGCGGAGGTATGGGCCTGGCCGATTTCTCCACCCGCAGGTTCTACAACAAGGTCGATCTCTGCGAGACATATCCCAACCCGCTCACCAGCCGCGTGTCTTTCTCCACAAAGATCCCGATGATAATGGATAACGACCGTCAGGCCATCCGCGCGGCGCTCAAGTGCAGCTTTGACATAGACTTCGACAACCCGCGCATCATCCGCATCCATAATACCCTCTGCATGGGCGAGATGTATATCTCTGAGGCCATGCTGCCCGAGGCCCAGGCCAACCCGAATATCGAAATCATCGGCGAGCCCGAGGAGTTCAAGTTCGACGAGAACGGCAATCTCTTTTAATTAAAAAGCTTTATAAGGAAGGTAGTCAGTAATGGCAAAACTCACCGCTGAGCAGCTCGAGAAGCTGCGCGAATTCGACAGCCCCACCGTCTGCAACGCTCTCGAGGCGTTCGGTGCTAAGTATCGTTTCAACTGCTATGGCAAGCCCGGCATGGTCCAGCGCGCCGGCGACCGCACCAAGCCCATGGTCGGCTATGCCGTGACCGCAAAGGTAAGCGCCATGGCTCCGGCTACTCCCGAGCAGGCCAAGCTCCAGATGGAGCTCTATGCAAAGAACCGCGCTCAGGAGGGGCCCTCCATCATCTGCATCCAGGATACAGATAAGGAGCCCATCGGATCCTACTGGGGCGAAGTCCAGGCGACCACCCATAAATCGCTCGGCGCTGTCGGAACGCTGGTTCAGGGCGGCGTGCGTGACATTCCTGCCGCTGACGAGCTCGGCTTCTACTTCATGTCTACCGATGTTCTCGTCTCCCATGCGTTCATCCATGTCGAAGTGATAGATTGCCCGGTCGTCATCTGCGGGCTGACCATCAACCCCGGCGACCTCATCCACGCTGATATCCATGGATTCGTTGTCATTCCCGAGGATATAGCACCGAAGCTTTATGAGGCATGTGTTGGCATGGCGGAGGCTGAGATGCCTGTGCTCGAGAACTGCCGCAAGGCTCTGGCCGACGGTGTCCGTCCTTCTATGGAGGACCTCGGCAAGTGGAGAGCTGAGATGGCTCAGAAACGCAAGGATGTCAAAGTTGACTGATAAATTTATAACAAAAAGGGCCCGCCGATTGACGGGCCCTTTCCATACATTATAGACAGAGAAGGGGACTTGTTGTGGAAATGCTCAACGCTGCGGTGCAGGTTATGGTGTTTATGGCGGTGGGATTTGTGTGCCGTAAGCTCAAATGGACCAATGCCGCCACTGTTGGGCCCATATCAAAAATAGTCCTCAATGTTGCATTGCCTTGTCTCGTCATAACGTCTATGATGACTCCGTTTGAGATGGAAAAGCTCCAGCAGGGCTTTCTCTCACTGGCAATGGTATTGATCCTTCAGGCCTGCTTCACGCTGACAGGGATGGTCTGGGCAAAGATGCTCAAGCGCAATGATCCTCAGTGCCGCGCGGTACTGCGTGCGTTTTTCCTGTTCAATAACTTCATGCTCATAGGCGTGCCGATAATAGCTGCTGTGCTCGGCAGCGAGGGCGTATTCTATACCGGCCTTATGGGCTTGCCGCAGAGAGTGATAATGTTCATAGCTCTCCCGCTCATGTACGGGGCGGTCGCCGATGGCGAGAATCACGTCGACTTCAACTGGAAGATGCTGTTTCAGATACCGTCTGTCTCCGTGTTTGTTGGCCTGTTCTTCTTCATCACGCAGATACAGCTGCCGCAGATAGTGGTGGGATGTATGGAGACGCTCGGCGACATGACGCTCCCGCTCGGCATGATGCTCGCGGGTATGCAGCTTGGCGATGTAGATCTCAAGGGGCTGCTCAAGGACTTCACCATCCCTGTTGCTGTGCTCATCAAGAACATGGTGAGCCCGGCGATAGCGCTGGCTGTCCTGTCCCTGCTGCGCTTTCCGCCGCTGCTTATCGAGCTTGGCGTGATATTTGCGGCCGTCCCCGCTCCGGCGATGATGGTCGTCTATGCCGCCAACTACAATGTCAGAGCCGACTATGCCGGTGCGGCGATGTTCCTGTCAACACTGCTCGGATCTGTCACGCTGCCGCTGTGGTCTCAAATAGTCACAGCATTCGTGAACTGAATAAGATTTAAACCGGCGCGGTTATCCGCGCCGGTTTTTCATATCAGGCCGTATTTTTTCATTCTGCGCCATAGGGTCGTCTTGCTCATCTGCATCTCCTCGGCTATCAGCGCACGGTCGCCTCCGTATTTGTCTATCAGCGATTGGATCTGGGCTTTTTCCCCGCCTGATGACGGTTCGTGCCGTGCCGGGATCTCGTGCGAGCCCGATGAGGCCTTCAGCAGCCTCGCCACTGTCGCCTCGTCGAGCGCACGGCGCGTCGCTTCGCGGGCGCAGAGACGGCAGAATACCTGCAGTTCAATGTGCCCCTCAGACCACGGCTGAGCTGCAAGGAGGCGCTTTGCCGGCTTTGTAAATACGTTGAAACGGCCGTACTGCGAGCAATATTTCTCAAGATAATAGGTGCTCCACTTGAATATGGCGTTCGGGCATCCGGTGAGCGGAGGAATGTGCAGGCTGTTTACGGATATTGCGAGCAGAAGATCGCGCCTGAATCGGCCGTTGCCGCAAAGTTTTTCCAGATCAGTGCCTGCGCCGCAAATGACACGCACGTCGACCGGCTGGCTGTGCCCGCCGGAGACGAGTTGCCCGTTGCACACGAGCTGCAAAAGCCTGCTCTGGCACTCCGGAGTCAGTTTATCTATCTCGTCGATGAAGAGGGTGCCGCCGCTGGCCAGTTGTACTGCGCCGTCGGTATCCGGTGTCCCGAAAAGTGCGGCTGCTTGCTCGGATTGGTCGTATGACGCGGCGGACACGGTCACAAACGGCAGATCTCGCCGCAGGCCATTCGCGCGTATGAATGCGGCGCAGTATCCGCGCTCAACGATGCCGCCGCCGCTCAGAAGCAGGCAGTCTTCATATTGTGCTGCGTCGTTCAGAGCACGTACGAATGGAAATTGCTCCTCGGCCATTGATGATAGCCACTTATAACTGAGGCTTGAGTCTAATGCGGCCTCATACGAGCCGAGAGTGCTCCTTGCCTCACGCTCGAAGCTGGACATCCGGTCTATATCATAATAGGAGACAATGGCGGAGCGGACGGAGGAACCGTCTTTCACCGGCGCCACACTCACGGCGATGGCGTCGTCGCCGTTCCAAAAGGTGCGGAACAGCTCCTCGCCTGAGCCGTATACTTCGCTTTTCAGCCTGTCACGGTCTATTTCGGGTATCAAGTCACATATATGCTGCCCCTCGGCCTCGTAGGAGGGGATATCAAGCAAAGATTCCGCCCGGCGGTTCATGGTGACGATCCGGCCGAGATGGTCAAGCTGGATTATGCCATTGAACGAGAAGTTGAGCAAAGCGCTGCGCTCGGCGTTGTTGCGCTCCTGCAAGTCTATTGTGTAGGATATCTGCTTGGCTATGCGCAGGGCGTTTATTACCGAGGCTTTGCCGCCGTTGTGGCTCATATATGGGAGCCCTATCTCCTTGCAGGTCTCCTGCACATAGATGCCGCCGACGGCGATATCAGCGCCGTCGTTCGCGGCGCGCCGGGTAGCTGCTGACATGTCGTCGAGCGAGTCGACATAGTAGGTGCGCAGTTTCACACCGAAAAGCACGTCGACATCGCTGAGATTGCCGAACATATTTTTCTGAGCGATGAGCGCAATCGTAGGGTGGTTCATACTGAGCTTTGATTTTGCCTCGAGTATGAGCATGCCGAGTTCCTGTATAGTCAGGACTATGTCGACTACGGGGAGAGAAGTGCACTTGCGAAACTCGGTGGCGACGGCGCCGCGAGCGATTATGACCTGTATGCCCTCGCTGCGGACTATACCCATGGCTTCGCCTCCGACACGCAGAGGATGCGTAATATATACCGGTATATTGTCTTCTCCGAGCTCTAGCAGAACCGCCTCTGCGGTGTCCGCGCGCTGCTGCGTGGTCACGAATATTGCGCACTTTGCCATGGCGTTTTCCTCCATTTGTGAAATGAGATGGATAATACATTATATAGTGTGTTTCGCGATTAGTAAAGCATGAAACGTGAAATATAATAATGAAATAAAAAGCA
>CAJFRI010000111.1 GCA_904419385.1 Candidatus Heteroscillospira lomanii
ATACATTATCCCCAGACGGCCGGACTCATAGGTGAGACCGCCCTGGAGGTAGGCCGCATACGGCTCGCGCATGGGTCCATCGGCCGAGAGCTCTATGGTCGAGCCCTGGATGAACGAGCCGGATGCCATGACGACCTCGTCCTCATATCCAGGCATAGGCGCCGGGACAGGCGCGGCGAAAGAATCGACCGGGGCGCCGAACTGTATGCCGCGGCAGAAGCGGCAGAGTTTTTCCGGCGAACCGAGCTCGACTATCTGCACTATGTCCGATCTCGGGTCCATGGAGCCCGGGCTGGTCCTGTAGCCGAGCTCCTCGAGCATACCGGCGCAGAGCACAACGGTCTTGAGCGCCTGCGCGACGACGTGCGGCGCCATGAAAAACCCGCGGAACATATGCAGGTTCACTCCTAGCGTCGCGCCGCACTCGCCGCCTATGCCGGGCGTTGTCATGCGGTAGGCCGCTCGCTCGACATATTCACGCCTTCCAGCTATGTACCCGCCTGTCGGCGCCATGCCGCCGCCGGGGTTTTTTATGAGTGAACCGGCCATGAGATCGGCGCCGAACTCGGTCGGCTCATGCAGCTCTGTGAACTCGCCGTAGCAGTTGTCGACGAATATGCAGGCCGCTGGATTCACTTCCCGCACCGCAGCTATTATCTCCGCGATCTGCGTGACTGTGAGCGCGGGCCTTGCAGCATAGCCGCGCGAGCGTTGTATGGCAACGGCGCAGACGTTTTCATCCGCGGCCCTGATGCGTATGGCCTCTATATCCGGGGTGCCGTCCGCCTTGAGATCGACGTGGTCGAAGCCCACGCCGTAGTACCTGAGCGAGCCGAAGTAATCGCCAGTGACGCCAATGGTCGAGAGGATAGTGTCATACGGCATGCCGGATATGCTCAGCAGCGTCTTTCCAGGCTCACAGGCGGCAAAGAGCGCGCAGGCGATGGCATGGGTGCCGTTTACTATGCCGGTGCGCACTATGGCGCTCTCTGCGCCGAACACGTCTGCATATATCTTGTCCAGCGTCTCGCGGCCGAGGTCGTCGTAACCGTAGCCAGTGGTCCCGGCGAACATGCTGTCGGACACGCGGTGCTTTCTGAAAGAATCCATCACCTTTTCGGTGTTCAGCGCGGCGACCTCGTCTATCTCGGCAAAGCGCCCCGCGAGCCGCTGCTCGACCTTTTTCGCGAGCTCTCTGACTTTTTCGTTCATATCCTGCCCTCCGCGAAGGCGCCGACGAAGAGTCCGGCGAGTTTCAGCATCGGCTCGAAATCGGCGGTATTGGCGACGCAGGCCGGAGAATGCAGGTTCCTTATGCCGCAGGCAAGCCCCGCCGTGCGTACGCCGCCGGCCGAGCGCTGGACAGCGGCGCCGTCGGTGCCGCCGGCTATCATGCGCTTGGTCTGCCAGCGTATGCCGTTCTCATCGGCGAGCGCTGTGAGCGCCTTGTAGAGCGCGGGGTCATAGAGCGTGCCGCGGTCCATGAACGGGATGACGACCCCGCCGTCGAGCCGGCAGACCTCGTTTTCCGGGGACGAGCCCGGCAGGTCGGCCGCCGTTGTGCCCTCGAGGATGAGGCAGACGTCGGGCTGCACACGGTAGGCCGCGGTGCGAGCGCCGCGGGTGCCGACTTCCTCCTGGACGGTGAAAGCAAAGCAGCAGTCACATGGCAGGCCGGACTCGATGAGCTTGAGCATGACGGCGCAGCCGAGCCTGTCGTCTATCGCCTTGGCCTTGAGATAGCCGCTGCCGAACTCGACGACCGTGTCGTCGAACACGCACGCGTCTCCGAGCGAGACAAGTTTCTCGGCTTCGGCGCGGCTGCGCGCGCCTATGTCTATATACATCTCTTCAGCTTTTGGCACTTTCTTTTCCTCCTCGTCGGTGACGAGGTGATAGGCCTTTATGCCGATGACTCCGGGCACCCTGCCGTCGCCGACATAGACGCTCTTGCCTATGATGACGCGGCGGTCGATGCCGCCGGCAAAGCCGAATCTGAGGTAGCCGTCGTCGTCTATGTGGGTGACGACGAGGCCGACCTCGTCCATATGCGCGCAGAGCATGAGCTTGCGCCCTGTGCTCACTGCACCTTTTTTGTATATGATCAGGTTGCCCAAAGGATCGGTCTCCACGCTGGAGGCATACGGCATGGCACGCTCGAGGATGTACTCGCGCACCTCGTCCTCGTATCCGGAAACGCCGGAGAGGTAGCAGAGCGTTTTTACAGTGTCAAGCATTTGTATCGGCCTCCAGTTGCGTGATATATTCGACGAGGATATCCGCCGCGCTCTGCGCGTCGGCGATGTCGATGGTCTCGACCGGCGTGTGCATATACTTGAGAGGTATGGAAATTAACGCGGTGGCGACGCCGGACCTCGCGATCTGGGTCGCCCACGCGTTCGTGCCGCTCTGTCCTGGGACGACCTCGATCTGGTACGGTATCGCGGCGTTCTTTGCGGCGGCGATGATATCGTCCGTCATGGCTCTGTTCATGTTCGGCCCGAGCGCTATGGCCGCGCCGCCGCCGAAAGCGACGGTCTCGGTCTTTTTGGCGTCCGGCGTGAGCGCGTGCGTCACATCAAGGGTGACGGCATAGTCCGGAGCGACGGAGAAAGCCGCTGTCACGGCTCCGCGCATGCCGAGCTCCTCCTGCACCGCCGCGAGGCACACGACGTCTACCCCGAGCTCGCACCCGGCGAGCCGCTGCATGACGTTTATGACGACGGCAAGGCAGGCCCTGTCGTCGAGCGATTTGCCGCAGACTGCTCCTCCGGCAAGCTCCCGGCACCCCGAGGCGAACACCACCGGGGTTCCGAGCGGTATGCGCGCTTCCGCCTCCTCCTGAGTAAGGCCGACGTCTATGCACAGTTTTTTGGCGTCGATGGTCTTGTCTGAGTCGCCGCTCTCGAGCACATGTGGCGGCAGGGTGTCGATCACGCCGAACATGGGCTCCGGCTGGGTGAGCACCATCACCTCGCGCGCCGGCAGCATGCGCGGGTCTATGCCGCCGAGGCAGCCGAAGCGCAGAAAGCCCTTGTCGTATCCGGTGACGATGAAGCCTATCTCGTCCATGTGCGCGTCTATCATTATCGTGTGCGCGCCGGGCTTGCCGCAGCGCTTCACGGCGATGAGGTTGCCCATAGCGTCGACACGCTGTTCGTCCGTGCAGGCGGTGAGCAGCTCGCGCACGCGCTCCGCCACCGGCGATTCAAATCCGGATGGGCCGCTCATCGCGCTGAGTGAGCATATAAGTTCCTTGAGTTCCATATCATTTCATCTCCAGAATGAGTTTCTTGAAGTATCTGCCGCGCTCTTCAAAGTTCCTGAACCTGTCGAAAGAGGCCGAGGCGGGGCTGAAGAGCACCATATCGCCGCTCTGCGCGTAATTTGCCGCGGCACGCACAGCCTCGTCGAAATCGTCGATTACTGTGACAGGCAGCTCATCGGGGTCGTATCCCGGAGCGGATGTGACGGCAGCGCGTATCTTTTCAGCGGTGTCGCCGGTGAGGAACATGGCCTTCACCCGGCCTATCGCCGCCTCGCCCAGCGGCTCATACGAGAGGTTTTTGTCATAGCCTCCGGCTATCAGCACAGGCTTGCGCTCGAAAGAGTGCAGGCCGGCTATCGTCCTCGTCGGGCTGGACGCAATGGAGTCGTTATAGTAGTCAACGCCGCGCAGATTGCGCACGAACTCAAGCCTGTGCTCCACGCCCTGGAAATTCTTGGCCACCGTGCGCCACTCCCGCCTGCCGGCGAGGCCGTCGGTCGCGCAGAAGACAGCCATATAGTTTTCGACATTGTGCTTGCCCGGTATGCGTATCTCCTCATCGAGCACCATGGCGGTGTTATCGCCGCCGTGCGCCTGATAGATCGTGCCGTCCTCATCGAAAAAGCCGTCTTTCACTCTTTCGCGGCGGCTGAACATACGCACGCGCCCGCGCGCGAGCAGCGCCATGGCGCGCGTCACTTCGTTATCGGCGTTGAGCACAAGCAGAGAACCGGGCTTCTGGCCGAGAAAGATGTTCTTTTTCGCGTCGATATAATCCTGATAGTCAGGGTGCTTGTCGAGATGGTTCGGCGACACATTTGTAATTACGGCGATATCCGGCGAGCACCTCATGCTGTGGAGCTGGAACGAGCTGAGCTCCAGCACGGCGATGTCGTCGGGCGACATATTCGGAGTGTCCGTGAGCAGCGGATGCCCGATATTGCCGCCGAGCCACACGCGAAGGCCCGCCGTCCTGAGTATCTCAGATATGAGCGTTGTGGTCGTCGTCTTTCCGTCGGACCCTGTGACCGCAATGGTGCGGCACGGGCAGAGGCGGAAAAACAGCTCCATCTCGCTCGTGATCTCGGCCCCGCTCTCAGCCGCCTTTACGAGCTGCGGCGTGTTAGGGAGCACTCCGGGAGTGCGGAAGATGAGGTCGAAATCCAGGCTGTCGAGATAGCCATCGCCGAGCCTGAGCGCGACGCCGAGCGACTCGAGCTTTTCTGCATATCCGCCGAGGGCCTCCCTG
>CAJFRI010000112.1 GCA_904419385.1 Candidatus Heteroscillospira lomanii
CGGGTCCTACACCAGCTACCCGGTGACGATACGCATAGACGATACCGAGGGCCTGCTCCCCGGTATGAATGTCGACGTCACAATAGTTGTGGACAGCGTGACCGACGCCGTGTCCATCCCGATCGCAGCACTCGAACGCGGCAATGTTGTCCTCATCACTGCGGACTCGCCGAGCGCTGTGAATGCTGTCGAAGATATGACCGCACCGGAGGGCTATGTCTACGTCCAGGTCACCACCGGCCTCAGCGACGACGACTATATAGAGATAACCTCCGGCCTCACAGAGGGAGACACCGTGGCTTATGATCCGACTGCCGGATCTCTCAATGATATGTTTAGCTCGATGATGGGCGGAGGAGGAATGGCGGTCAGTGTCTCCGGTCCCGGAGGTGGGATGAGATGAGCGCGCTCATTGAGTTTCAAAAAGTCTCCAAGGTGTATAAAATGGGAGATAGCACAGTTGTTGCCGCAAATGAGATATCCATGCAGATAAACCGCGGTGAGTTCGTTGCGATAGTCGGCTCATCCGGTTCGGGCAAATCGACCTGCATGAATATCATCGGCTGTCTTGATGTGCCGACCAGCGGCACGTATCTCCTGGACGGGCGCGACGTCGGCCGCATGAACAAGAATGAGCTTGCCGAGATAAGGAACGAGATGCTCGGCTTCATTTTCCAGCAGTACAATCTGCTTCCCAAGCTCAACATCCTCGAAAATGTGGAGGTCCCGCTGATGTACAGGGGCGTGCCGCGCGGCAAGCGGCGCGAGCTCGCAAAAGAGGCGCTCGAAAAGGTCGGACTCGGCGACAAGCTCAGGCACAAGCCGAGCCAGCTCTCCGGCGGCCAGCAGCAGCGCGTGTCAATAGCCCGCGCGCTCGCCGGCGATCCGGCGGTCATCCTCGCGGACGAGCCGACCGGCGCTCTCGACTCCCGCACCGGACGCGAGGTGCTCGGTATGCTCCAGGACCTGCACGACCAGGGCCGCACCGTCGTCCTCATCACACACGACAACAGCATCGCTGTCGAGGCCGAGCGCATAATCCGGCTGGAGGACGGCTGCGTTGTTTACGACGGCCCGTCCGACGCGCCTGAGGCGGTCGTCACCGCCGTACGGCGCGGGAAGAGCGGAGGTGCCGAGTCATGAGGATAACTGAGGCGTTTTCCCTCGCGCTGAAAAATATCAGGACGAGCAAGATGAGGACTTTCCTCACAATGCTCGGAATAATCATAGGCGTCATGGCCGTCATAGTCATAGTCGGACTCGGAAACGGCCTTTCAAACTACGTCACCGACTCGTTCTCAAGCCTCGGCACAGACACTCTCACCGTTACCGTCAGTGGCCGCGGCAGCTCCACGCGCAATGTTGATGTCGACGATATGTACAAGATCGTTGAAGACAATAGTGAATATCTGGAATATATATCACCGACAGTCTCCGCGCCCAATGCCCGTATAGGCAGCGAGGTGCTGTATGTCACAACAGTGCAGGGCGTGAGCGAGGATTTCCTCTCCATGAAAGACTACTCCGTCGGCGAAGGCCGCGGGATAAGTTACGGCGATATAGACCAGCGCAAAAATATCTGCGTGATCGGCGAGTATCTAAACCAGCAGTATTACCACGGGAAAGCTGTGGGCGACACCATACGCATAGGCGGCAGGCTGATGACAATAGTAGGCGTACTAGACCCGATAAGCGATGAACCTGAGGAGGGCGGCCTTGACGACGTGGTGTATATCCCGTATTCGACTGCAGAGCGCATGAGCGGCACCACGATAAATTCATATACGATCACCATGCGCGACGAAAACTATGCAGCCGAGAGCAAGGAGATAGTCGAGGATGCCCTCACCGAGCTGCTCGGCGATTCCGATTCTTTCATGGTCATCAGCATGACGGAAATGCTCGAGAGCATGACGGAGATGATAAACGTAATAGTCTATATCCTTGCGGGCATAGCGGCCATATCGCTGCTCGTCGGCGGCATTGGAATAATGAATATAATGCTTGTCTCCGTCACAGAGCGCACCCGTGAGATAGGCGTGAGAAAATCTCTCGGCGCAAAGGAGCGCTATATACTAGAACAGTTCATAATCGAGGCTGCGGTCACATCGGCCCTCGGCGGAACGCTCGGCATACTCCTTGGATACGGCGTGTCGTCTGTGGCTGGACAGCTTGCGAGCGCCGCTATAGGCGATACGTTCACTGTTGCACCCGGCTTTGGAGCCGTTATGCTCGCGTTCGGAATATCTGCCGGAATAGGCGTCCTGTTCGGTTTCCTGCCGGCCAAAAAGGCTGCGCGGCTCAACCCGATAGAGGCCCTGCATTTTGACTGATAAACAGGAGGAGATAGAAAGTGAAAAAAGCGATTTCCATGCTGCTCGCTCTGGCGATGCTCATCTGCGCCGCTCCGGCTGCCTTTGCCGATGACAGCGACCCGGATGGACTCGAGCTCGTGCGTGCGCTGGGCATCCTCGTCGGCTATGAGGACGGGGATCTCGATCTCGGCGGCAGCGTCACCAGGGCCCAGTTTACCAAGATGATGATAATGAGCTCAAGCTACCGCGACTCGGTCGGCGGCGGCAGCGGATACTCGGTGTTCAGCGATGTGAAGAGCACTCACTGGGCGAGCGAGTACATCCGTACAGCGGTGGACGAGGGATGGGTCGTCGGCTATGTCGACGGTACGTTCAAGCCCGAGGGCCGCATAACGCTCGAGGAGGCCTGCAGCGCCCTGCTCAAAATGCTGGGGTATGACTCCTCGTCGCTCTCCGGCTCGTTCCCGACGGCGCAGCTCAACAAGGCCTCGTCCATAGGCCTGCTCGACGGAGTGGATGCGCAGCGCGGCGACGAGCTCACAAGGGGACAGTGTGTCACTCTTTTTGCAAACCTGCTCACTTGTGAGAACGCGTCCGGCACTGTCTACGCGACGACCATAGGCCTCACGGTCACCAACGGCGAGGTCGACTATTCGTCCGTCATTTCCGCCGATACCCACGGCCCGTTCGTCGCCGGTGCGAGCGGAGCGAATGTGCCCTTTGACGGCAGCATGACTGTCTACAGAGACGGCGCGCTCTCGACCCTCGGTGCGATAAAACAGTACGACGTCTATTACTATCACACCGGCCTGCGCACAGTGTGGGCGTACAGTGATAAGGCTGTCGGTACGATAACGGCTCTCTCCCCGAGTGCCGCCACCCCGACTTCTGTGACTCTCGCCGGAAAGACTTACAGCATCGGGACTTCCTCCGCCGCATATAAGCTCTCCAGTCAGGGCGAGTTCCACGTCGGCGACACCGCGACCCTGCTTCTCGGCATGAACGGGGAAGTGGTCGACGTCGTGTCCTCCGCCTCGGTGAGCGGCGAGTATTACGGTGTCGTGCTCACAAGCTCCAACACGACTTCCAGCAGCGGCAGCTCAGTTGAGGTGCTCACCACAGTGGCGTGCACCGATGGAGTGGAGCGCAGCTTCTACCACAGCGGCAGTGAATACGACACCGGAGACCTCGTGCGTGTGAACATCTCCGACAGCGGCACGACCGTACGGGGGCTGTCTTCCCGCGACATTACCGGCAAGGTCAGCGACGACGGAGCGAGCCTCGGCTCCACGGATTTTGCCGACGGCGTTCAGATAATCGACGTTGACGGTGAGGGCGGCTGGGCCCGGATATATCCGAGCCGCCTTGCGGGATACACTCTGCGCGACAGCGACGTGAGCTACTATCAGCTCAATGACGACGGAGAGATAAGCATACTCATCCTCAACAACGCCACCGGCGACACCGCGACTTACGGCTACATTACAGATGCAAACGAGGTGAGCATGTCGGACAGCATGAATATCTCCGGCACATATATTTGCTTCATCGGAGGCTCTCAGCAGGTGATCACTTCGAGTAACCGCATCTTCAACGTCTCCGAGGGCGGTGCTGCCATTACCTACGCGAGCGACGGCAGCATAAAGTCCATGCGTAACCTCGATTCTGTGCGCGTACAATCGATCAGCTCCCTCACTGCGGACACAAATGACGGAGAATATAAGATAGCTGAGGACGCCCAGGTCCTGCTCATGTCATCCG
>CAJFRI010000113.1:0-2877 GCA_904419385.1 Candidatus Heteroscillospira lomanii
TGTTCAGATCGGTGAACGCGAAATAGAGCACGACGCACAGCGGGATTATCGAAAACAGCGCCATCCAGAGTATGTAGGGCGCAGCGAGGAATTTAGTCTTCATCGCGCGCGTCCTCCTTCTCGCCGGAGCCGTCCTCCTCGCCGTCGAATTCGGGGTCGGCGATCTCGTCGTATTCGGCGGAGTAGGAGCTGTAGTCGCCGAACATGCCGGAGTATTCGCTCTTTTTCATGATATGTATGTCCTCGGGGTTGAGCTTTATGCCGATGACGGAGCCTACCGGGCAGAAATCCGTGGTCTGTATGAGCCACTTGAAGCCCTTGAAGTCGACTATCGTGTCGTAGTGCACTCCCTTGAAGGTCACGCTGGTCACCGTTCCGCACAGGTGCCCCGATTCGGGGGAGACTATATCTATGTCCTCGGGCCGTATGACGACGTCGACGGGCTCGTCCTTTTCAAAGCCGGAGTCGACGCACTCAAAGCGGCGGCCGAAAAATTCGACCAGGCGGTCGGCTCGCATGATGCCGTCGAGGATGTTGGACTCGCCGATGAAATCGGCCACAAAAGCGTTTTTCGGCTCATTGTAAATATCCTCGGGGCGGCCTATCTGCTGGATCTTTCCCTTGTCCATGACGACTATGGTGTCGGACATGGACAGCGCCTCCTCCTGGTCGTGGGTCACATATATAAAAGTGATGCCCATCGCCTGCTGGATGCGCTTGAGTTCATTCTGCATGTCTTTGCGGAGACGGAGGTCGAGCGCGCCGAGCGGCTCGTCGAGCAGGAGCACCTTCGGCCGGTTCACCAGGGCGCGCGCTATGGCAACGCGCTGCTGCTGGCCGCCGGACAGGGAGCTTATCTTTCTGTCCTCAAAACCTTTGAGCGAAACAATGCCGAGCATTTCCGTCACCCGCCTGTCGATCTCGTCCTCGGACAGCTTTGCAATGCGCAGGCCGAAGGCGATGTTGTCGTAGACATCCAGATGGGGGAACAGGGCGTATTTCTGAAACACCGTGTTCACCTTGCGTCTGTGAGGCGGGACATCGTTGATCCTCTCACCGTCGAACAGCACGTCGCCGGACGTCGGCTTCAAAAAGCCGCCGATGAGGCGCAGCGTGGTCGTTTTGCCGCAGCCCGACGGGCCGAGCAGGGTGAGAAATTCTTTGTCGTTGATATACAGGTTGATCGAATCTAAAACGATCTCATCGTCAAACGCCATTTGGCAGTTAACCAGGCGAATGAGCTCTTTTGCCATTTATCCTCCCCCATTTCATCTTTTCAGACATAGAAATTAGCCTGCTTTTCCTGGGGTTCTTTCTCGTGGAAAAGCAGGCAAGCTAAATATATCGGACTTATGTCGAAATGTCAATGGTTACGGCGAAAAATTACATGTAAAATTTTCAGTCCTCCAGCGCCCCGGGGAAATACTTTTCGACAAAGGGCACGCTGCCGACCTCAAAGGTGCGCCCGGAGAGGTATTCGAGCTCGCCGGCGCCGGTCTTGAAATCAAAGGTCAGCTTGTACGACCACAGGAGCTGCCCTTTCTCGCCGAGGGCGCGGTTGCGCCTGCCGTCGCCGTATTTCCCGTCGCCGAGCAGGGGGGTGCCGGCGTGCGCCATCTGGGCGCGGATCTGGTGGGTGCGCCCGGTGAGGAGGCGGCACTCGACGAGCGACAGCCCGCGGCCGGCCGCAAGCGTCCTGTACTCGGTCACGGCGGTGCGTGCGCCTGGGCGGGGCGAGTCGCAGACATAGACCTGGTTTTTTGCCGCGTCCTTGAGCAGGTAGCCCTCGAGCCGGCCCTCGCGCGGGCGCGGGGTGCCGACGGCGACGCAGAGGTAGTATTTGTCTATCTCGCGCGCCTTTATCTTCTCGTTCATTATCCTCAGCGCCTCGGCAGTTTTGGCGGCGATGACTATGCCGCCGGTGTTCTGGTCTATGCGGTTGCAGAGCGCGGGCGCGAAAGAGTTCTCCTCTTTCGGGCGCCACTCGCCGGACTGATAGGCCCGCGCCTGGATGTTCGCAATGAGGGTGTTGGCTTCCCAGGAACCCGTGGAGTGGCACAGCACTCCCGGCTTCTTGTTCACGAGCAGGATGTTTTCGTCCTCATACACTATGTCGAGCTTCGGGGTGGATACCTTTAAATAAGAGTTCCTGTCGCTCGGCTTTTCAAAGAATTCGTCGTTTATGTAGAGCTGCACGGCGTCCCCCTCGCTCAGGCGCGTGTCGCGCTTGGCCCCGCGGCCGTTGAGCTTGATGCGCTTGAGCCTTATGTACTTCTGCAGTAGCGACTCCGGCAGCAGCGGCACGGCCTTGCCCACAAAGCGGTCGAGCCTCTGGTTCGCGTCGTTGCGGCCTATGATGAGCTCTTTCACCAAATCACCTCCCGGAGAGTATACCGCCTCCGGGCCGTTTTGTAAAGCGCGCGGGCCGCGATTTGCCGCGGCGGGGCAAAAATGTGTTGACAATGCCATCCGGTTCGGGTATAATAATCGAGCGATTGTGCAATGGTATGCAGGTGGTATTATGCGCCTTGATCTGAGCGGAATAATTGAAGTCCCCGGCGGGAAGCTCCCGTTTAAATGCGGTCTCGATGAGGAGAGGATAGCTCTTCCGTCCGTCGCCGGTTTCCTGTCGCCCCCGTATGCGGAGGGCGAAGTCGTCAATTCCGCCGGCGCGCTCGACCTGCACGCTGTCATCCACGCCGATATGACCCGCGTGTGCGACAGGTGCCTCTGCGAGTACCACGAAGCAAAGCAGTTCCCGGTCGAGGCCAAGCTCTCGGCTACCGCCGACAGCGACGACGCCGATATCTACCCGATAGACGGCGACGGCTCGATAGACCTGAGCGACATACTCGAGAGCAGCTTTATCCTCGGGTT
>CAJFRI010000113.1:2898-6796 GCA_904419385.1 Candidatus Heteroscillospira lomanii
GCAGGCCCGACTGTGCCGGCCTCTGCCCCACCTGCGGGGCGGACCTCAACAAGGGCAAGTGTTCCTGCAAGGCGCAGACTGATCCAAGATTGGCTGTATTAGGGCAGCTTTTGGATGATATACAATAATTTATAGAGCTGTCATACAGCTGAGTATCAGAGGAGGTGTCACCATGGCGGTTCCAAAGCGGAAAGTATCCAAGGCAAGAAGAGACAAGAGACGCAGCGCTCATTGGAAGCTGGAAACTCCCGGCATCGTTGCGTGCCCCAACTGCGGCGCGTATCACCTGCCCCACCGCGCCTGCAAGGCCTGCGGCATGTACAAGGGCCGTGCGGTGCTGAATGTCGGCGAAGAAAAGTAATGAAAGCTGAGAAGAGGAGGCGGTTTGCTTCCTCTTCTTTTGCGTTATGGGGGTGAGCGCGTGTCCAACCGCATAAAAGAAATCGAGAGCTCCTCGCCGCTCAGCGGGAAAGTTCAGCCGGGCGACGAGCTGTTGAGCATAAATGGCCGCGAGGTGACCGACGTGCTCGACTATATGTTCTTCTCATACGACCCAAAGCTCACCGTCAGGCTGCGCCGGGGCGGGGATGAGTGGGAACTAGAGGTCGAAAAACCGGAGGGCGAGCCGCTCGGCCTCGTGTTTGAGGACTATCTGATGGACAGGGCGCGCAGCTGCACGAACAGATGCGTGTTCTGTTTTGTCGACCAGCTCCCGCGCGGCATGCGACGCAGCCTGTATTTCAAGGACGACGACGCGCGCCTCAGCTTCCTCACCGGCAGCTATATCACGCTGACGAACCTGTCCGAGCGCGAGATACAGCGCATATGCGACATGCGCATAAGCCCAATAAACGTCTCGGTGCACGCGTCGGACCCCGAGCTGCGCGCCATGCTGCTCGGCAACCCGGCCGGCGCGCACGGCATGGAGATAATGCGCCGCTTTGCCGCCGCCGGCGTGGTCATGAACTGCCAGATCGTCTGCTGCCGCGGCCTCAACGACGGCGCCGCCTTGGAGCGCACCATGGCCGAGCTGGAGGAGATGTACCCGCAGGTCAACAGCGTGTCCGTCGTGCCTGTGGGGCTCACGAAGCACCGCGAGCGTTTGTATAAGCTCGAGCCGTTCACACCC
Organism: Candidatus Heteroscillospira lomanii; assembly: GCA_904419385.1. Taxonomy (GTDB): domain Bacteria; phylum Bacillota; class Clostridia; order Oscillospirales; family Oscillospiraceae; genus Heteroscillospira; species Heteroscillospira lomanii. The sequence continues at coordinate 4,028 of CAJFRI010000113.1, forward strand.
GGCGCCGCTCGCGAGGTCATAGCCGCGGTAGAGCGCCGCGGCGGGCGCTGCCTCGAAAAGCTCGGCAGCCGCGTGTTCTTCTGCTCCGACGAGTTCTATCTCGCCGCGCGCCGCGCCCTGCCTGACTACGATTTCTATGAAGATTTCCCCCAGCTCGAAAACGGCGTCGGCATGCTGCGCCTGCTCGAGCGCGAGTTCCTCGACGAGCTCGATTATACCGGGCCTGAAGAGGGCACGGGCGAGCCGTTCGTCGTGGCGACGGGGGTGTCCGCCGCTCCGTTCATCAAAAAGCTGATGCTGACAGCGGCGGAAAAATGTGCTAAAATAAAAGGCGAAGTCGTCGCGATAGAGAACGATTTCTTCGGGCATACGATAAACGTCGCCGGGCTCATCACGGGGCGCGACCTCATCGCGCAGCTCCGCGCGCACGGTGCCGCCGGCCGCGTGCTCATACCGCAGACCATGCTGCGTCACGGCGAGGGCGTGTTCCTCGACGATGTCACGCTCGGGCAGGCGTCGGAAGCGCTCGGCGCGCCCGTCGTGCCCGTCGCACAGGACGGCGGCGCCCTGCTGCGCGCCATGCTCGGAGACTGAGAACACTTTGAAAGGAGCGGGAACATGGCAAGACCGCTTGTTGCAATAGTTGGCCGGCCCAACGTGGGCAAGAGCATGCTGTTCAACCGCCTCGCCGGCAGGAGGCTCAGCATAGTCGAAGACACTCCCGGCGTCACCCGCGACAGGCTCTACGCCGAGTGCGAGTGGAACGGGCGCAAGTTCGACATAGTCGACACCGGCGGCATCGAACCGACCGCCGACAGCGATATTCTGCTCTTCATGCGCGAGCAGGCCAATATAGCCATCTCGGCGGCCACGGTCGTCGTGCTCATAACTGATATAACCACGGGAGTTACCGCTGCGGACAAAGAAGTCGCGGACATGCTTCTCAGAGCGAAAAAACCCGTCATCCTCTGCGTGAACAAGATGGACTCCACCGGTGACCCCGACCCCACGATATACGAGTTTTACTCGCTCGGCCTCGGCGATCCCATCGCCCTCTCCGCCGTGCATGGACACGGGACCGGAGACCTGCTCGATGAGTGCGTCAAGCACTTCCCGCCCGAGGACGGCGGCGACGAGGACGACGACAGGATAAAGGTCGCCATCATCGGCAAGCCGAACGTCGGGAAATCTTCGCTCACGAACCTGCTGCTCGGCGAGAACCGCGTCATAGTCAGCAATGTCGCCGGTACGACGCGCGACGCCGTCGACAGCGAGCTCGACAACAAATACGGCAAGTACCTGCTCATCGACACGGCCGGCATCCGCCGCCGCTCCAAGGTCGACGACAGGATAGAGAAATTCTCCGTCATGCGCGCCCAGATGGCGATAGAGCGCTCCGACGTGTGCCTCATCATGATCGACGCGCGCGAGGGAGTCACAGAGCAGGACACCAAGATCGCCGGGCTTGCCCATGAGGCCGGCAAGGCGAGCATAGTCTGTGTGAACAAATGGGACCTTGTCGAAAAAGACGGCAAGACCATGGACAGAATGCGCAAGGAGGTCATGCGCGACCTCAGCTTCATGAGCTATGCGCCCGTGCTTTTCATCTCGGCCCTCACGGGGCAGAGGACGGAGCGCATATTCGAGCTCGTGAACTATGTGAACGACCAGAGCTCCATGCGCATAACCACAGGCATGCTCAACAACGTCCTGGCCGACGCCCAGGCGAGGGTCCAGCCGCCCACGGACAAGGGCAAGCGCCTGAAGATATATTATATGACGCAGACGGGCATCAAGCCGCCCACGTTCGTCGTGTTCTGTAATTCGCGCGAGCTGTTCCATTTTTCATACCAGCGCTATCTCGAGAACCAGATACGCAGCGTGTTCGGTCTTGAGGGCACTCCGGTGCGCATGGTGATAAGGCAGAAAGGAGATAAAGAATGAGAACTTTTGTGCTGATAATCATTGCCGTGATCTCCTATCTCCTCGGCAGTCTCAACGGTTCCATAATCGTCTCGCGCAGGCTGTTCCACAAGGACATCCGCCGCTACGGCAGCGGCAACGCGGGGCTCACCAATTTCCACCGCACTTTTGGCCTCGCCGGATTTGTGCTGGTGTTCCTCATCGACTTTTTCAAGGCGTTCATCGCCGCCCAGATCGGCGGAGCGCTCATGGGCATCTTCGGCTACGCCATGGTCGGCAAGCTCTTCGCCGGCTTCTGTGCCATGCTGGGACACTCCTATCCTGTGTTTTTCGGTTTCAGGGGCGGCAAGGGCGTGCTCGCCGGAATAGGCATGCTGTTCGCGGCGGACTGGCGTATTGCCTGCATCTGCATGATAGTGTTCATCGCTGTTGTCGCTTTCACACGCTATGTCTCGCTGGGTTCCATCCTCGCGGCGTGCTGCGCGCCTCTGGCTGTCTGGGCATTCAACTACGGCGGGCTTGAGGGCACGGTGACGCTGCTGTGCGTGCTGCTGCTCATATTCGGCCACCGCTCGAATATCGGCCGCCTCATCACGGGCACCGAGTCGAAGCTCCGCATCGGCAAGACCCCGGAAGAGAAACTGAAAGAAAACTTTTAGAAAAACGCGGAAAACTGAAAATATGTGTTGACATTCTCGACTGCATGTGCTAATATATCCCTTGCAGTCGAGAGACAACACCGATTTGGGGGTATAGCTCAGCTGGGAGAGCGCTTGAATGGCATTCAAGAGGTCAGCGGTTCGATCCCGCTTATCTCCACCAAAGGGTGTGTAAAAAGGCTTGTTT
>CAJFRI010000114.1 GCA_904419385.1 Candidatus Heteroscillospira lomanii
GGGCACCATATAACCGACGCAGTCTATCAGTCTCACACTGAAGCTCGCGCCGTCGTCCAGTGTGATGTCGACTGCTTCCTCGGGTATAAACTTCGGCTCGGCCGTCATTATCGTTTTTCCTGAGCCGCTCTGAGGCAGTTCGTCGCGTGCGCGCTCGCGCATATATATGTTGTCTATGTTCGGGATGACCAGCGTCTCCATGAACCTCTTGATGAATGTGGACTTTCCCGTCCTGACGGGCCCCACCACCCCGATCAGCACCGCGCCGTCGGTTCTTTGGGCGATGTCCTCGTATAACCTACCCTCCACGTCTGCTCCTCCTTTGAGATTGGTTTGTACTACGATATTAGGGCAAGCATGTGATTATTACTCAGCTGCCTCTCAAGCATTTTTCGTAACGCAAGATTTATATTATCTCACAATTTTTAATAGTTTTTATAAATTATTTATTTATGTATGTGCAAGCTTCCAAACATATTGTTAAGTTTGCATGTTGTTCGCCCCTGTTTTTTGTCGATAATGCGTTGTATATTGTTTCTTTTTGTTAAAATTTTTATTTATACCGACATTTTAAAGTCTTGACAAAACGCCGCAATATTTATATATTCTTAATATATTCGCGGCGTAAACGCGAAAAAACGGAGGCCCCCGAAGGCGAGTCGTCCGCCCCCGAGGCTTCCGGCACTGATTGGCCGACCAAGCCCGTCACCCTCGTCGTCCCCGCTTCCGCCGGCGGCGACACCGACATGAACGCCCGCATCTTTGCCAAATATCTCGGCGAAGAGCTTGGCCAGACTGTCGTCATCAGCAACATCTCCGGCATCAGCGTTGCTTTTGAAGAGCTCAAGAACGCCGCCAACGACGGCTATACCGTCGGCGTGTATCACCCCGGCTTCTTCGTCAGCTCTCAGCTCGGCACCATAGACGTCTCCTGGGAGGACTTTGAGACCGGCAGCGTCTACGCCATCGACAACCAGAGCGCCTGGTTCGTCTCCAAGGACGCCCCTTATCAGACTCTTGACGAGCTCGCCGCCGCCTCCAAGGAGGGCCCCATCGGCTTCGCTACTGAAGTTGGTTCCATGTCCCATCTCACCGAGCTGCTCTTCATGGATCTCGTCCCCGGCTCTCAGATCAACATAGTTGATGCCGGCGGTTCCGCCGAGAAGATCACCGCCCTCATGAGCGGCCAGCTCGACCTCATGTTCAACCAGGTCGGCCTCGTAAAGGATTACCTCGAGAACGGCGATTTCGTCTGCATCGGCGTCATGTCCGAGGAGCGTTCCAAGGCCAACCCCGACATCCCCACCTTCAAAGAGCAGGGCTATGACATGGTCTTTGACAAGCCCTACTGGACTTTCTTCCCCGCCGGCACCGACCAGGCTATCGTCGATAAGATGTGCGAGGCCACCGAGGCCGTCTGTGCCAATCCCGACTACGCCGCCGAACTTCTCGAGACCATGCAGACCGTCCCCGGCAACATGACTCACGACGAGACCGTTGAATACCTCGCCGGAATAGACGCCATGTACGCCGAAATCCTTGGCGGAGTCAACGGCTGATCCGCAGGATCTTTACCGCAACATAACAGGGCGACCGCCCGCTATCCGGGCGGCGCCCTTTCTTGAATTTTCTGTCTGACTTAAATTCAAGTTTCGCAGGAAGGAGTAAAAAATTTGCTTAAAAAATACAGAGACGTGATCTGCGGCGTAGTGCTGATGATAGTCGCTGTGATACTTTTCATATCGACATTCAGCATACGTTCGTTGCTCGGCATGAACCCCGGGCCAGAATTCATGCCCCAGGTGGCTTCCGTCCTCCTGTTCATCGTATCCGCCGGCATAGCCATAGAGGGCTACGGCCATTCAAAGTATTATACCGAAGAGGAAGTCGACGACGAGGAGAAGAAATACCGCAGCGCCGGCAGACGCAAGGTGCTCTATTCCGTCATACTCATCGGCTTTTATGTTTTCGCTTTTGATTTTCTTGGATTTGTTATATCCACGATAATATATGAGTTCTGCCAGATGATAATCCTCACTCCCGTGGGGCAGAAAAAGAACTATCTCCTGTTTGCAGCAGTATCTATCATATCTACCGTGTTTTTCTATATCGTGTTCAACTACGTCCTGTACCTCATGCTGCCTGTCGGCCTGCTGAGATTCATAGGCCTGTAAGACAAGGGAGGTATGACATATGCTTGACAATCTGCTCATAGGTTTTCAGAACATACTCATTCCAAGTACGCTGCTCATAATGATCGGCGGCGTCATACTCGGCATCATATTCGGCGCAATGCCCGGCCTCTCCGCCACAATGGCAGTCGCACTCTGCCTTCCGCTGAGCTACAGCCTCGACATCATCCCCGGTGTCGCGCTGCTTATAGCGCTCTACATCGGCGGCATCTCCGGCGGTCTCATCTCCGCCATACTGCTCAAGATACCCGGAACTCCCTCCTCCGTTGCAACCACATTTGACGGTGCGCCGCTCGCAGAAAAAGGCGAGGCAGGCAAAGCGCTGGGCGTCGGCGTATTCTTCTCTTTCCTGGGCACAGCTTTCAGCTTTATCGCCCTGGTCTTCATCGCTCCCCTGCTCGCCGACTTTGCGCTCATGTTCGGTTATTTCGAGTATTGCGCGGTCGCAATTTTCTCACTTTCACTCGTCGCCTCCCTTGTCGAAGGCTCGCTGTGGAAGGGCCTTGCTTCCGCTGTCATAGGCTTCACGCTCACGATGGTCGGCACCGCGCCGATCGACGGCTACCCCCGTTTCACGTTTGGTATCGCGGCTCTCGGCGCCGGCTTCGACATTCTGCCGGCTCTCATCGGCTTCTTCGCCGTAACCGAAATATTCGAGGCAGCTTCCAGCGCCGCCCATCCTGAGGTAAAGGGCAAAATTGTCGACTTCAAGATCAAAGGCCTCGGCTTCACTGGAGCCGAATTCAAAAGCCAGATCCCCAACATGATACGTTCTACCCTCATAGGTATAGGCATAGGCATCCTGCCAGGCATCGGAGGCGGCACTTCCAACCTCCTGGCATATGCCACCGCAAAGAATCAGTCCAAATATCCGGAGAAGTTCGGCACCGGCATCATTGACGGCGTCGTCGCCTCCGAGACCGCAAACAACGCCACAATAGGCGGTGCTCTCATCCCGCTGCTGTCTCTCGGCATCCCCGGCGACACTACGACCGCAATGCTCCTCGGCGGACTTACACTGCAGGGCGTCGCCCCCGGCCCCCTGCTCTTTGCAGAGCACGGCGATGTTGTCTACTCCATTTTTGTCGCCGTCCTCGTCGCCGACATAATGATGCTCATACTTGAGTTTGTCGGCATGCGGCTTTTTGTAAGAGTGCTTCAGGTGCCGAAGAACATACTCCTGAGCTGCGTCATGGCACTCTGCGCCATCGGAGCTTTCGGTGTCAACAACCGTTCGTTCGATGTCATCACTATATTCTTCTTCGGCCTTATGGGCTATGCTTTCAACAAAGTTAAGATCCCGACTACACCGTTCATCCTCGGTTTTGTTCTCGGCAGCATGGTCGAGACCAACCTTCGCCGCGGAATGATGATGACAATGGGCGATGTCACCCCGCTCTTCACAAAGCCTATTTGTGTGGTTTTCCTGCTCCTCGCCGTGTTCTCCATCATCCGTGCGACTATCGTGCGTGTGCGCCAGACCAAGCGCGAGCGCGCAGGTATGCAATAACGTCTTTTCACATTCCTATCTTAAATAACAAAAACTCCCGAGTGCATATGCACCCGGGAGTTTTTGCTGCTTACTTGCTCAAACGAGCGCTCTGCCAAGCGCCTCGCAGGCAGCCTCGGCTTCGGCGTCCGGAGCCTCATTACAGATTACGCTGCCGCAGGCAAGGACGGCCCCATCTCCGCGGCAAGTCTCCTCCCAATTGCGCATCCACTCGCCGTCTCCCCAGCCGTATGAGCCGAACAGAGCTATTTTTTTGCCGCTGAGCTTGCTCTCACAGGCACTGAACATAGGCGCAAATTCTGTATCTTCGAGCTCTTCAGCACCCATCGACGGGCAGCCGAATGCGACAGCATCGAAGCTGTCCATCTGTTCCGCGGTAAAATCCGCAGCAGTGTGCATCTCGACCTCGGCGCCGGCAGCACGGGCGCCTTCGGCGACCTTGTTGGCCATGGCCTCAGTATTACCGGTGCCGCTCCAATAGACAACAGCTATTTTACTCATTTTAAAAACTCCTTATTAAGATTTCAGGCGGCGACGGTCAAATCGACAACGGAACGTCCCGCCTGATGCAAACGCAGGTAGACATCTCTGCACTTCCTGTAGCGCGAGAAGCAGCGCTGGGCCTCGCAGACGTCCCCATATACCTTCCAACAGCCGCAGAGGCGGCAGCAGCGGCCCTCGTGCTCTATAAAGCCAA
>CAJFRI010000115.1 GCA_904419385.1 Candidatus Heteroscillospira lomanii
TATATCAGCCCCAAAGCCTGTCACTTCCGAGCCGGAGAGCAGAAAGCCGACTTTCGGTTATTAGAGCCTCCCGTACAGCTGCGTTAAGGCGACGGGCTTGTTGGAGCCCTTGAGGTGGCGCCTGCCATTGGGCGCAATTTGAGTGGTACCGCGGATGTAATATAATTTACAGCCGTCTCAAAGCAAATCGCTTTGGGACGGCTTTTTTTGTTGCCGTCCCGGAAAGGAGAAGAAAATGAAAAACACCGATGGCATCGATATCAGGCTCATGGAGATGGGCGCCCGCATCGCCGACCTGCGCGAGGTCGAGGGCATCCCGGCGGAGAAGATGGCGGAGAAGACCGGCGTCCCGCTCGAGGAATACCTCGAGTGCGAGGCGGGGCGCAGCGACATGAGCTTTGCCTTCATCTACCGCTGCGCACAGGAGCTCGGCGTCGACGTGACGGACATCATCGAGGGCACGAGCCCCAACCTCTCGAACTACACGGTCACCCGCAGCGAGTGCGGCCGCATCATCGAGAGCGCGCACGGCATGACCTATTACAGCCTCGCCGGACAGTTCAAAAACCGCGTGTCCGACCCGCTGTATGTCGTCGCCAAATACTCGAAAGAGGCCCAGTCGAGCCCCATCGAGTGCACCAGCCACTCGGGCCAGGAGTGCGACATAGTCCTCTCCGGCTACCTCAAGGTCCAGGTCGGAGACCATATCGAGGTCCTCGGCCCCGGCGACAGCATCTATTATAACTCCACCGCGCCGCACGGCATGATAGCCACGGAGGGCGGCGACTGCGTGTTCTACGCGATAGTCCTCAACCCCTCCGAGGAAGAGGAGGCCGCCCCCGAGCCGGAGAAGCTCGACGTCATCCCCCAGCGCGCCGAGCGCGAGGGCGAGCTCATCCACGAGGGCTTCATCGTCCCGGAGGAGGACGAAAACGGCTGCCTCAAGGCGGTGTCGTTCAAAAATGAGGACGAGTTCAACTTCGCCTTCGACGTGGTCGACACCCTCGCCCGCCGCAAGCCCAACAAGCTCGCCATGCTGCATATCGACAGCCATAAGAACGAGCGCTGGTTCAGCTTCCGCGACATGAGCCGCCACTCCTCCCGCGCCGCGAACTACTTCAAGTCCCTCGGCATAAAGCGGGGCGACCGCGTCATGCTCATCCTGAGGCGCGAGTACCAGTTCTGGTTTGCCGTCCTCGGGCTGCACAAGCTCGGCGCAATAGCCATCCCGGCGTCGAACCAGCTCATGGCGCACGACCTCGAGTACCGTTTTGAGGCCGCGGGCGTCTCCGCCATCGTCGCGACCGGGCAGGGCGACGTACCCATGCACATCGAGGAGGCCTGCAAGTCGTTCCCGGACATCACGAGGATAATCACCGGCGGCAGGCGCGAGGGCTGGCACAGCTTCGACGACGAGTTCCGCCTCTTCTCCGACGAGTACTTCCGTCCGCCGTTCGACGAGTGCCCCTGCGGCGACGACCTCATGCTCATGTTCTTCACCAGCGGCACCACCGGATATCCCAAGATCGCCGCGCACAGCTATAAATACCCCCTCGGCCACTATATCACCGCCAAGTACTGGCACTGTGTGAACCCCGACGGGCTGCACCTCACCATCTCCGACACCGGCTGGGCGAAGGCCATGTGGGGCAAGCTCTACGGCCAGTGGCTCTGCGAAGCCGCGATATTCGTCTACGATTTCGACCGCTTCGACGCGCACGACATCCTCCCGATGTTCAAGAAGTACAACATCACGACTTTCTGCGCGCCTCCGACTATGTACCGCTTCATGATAAAAGAGGACCTCTCGAAGTACGACCTCAGCTCCATAGAGCACGCGACCATAGCCGGCGAGGCCCTCAACCCCGAGGTGTTCCAGCAGTTCCGCAAGGCGACGGGTCTGTCCGTCATGGAGGGCTTCGGCCAGTCGGAGACCACGGTGATGATAGGCAATCTCATAGGCATGACGCCGAAAGTCGGCTCCATGGGCAAGCCCGTGCCGCTCTACGACGTCGATCTGGTGGACCACGACGGCAACAGCGTGCCCGACGGCGAGACCGGCGAGATAGTCGTCCGCACGGAAAACGGCGCGCCCTGCGGCCTCTTCACCGGGTACTACGGCTCCCCCGACAAGACGGCCGACGCCTGGCACGACGGCATGTATCATACCGGCGACACAGCCTGGCGCGATGAGGACGGTTATTTCTGGTACGTCGGCCGCGTGGACGACCTGATAAAGTCCTCCGGCTACCGCATAGGGCCTTTCGAGATCGAGTCGGTCATCATGGAGCTGCCGTATGTGCTTGAGTGCGGCGTGTCCGCCGCGCCGGACGAGATAAGAGGCCAGGTGGTCAAGGCGAGCATAGTGCTCACCAAGGGCACGGAGGGCACGGAGGAGCTCAAAAAGGAGATCCAGAATTACGTCAAGGAGAAGACCGCGCCGTACAAATACCCGCGCATAGTCGTGTTCCGCGACGAGCTGCCCAAGACCACGAGCGGCAAAATAATAAGGAACAAACTCTGATGCTGAATACGCGCAGGGCGGTCACACGCCCTGCGCGTATTTTATGTGCGAGGCGCCGTGTTTTTGACTATTTCCGTTGCAAGATATGGCAAAATGTGATATGATTCCAAAGTATGATTTGAATTTCAACATGGGGGAGTTTTCGTGACGGGGATAGGTTTTGACAACGACAAATACATAAAGATGCAGTCGGAGCAGATCCGCCGGCGCATATCCGAGTTCGGCGGCAAGCTCTACCTCGAATTCGGCGGCAAGCTGTTCGACGACCACCACGCTTCCCGCGTGCTGCCGGGCTTCCTGCCCGACAGCAAGCTGCGCATGCTGCTCAAGCTCGCCGACCAGGCCGAGGTGGTCATCGCCGTGAGCGCCGCCGATGTCGACGGCAGCAAGACCCGCGGCGACCTCGGCATAGGCTACGACGACGAGGTGCTCCGCCTCATCGACGCGTTCCGCTCGAGCGGGCTGTATGTCGGCAGCGTCGTCATCACGCAGTACGACGGGGAGACCGCGGCCGACGCCTTCAAGGCTCGGCTCGAAAATCTCGGCGTGCGGGTGTTCCGCCACTACCGCATCGACGGCTATCCCTCCAATGTGCCGCATATCATCTCGCCGGAAGGCTTCGGCAGGAACGACTATATCGAGACCAGCCGCTCCCTCGTCGTGGTGACGGCACCCGGCCCCGGCAGCGGCAAGATGGCCACCTGCCTGAGCCAGCTCTACCATGAGCACATCCGCGGCGTCAACGCGGGATACGCCAAGTTCGAGACCTTCCCCATATGGAACATCCCGCTCAAGCACCCCGTGAACCTCGCCTACGAGGCGGCCACGGCCGACCTCAACGACGTGAACATGATAGACCCCTTCCACCTCGAGGCATACGGCATCGCCACGGTGAACTACAACCGCGACGTCGAGATATTCCCGGTGCTCGACGCCATGTTCAAGAGCATCTACGGCTACTCGCCGTACAAATCGCCCACGGACATGGGCGTCAATATGGCGGGATACTGCATCGTCGACAACGACGTGGTCGTCGAGGCGTCGAAGCAGGAGATAATCCGCCGCTACTATACCGCGCTGTGCAACCAGAAGCGCGGCTCCGGGACAGAATGTGAGCTCGGCAAGCTCGAGCTGCTCATGAACCAGGCCGGGGTCGAGCCGGGCGACAGGCTGGTCGTGCCTGCGGCGCTCGCCGTCGCGGAGGAGACCGGCCGCCCGGCCGCCGCCATGCAGCTGCACGACGGGCGCATGATAACCGGCAAGACCAAGGAGCTGCTCGGCGCGACCAGC
>CAJFRI010000116.1 GCA_904419385.1 Candidatus Heteroscillospira lomanii
GAATTCCGCGCCGCGTTCATCATAGAGGACGCGGAGGATCTGGGGCAATACGGCCTGGACGACCCGATATGCACCGTCAACATCACCGCTTCCGACGGCGAATACGAGATCCTGCTCGGCGATTACAGCGCCATGGACTCCCAGCGCTATGTCTCCACGGGCGACGGCAACGTATATCTGGCGCAGACGGACCCGCTCCCCAGTTTTGAGTCCGGTCTGAGCGACATGATAGACGATGACGACATCCCGCAGCTCGGCTCTGCGCAGAGCCTCAGCTTCTCCGGCAGCGAGGAATACGAGATATTCCGCGATGAACCCTCGTCCGCCGGCTACCGCGAGGACGACGTCTACTTCACCGAGCGCGGAGGAGAGACCGTGCCTCTCGACACGGAGCGGGTAGACAGCTATCTCGACGCGATAAGCTTCCTCTCGCTCGGCGAATATGTCACATACAACGCCACAGATGAGGAGCTGGCCGACTGCGGCCTCGACTCGCCCGAGCTCACCGTCACCGTCCGGTACACATATGAGGACGAAAACGGCGATGAGGCGGAGGACACATTCACCCTCAGCATCAGCCGCGACCCCGAGGAACTCGCGTCGCTCGATGAGCAGGACGGCGAAACGGGCTCTGACGGAAGCGAGGATGAAGAGGAAGAGGAGATCACGGCCTACGCCCGCGTCGGCGAGTCGCAGATAATTTATCTGCTCTCCGGCGAGGACTACGAGACCCTCATGGCCGCATCGTATGACGATCTGCGCCACACCGAAGTCCTCCCCGCCGAGTTTGCCGACATCTCACAGATAGACGTCTCTCTCGACGGCGAGACCTATACGATCACCTCCGAGGCCGGGGACGACGGGCGCACATATTTTTACGGCGAGGCCGAGCTCGACATCACCGCCTTGGAGAGCGCACTCACAGCCCTGAGCGCCGACAGCTTTACAGACGAGCAGCCGTCGCAGCGCGAGGAGATATCCCTCACAGTATATCTCGACCTGGAGGGTTCGCCCGCCGTGGAGATAGGGCTCTACCGTTACGACGGCGAGCACTGCCTCGCAGTCGTGGACGGGGAGAGCGTGTCGCTCGTGCCGCGCGGCGAGGTGGTCGACCTGATCGAAGCCGTGAACTCCATAGTGCTGGGCTGACGGCGGCGGGCGCAGATTTTTCCTTCTGAACTGCCTCTCGCCATGATATAATGTCATAAAAGACATAAAGGCGGTGAGACTAAAATGAAACTGTCGAAAGTGAACTTCATCGCACTCGCGTTTATCCTCTCACTCGTCGGCATTTTCGCGTATGCCGCTGTCCCCAGAGAGGAAGTCCGCTATTATGAGTATAACGGCGAGGTCTACGAGGTGTATATCACGGAGCATTTCGGCGTCCGGACGTGCGTCTCATACGACCACGCCCTCCATTGCAGATTTACCGCCGTAAACAACCCGTGGCTGAACGAGGTATCTTTCACCGAGGAAAACCTGCTCACCGGCGAGGTCAGCAGCGCCACCCGCAAAGTCGAACGGTACTCTTAACAACCAAAGCAGCACAGAGGCCCCCGCATATCGCGGGGGCCTCTTTTTGTCCGCCGCCGGACTGTACAGGCGCTATATCTTCAGTATGCGGCACACGCTGCGCCGTGTGAAGCGGTAGACCAGGTACAGCACGGCGGAGAGCGCCGCGACAACGGCAGCACAGGCTCCGAGCCCGGCGAGCTCGCCCGAGGTGAGGAGGCCGTCGTTGAAGAACATTATCATGGTGTAAAACACAGCCATGACCGCGGTGCCGACGACGGCGGGCACGAGGAACACCCTCGACACCTGCCCTCTCGCCGAGCGGAACAGATAGTCGCGCGGCGCGCCGAGGCGGCGCAGGTCGTCGTACACCCTCGCGTTAGTGATGGCTATGGTGGCGCAGCGCGTAAATGCGATGACGACGACCGCCGCAAAGCAGATGAGGGCGATAAAGATGAACAGCACGAGGAACACGGCCATGGTCGTGACAAAGTCGTTACTGTCGAGTATGCGGAACTGCGGCATATATAGCCAGTAGTTGCGGAACTCCGAGGAGTCTCGCTCATCGTAGTCGATGCCGGTCATGCCGTTGGCCTCGAGATACTCCCGGCTGTCGTAATCGTAGCTGCCTTTTTCGGCTATTTCGAGCTCGCGCTCGACAGGGTCCCAGGCATCGAACACCTCTATCTCCGGGCCAGAGCGGTCGACTATCTCGTTGAAGAGCGCGTCGGCAAATGGATAGCTCGCGTCCACGTCGGCGACGTTGAAGAACACCCAGGTCTCGCGCCAGCAGCTGCCGAGCCCCTCGGTGATGGCGGCGTAGTCTGCGTCGTCGAGGACATAGCTGCCGAGCAGCATGGTATAGCGCAGCGGCTGCGCCGGGACTACGGTCAGGCTCTCGCCTGTGACCATGTTCGTGACGAGAGTCACGTCCCCGCCGGAGATATAGCTGCTGCCGCCGTCGTCATCGAGGACGTTGGCGCACTCCCCGGGCGCGAGATCCACGTCCTGCCCGGTGAGCGTGTTCCACGCGCTCTCGGAGAAAAACGTCGCTCCGGACGCCACCTCGCGGTACTCGACGGTGTATGCCGCGCCGAGGGCGCCGTTGTCGTGTTCTATGGAGACGGTGCCGTCGCTGCCGAGTATGGCCGCCCCTGCCTCGGCCCAGGCCGTGATGCCGACTCCGTACTCATCGGCGAGCGCCTCTACCTCGCTCCTCCGCGGCCAGTCCTGGTCGTCGCGCCAGTGGTACTCAAAGTCGACAGGGCGCCCGTCAAAGCTGAAGGCGGAGTTGGCGCTGAGCATGGGGGCATAAAACGCGGCGAAATACGCCCCGGCGATGAGCAGCGTCATCACCAGCATGTTGCGCACGGTCTGCCTGCCCTGGAACTTCATCATCGAGGCCGCGATGATGTCGCGGTATTTGTGGCGGCGGCGCCAGCCGTTGACCACCGTGTGCAGGAGCAGCATATACATGCCCGCGAGCGCAGGCAGATAGAAAATGAACGTCACGGCGCCCGGCGCGTACCAGTGCAGCACTCTCACGAAAAAGCTCGGCATGAGATAGCCGCCGACGCCTCCGACGATCACGAGCGCGATCCCGGCGGCGCCGTACCAGCTCTTCACGCCGCGTATCGGCTCAGACATGTGCTGCTCCTGGACTATGTCTATGATATTTGTGCGGCGTATCGACATGCCGCCCATCACAAAGAGCATGACGGCCACATACGCGGCGAAGGCAAGGCTCAGTGCATACGACTGCGGGTCGAACGTGAGCGCCATCTCCTGCGAGTCGACCAGGAAGATGCGGAACAGCTGCCACACGCCCCAGGCCAGCGGCGCGCCGAGCGCGGCGCCGGCGGCACATGAGACGAGCGCTATGGCCGTCAGTTCCTTTGCCATCTCATTGCGGAGCTGGCGGCGGGTCGCGCCGAGGGCGAGGAAAATGCCCGTCTCGCGCGATTTCTGCCGGAAAAAGAGCCCGGCGGCATATGTCGTGAACACGGCGCAGCCTATGACCGCCAGGACGAACACCATCATCACCTGCTTGCGGCTGTCCCCTCCCTCGGGGAGGGCAGAGAGTATGGTCGGCGCGCGCATGATGCACACATAGGCCGTTATGAGCAGCACGGAGAAAAAGCTGCACCCGGCGAGCAGGGCATACTGCCCCCGGTTTTTGCGGCGGATGGCGCCGCAGACTTCTGAAAACTGTCTCATGGTCTCACTCCCTGCCCATT
>CAJFRI010000117.1 GCA_904419385.1 Candidatus Heteroscillospira lomanii
ATTGCCGGCATAGCGGGCATGTTCAAGAAAATCGCCCGTCCTGATCATGTCCTCGAATTCCTCGAGCGATTTGAAATAGTAGTTCACACCGTCATATTCGTTCGGGCGGGGAGAGCGCGTCGTCGCCGAAACGGAGAAGCTGATATCGTCGCGCAGGTCGAGCAATTGTGCTATGACCGTGCTCTTGCCGACGCCCGACGGCCCGGACAGCACTATGAGGCGGCCTTTATTCTTCATCGTCATCATCAGCCTCCGAAGCTGCTCTGTCCGTCATGCGGCCGGCAATGGTCTCGGGCAATATGGGCGAGAGGATGACATGTCCGCTGTTCATAATGATGACGGCCCTGGTCCTCCTGCCGTACGTCGCGTCGATGAGCATGCCCTTGTCGCGCGTGTCCTGGATGATGCGTTTTATGGGTGCGGACTCCGGACTCACGATCGCGACCAGTTTTCCCGACGAGACCATGTTGCCGAAGCCGATGTTTATCAGTTTCATATCAGCACCTCACTCGATATTCTGCACCTGCTCGCGGATCTTCTCGATCTCCGCTTTCATGTCGACGACCAGCTTTGCGGCCGCGGCGTCGCTGAACTTGGAGCCTATGGTGTTAGTCTCACGGTTGAGCTCCTGGATCAGGAAGTCTATCTTGCGCCCTATGGGCGAGCCCGACTCCAGCATGAGCCTGAGCTGGGCAATATGGCTGCGCAGGCGGACCGTCTCCTCATCGACGGCGGTGCGGTCGGCAAATATGGCGGCCTCAGTGAGTATGCGCGTCTCATCTATTTCGGACGAGCCCAGCACCTCGCACATGCGCTGCGTGAGCTTCGCGCGGTAGTCGGCGACGGCTTCGGGAGAGCGCCGCTCTATCTCTCCCGTCATGCTCTCAAGAGTCACAAGACGGGCGGCAATGTCGTCGCGGAGCCTGTCCCCCTCGCGCCCGCGCATCTCGTCAAATCCGCGCAGCGCTTCCTCGAGGCACTCTGATATGCCCGCCGCGATGAGCTCGCGGTCGGCCTCTTTTTTCTCCGCCGTGAGCACGTCGGGCATCCTGGCAATGGTCTCAGCGCTGAGAACGCACTGTGCACCGGTGAGCTCGCCTATGCGGCGGAGCGCAGCCGCGTATTCGATGGCAAGCGGCTCGTTGACCTTGATCGCCACGTCTCCCGCGGCAGACTGATCGACAGTGACGAACACGTCGACCTTGCCTCGGCTGATATGTTTCTGCACCAGCGATTTGACGGTCTCCTCGGCGAAGAGGAAGTTGCGCGGCAGACGCACCGCCACATCGAGGTATCTGTTGTTCACGCTTTTGAGTTCTATTGAAATGTCGAGGCCTCCGGCGGAGCATTTAGCCGCGCCGTAGCCGGTCATGCTGAGTATCATCGATGATCCCACCCAACGGCGCTCAGACGCCTATGATTCTGATTATCTCAAAGCTGGAGCCGCCGCGTTTTTTGATGCTGCTGTTGACGATGACGGCTATAATGACTCCGATGACAAATCCCACTATGCTGAGGCCGATGCACATGCCCTCGCTCATAGCCATGGCAGCGGCGGCGGCATAAAAAGCAAAGAACAGGATTATCGGAATGATGTATACGACGAAAGCGGCCTTGAGTATCCCGGAGGTCTCGCTCGAGACTATCACCTCGTCGCCTACGGCGGCGGAGGCGGAGTTCTTTGCGCTGACCTTGACTATTTTGGCATCCGAACATCCGCCGCAGGCATGGCAGTTGCCTCCGCAGGCGGACTTGCGGCGCACTGCGATCTCAGCCATGCCGCCGTTCAAAATACGTGTTACTGTAGCAGTCTGTGTCATATTTTCCTCCGATCAGCCTCGCTGAATGTCGATATATATGCTGTATTCTCCCACGGCGCCGACATCCGTAAACCCGTCGACGTATATCTCGACCGGCACGGCTATGGTGCCCGTCGTCGTGACCTCCGAGAGATCGGCCACGGCGCGCAGGTTATTCGACGCGACGGCGGCAACGCTGTCCGCCGGGCCTCTGAGCACGACGCCGCTCAGGCTGCGGCTGATTATATCCGCCGTAAATCCCTCCGGCAGGCCTATGTAGTTGAGATTGCTGATCGTGGCCTGTTTAGTGCTCAGGCCGCTGATCTCGACCGTGACCTCAACTTCGGTTATGCCGGTCATGTTCTCAACGTCATTAGGTATGATGAGCGGATATGTCCGCGTGATGACGGGGTTGAAGGTCGACAGGTCCACCGTCGCGACGGATATGCTGTTTATGCCCTCGAGCGTGGCTGCGTCGCCGACTATGGTTATCGTCTCGGGGTCGCAGGTGATCGTCGCGTTGCGCTCGGCGGCGCCTCCGCCCGCGATGAGGTCGACGGTGATCGGCACCTGCTTCGTCGCCATGACGGGCATGGTCACATTCACCATTTCGACATCGTACTCTATCGTGTTCGACTCCACGGGGTTGCCGTCGGCGTCGACGAGCGTGAATGTTGAGTCATAGCTTATCGTCCTGTCGAGATCCGTCCTGTCGCCGACGGTGACAAGCGCGTGGTCGACGAGCTCGAGCTCGGCGGCGGGGCCGGTGATGACTATGGACTCGGGGTCGAAAATAAAGTCCTCCCTGATGTAGCCTTCCGCGATCGTGCCGTCGAACACGCCCTCTATCATGACTGTCTTGGAGACCTCGCGGTCGACATAGTATGAGATCGTATTCGGCGTCCTTGACACAACGCTGAGGCTGCTCTGGTCGACATTGGACGGATAGTTGATGGTCACCTGCTTCTCGGCGGAGCCGACCCGGTTGACCGTACTGACATCGATCACAGCCTGGAGGTCGTCGGCGCCAAGGCTGGCGAGGACGCTGCGGCTGCCGCGCAGGGTGACGTTTACCGATGTGGAGCTCACATCCGTGATGATGTACCCGCGCGACTCGCGCAGCGCGTCTTCGCCGTAGAACGTGACGTCAACGCCATAGTATGTCATTGTGCCCTCCTGCTCCTCGACGGCAGTGACATATCCCCAGAGGATCACGGACACAAGTATGGAAAAGATTATCCAGAAAAACTTGTTGTTGAGGAAATTCGCGGCTTGGTTTTTCTTAATCATTTTTGTTCACCTTGTTGAGTATCCCGCTGAGCAGGCCGCGTGGACGCTCGGTCTGCGTATTCTTGAGCAGCTCCTGGCACAGGAGCGCCTCGACCGTCTCAGGTGAGAGGTGGCGCTTGAGCATGCCGTCGACGGCGACTGATATGGCGCCGGTCTCCTCCGAACAGATCACGGCGACGGCGTCGCTCGTCTCGCTCACGCCTATGCCGGCGCGGTGGCGCATGCCGAGATCCTTGCTGAGATTGGTGTTGCCGCTCATCGGGAGCATGCAGCCCGCGGCGATTATGCGCCCGTCGCGGATGATCACGGCGCCGTCATGCAGCGGGGCTTTGTTGAAAAACAGGTTCTTCAGCAGTTCGGCCGTCACATCGGCATTTATCACCGTACCGGTCGTGAGCGGGTCGAAGAGGTGGTTGTCGCGCTCGAACACGATGAGCGCGCCGGTCTTGGAGGCCGACATATCAGCGCATGCGAGCACCACCTGGGTGAT
>CAJFRI010000118.1 GCA_904419385.1 Candidatus Heteroscillospira lomanii
AAAGGAGGTTAAACATAAGATGACTGACGAGATCAAGATTGAAGAGACGACCGCTACCGAGGCGCCGGCAGAGGAGGTCGAAATGTCTTTCGATCAGATGCTCGAGGATTCGCTGAAGCCCATATATAACGGCGATGTCGTTACCGGCGTCGTGGCGGCTATCACGCCGACCGAGATCAGCGTTGACCTGAGCACCAAACATTCCGGATACATCCCCGTATCCGAATTCACCGACGACCCCACTGTTAAGGTTTCCGACGTGCTCAAAGTCGGAGACACCATTCAGGCGAGCGTTGTCCGCGTCAACGACGTGGAAGGCACGGTCATGCTCTCCAAGAAACGGCTCGACGCCGTTAAGAACTGGAACGATATCGAGGCAGCGCGCGAAGAGGGCACTGTTGTCGAGGGCACCGTTACCGAGGAGAACAAAGGCGGTGTTGTCGTTTCCGTTAACGGGATCCGCGTCTTTGTGCCCGCCTCCCAGACCGGACTCGGCAGGGATGTCCCCATGTCCGAGCTCCTCAAGAAGAAAGTCCGCCTCAGAATCACCGAGGTCAACCGCTCCAGAAGGAGAGTCGTCGGCTCTATCCGCGCCGTCCTTGCCAAGGAGCGCAAAGAGCGCGCCGAGCAGGTCTGGAACGAGATCGAGGTCGGCAAGCACTATGACGGCGTCGTCAAGAGCCTCACTTCCTACGGTGCTTTTGTCGATATCGGCGGTGTCGACGGCATGGTCCATGTCTCTGAGCTGAGCTGGAACCGCATCCACCAGCCGAGCGACGTCGTGTCCGTCGGCGATCCCATCGACGTTTTCGTCATTGGTTTCGATAAAGAGAACCACAAGATCTCCCTCGGCCACAAGAAGCCCGAGGACAACCCCTGGACCAAGTTCACCAGCAGCTACAATGTCGGTGATGTTGCTCCCGTCAAGGTCGTCAAACTCATGAACTTCGGCGCCTTCGCCGAGGTCGTGCCCGGTGTCGACGGCCTCATCCACATCTCGCAGATCGCCAACCGCCGCATCGGCAAGCCTGGCGACGTCCTCACTGTCGGCGAGACTGTCGATGCCAAGATCACCAACATCGACAACGAGAACCACAAGATCTCCCTGAGCATCCGTGCTCTGTCCGAGCCCGAGGCTCCGGCTCCCAAGGCTGAGCCCGAGGTCAAGGAGTACGCTCCCGCCGCTCCCGCCGAGGACGCCCTCGTCTATGAGGTCTCCACCACCGGCGAGGCCACCGGAAACAAGCCCGAGGATATCGACTGATAAATTGCAGTTCATCAACAGAGCGTATATTGATTTATACGCTCTGTTTTATTTTCTCTCTTTATCATTTTCCAAGCTCCCCAACAAAGCGGTACGTCGCAATATTTTTGTAAAATTCGCTGTATTTCAAGACTGTTGTCAACGAATTTTAATTTATGCTTGCTAAAAAATGGATGAGTGAGTATAATAAAATTATATTGAGATGTGTTGTAAATCCGCCACAGACCATATGATTGGAGGGGAGCGAATGACATTTGCAGTCGGCGACCGCATTGTGCATCCGCTGCACGGCGCCGGCGTTATCGACAGCATCGAGAACCAGCGCGTGTGCGGTGTGGAGCGCAGCTACTATGTAATGCATATCAAAATGGGCGATATGCTGGTGAAAGTGCCAACGGACTCGTCCGATGCCGTCGGCCTCCGGCCTATTATGAAACCGGAGGAAGCAAAGAAATTCCTCGACTACATCGGCACCATCAAGCCGGAAATGACACAAAACTGGAACCGGCGGTACAGGGAAAACATGTCGAAACTCAGAAGCGGCAACCTGAAGGATGTCGCTGAAGTCATCAAGGGGCTCACTGTGCGCGACAGCGAGCGGGGCCTCTCGACCGGCGAGCGAAAAATGCTCAACTCAGCCAAGGAGATCCTGCTCTCGGAGATCGTGCTCTCGCAGAGCTACACTTATGACGAGGCCAGCACGCTTCTTGAAGACGCGCTCAGGCCATAGCATTGTGCGGGGATGAAAGTCCCTGCACAATTTTTCTGGAGGTTTTCAAAGTGAAGCTTTCCAATCTGATCAGGAAAAAAACGCGGCCGTTCTGCTCGGCCGTTATCGTGGCGGCGGGCTCGTCCGAGCGCATGGGAGAGGATAAGCTCATGCTGCCGCTGGACGGTGTGCCCGTGCTCGTCCGGAGCATTCAGGCATTCGACTCATCTCCGCTGATAGATGAGATAATCGTGGTCACGCAGAGCGCAAAGATAGTGCCCGTATCGCAGCTCTGTGCGGACTATGGGATAAAAAAGGTCACAAAGATACTCACAGGAGGTGAGACGCGCGTCATATCCGCCCTGGCAGGCCTGTCAGAGATAGACGACAGGGCCAAGCTCGCCGCGATACATGACGGAGCCAGGCCCCTTGTGACGCATGAGGTGATCGAAAAGGCGCTGCACTGTGCGGCTCTCAACAAGGCGGCCGCGCCTGCCGTGCCGCTTAAGGACACTGTGAAACTGGTGAAAGACGGGGCCGTCGTGCGCACGCTCGAGCGCTCTTCGCTCGCTGCAGTGCAGACGCCGCAGGTGTTTTGGCCGGACATCATCAAGGGCGCGCTCACCGACGCCATGAACCGCGGCCGCGACATAACCGACGACTGCTCCGCCGTGGAGGCCATGGGCGTGCCTGTGTTCATCACCGAAGGGTCGTATGAAAACATCAAGATAACAACGCCGGAGGATATCGCCGCGGCTGAGGCGATACTCGAGAGGAGAGGACACAAATGAGGATAGGCCATGGATATGATGCACACCGCCTTGTTTCTGGGAGAAAGCTCGTGCTGGGCGGAGTGGAGGTGCCGTATGAGCTCGGCCTCGACGGCCATTCTGACGCGGACGTGCTGCTGCACGCGCTGATGGACGCCATGCTGGGAGCTGCGGCTCTCGGCGACATAGGAAAGCTTTTTCCGGACAGCAGCGCGGATTACCTCGGCATAAGCAGCCTGGAGCTCCTCAGGCGCACCGCGAGGGCGCTGTCGGCCGTGGGATACAGGCTGGTGAACGCTGACTGCACCGTGATAGCTCAGAGGCCGCGCCTCGCGCCGTACATCGACCAGATGCGCCGTAACATAGCCGACGCGCTCGGCGTGAACATGGCTGAGATAAGCGTGAAGGCCACGACCGAGGAGCACATGGGCTTCACCGGCTCCGGCGAGGGCATGTGCGCGCATGCTGTCGTGCTCATAGAAGCAAAGTGAAAAAATAGGCGCTGATCGTTCCTTGGCAGGGCGCATTTCGACATACAGGACACGGCGGGCACCGCCGCGGCATAGTATGGGGCGAAATCGTGCGGAGGGAAGGATAGCGATGTCATATTACCTGCTTATGAGCCGCTCGCTCACATATGCTCAGCGCCTGCAGCGCGAGCTCGGGCGGTATGGTATAAACGGCTCTGTCGTACATGGGCCGCAGAATGCCGGCTCCGGCTGTTCCTATGGAGTGCGGATAGCCGAGCGCAATCTGAATGCCGCCCT
>CAJFRI010000119.1 GCA_904419385.1 Candidatus Heteroscillospira lomanii
GCCAGGGCCCTCGGGCTCGAGGGGGTCACGGGCGAGATCAAAGCCGGCCTGCGGGCCGATATAGCGCTATTCCCGCTCACGGAACCGGAGCAGCTGCCGGTGCGCGACGTGAAGTCCCTCCTGTGCTACTCGAGCAGCGCGCTCAAGGCCGACACCGTCATAATCGACGGCGAGATAGTCCTCGACAGAGGTGAGTTTAAGACCTTTGATCCGGAGCGCGTGATATTCGAGGCGTCGAGCCGGAGCAGAAAACTTGAATCAGAGGGGAAAACAGCCAATGTATGAAGTCAGAGACATATCGCTCGCCCCATCCGGCGAGAGGAAGATAAAATGGGTCGAGCGCAATATGCCCATACTCGGGCGCATTGCTGAGGAATTCAGGCAGACCCGTCCGTTCGAGGGGCTCAGGGTGGCACTGTCAGTCCACATGGAGGCGAAAACCGCGTGGCTCTGCCGCGTCATGGCCATGGGCGGAGCCGAGATGCACGTCACAGGCTGCAATCCGCTCTCCACGCAGGATGATGTCGCCGCGGCCGTCGCCGCCGGCGGTATAGACGTGCACGCCTGGCACGGGGCCACAGAGGAGGAGTATACCTCGCACCTCTGCGCCGTCCTCGAGAGCCGGCCGAACATCATCATCGATGACGGGGGCGACCTCGTGCACCTCATGCACACCAAATACACCGATTACATACCGGATGTCATAGGCGGCTGCGAGGAGACCACCACCGGCATACACCGCCTGAAAGCCATGGCGGCGCGCGGCGAGCTGCGTTTCCCCATGGTCATGGTAAATGAGGCCGACTGCAAGCACCTGTTCGACAACCGCTACGGTACCGGCCAGTCCGTCTGGGACGGCATAAACCGCACGACCAACCTCATCGTCGCCGGCAAATGCGTCGTAGTCGCGGGATACGGATGGTGCGGCAAGGGCGTGTCCATGCGCGCAAAGGGCATGGGCGCCAAGGTCATAGTCACGGAGGTCGACCCCGTCAAGGCCATAGAGGCCGTCATGGACGGATTTGTGGTCATGAGCATGGACGAGGCCGCCGCTCTCGGCGATATCTTCGTATGCGTCACCGGCTGCTGCGACATACTGACAGCCCGCCACTTTGAGAAGATGCGCGACGGCGCCATAATGTGCAACGCCGGCCATTTCAATGTCGAGATCTCGCTCGACGACCTCGCCGCCATGGCGGCGGAGCGCTATGAGGCGCGCAGCAATATCGAGGGCTTCGTCATGCCCGACGGGCGCAGCCTGTTCGTGCTCGCCGAGGGCCGCCTTGTTAACCTCGCCTCCGGCGACGGGCACCCTGCGGAGATCATGGACATGAGCTTTGCGATCCAGGCCCGCAGCGCGGAATTCCTCTCAAAGAACCGTCATCTCGAGCCGGGAGTCATCCCCGTCCCGCGCGAGATTGACAGGGCGGTCGCATTCACAAAGCTCGAGACGCTCGGCGTGTCTATAGATACGCTCACAGACGGCCAGAGAGAGTATCTGGGGATCTGATACCTTTTAGAGACATAAGAGAGGGGTGAGGCAGTGGACAATCAGGACTACGAGGCGCTGCGCGACAAGCTGTTCGAGCTCCTTGACAGCCGCAACCTGAAAGAGCTCCAGAAGATGCTCGAGGATATGAACGAGTTTGATATCTCCGAGTTTCTCACCGAGCTTGACGACACAAATATGGCGCTCGTGTTCCGCCTCCTCCCAAAGGCCCAGGCGGCGGAAGTTTTTGCCAACCTCGACGTCGAGGACCAGGAGCACATCATAAACGCCATAAGCGACGCCGAGCTCGGGAACATAGTCGAGGAGCTGTATGTCGACGATGCCGTCGACATGATGGAAGAGCTCCCGGCCAACGTCGTCAAGCGCGTCATGCGCACGGCGACGCCGGAGACGCGCAATCTGATCAACCAATACCTCAAATATCCGGAGAACTCAGCCGGCAGCATAATGACGGCCGAGTTTATCGACCTCAAAAAATACATGAATGTGCGCGAGTCCATCGCGCGCATCAGGCGTATAGGCGAGGACAAGGAGACCATATACATCTGCTATGTCACCTCGGCCGACCGCCGCCTCGAGGGCGTCGTCACGGTCAAGGACCTGCTGCTCTCCAAAGATGATGAGACGATATCCGATATAATGGACACCAACGTCATCTTCGTCCACACGACCGACGACCAGGAGGAAGTTTCGGAGATGTTCTCCGACTACGACCTGCTCGCCATGCCGGTAGTCGACAACGAGGGCCGCCTGGTCGGCATCGTCACGGTCGACGACGTCATCGACGTCATGGAGCAGGAGGCCACGGAGGACTTCGAGAAGATGGCGGCCATACTCCCCTCGGAGAAGCCGTACCTCAAGACCGGCGTTTTCTCTTTCGTCAAAAAACGCATACCGTGGCTGATAGTCCTCATGTTCTCGAGCACGCTCAGCGGGCTCATCCTCGGCATGTATGAAAACGTATATGTGCACGTCCCGCTGCTGGTGACGCTCATGCCCATGCTCACAGGTACGGGTGGAAACGCCGGCTCCCAGGCGGCGACGCTCATAATCCGCGGTATGGCGGTCGGCGAACTAGAGCCGAGCGATGTGCTCCAGATAGTCTGGAAGGAAGTCCGCGTCGCGGCGGTATGCGGCGTCATCCTCGCTGTACTGAACTATTTCCGTATCATAATCATGTATCCCGGCGAGGAACTCGTCGCGGCGGTCACCTGCGTGGCGCTGTTTTTCACCATCATCCTTGCCAAAGCCCTCGGCAGCATGCTGCCAATATTTGCAAAGCTCTGTCATCTCGACCCGGCGCTCATGGCCTCGCCCATGATCTCCACACTTGTCGACGTGGTCGCCCTGCTGGTCTATTTCTCCATCTCGGCCCGCGTTTTCGGAGTTGCCTGACGGCAGAAACACATAAAGGAGTCGTTCACCGATGAAACAATTCGAAAGATCAAAGAGGATCTCGATGGTCCACTCGGACATACGAGGGCCGATCTACCAGGAAGCCCTCCGCATGCAGCGCGAGGGGATAGACGTCCTCCGCCTCAATACCGGCAACCCGGCCGTGTTCGGCTTTGAGATGCCGGAGAGTGTGCGCCTGGCGCTGCTCGAGAACGCAGACAAAGCCGTCGCATACTGCGACGTGCGCGGAATGCCCGAGGCGCGCGAGGCCATCCTCGCATACCACAAGAGCAGAGGGATCGAAAACATCGGCCTGGACGATATATTCATAGGCAACGGAGTCAGCGAGCTGGTGCAGATGGTCATGACCGCCGCCATAAACAACGGAGACGAAGTGCTCATCCCCCAGCCCAACTATTCGCTGTGGTCAAACTGTGTGTACATGGCCGGCGGACAGCCTGTTTTCTACAAGTGCGACGAGGAAAACGAGTGGATGCCCGACCTCGACGACATCAGGAGCAAGATCACCGACAGGACCCGCGCCCTCGTCATCATAAACCCCAATAACCCCACCCAAAGGAGCTGCTGCTAGATATGCTGGAGATCGCAAGGCAGAACGGCCTGCTCGTGTTCTCCGATGAGATATACGACCGCCTCGTGATGGACGGCCTTGTCCATTATCCGACGGCTTCGCTCGCGCCTGATCTCACTGTGGTCACCATGAACGGCCTGTCGAAGTCGCATATCATCTGCGGATTCCGCTGCGGCTGGATGGTCGTGAGCAACTCACAGAACGCCAAGGACCTCATGGGAGGCGTGCTCGCCCTCGCGGCCATGCGCCTGTGCGGCAACGCGCTGACCCAGCTTGTCATCCCTGCCGCCCTCTCGGACCCGTATAGTACAAGAGCTATGCTCGTGCCCGGCGGCCGTCTGTATGAGCAGCGCGAGGCTGTGTGCCGCGAGCTCGACAAGATCGACGGCATAAGCTATGTCAAAAACCGCGCCGCTTTCTATCTTTTCCCAAAGCTCGACAAGGAAAAGTTCAACATCACGAGCGACAAGCAGTTCGCCCTCGACTTCCTGCATGCCAAGCATGTGCTCATCATCCCCGGCAGCGGGTTCGACTGCCCGGATAACGCGCACTTCCGCATAGT
>CAJFRI010000120.1 GCA_904419385.1 Candidatus Heteroscillospira lomanii
TACCACACAGGCCAGCGCGACATGATACGCATACGCGTCGGAAAGTCGGCGTTCGAGGCGGGATTCCGCGCGAGGCATTTCGGCGAGGTGCTGTATGCAAAGCTCAAGTCCGAGTTTGAGGCCGTTGTCGACAAATGCCAGGTGAAGATCTGCACCATCCCAGAGAAGAACAAGGAGATACGCGCCATGGCCAACGAGGTGTACGACCACCGCGACGAGCGCCTCAAGTCTCTCACCGATGAGAACGTCGACGTGTTCTACACCTGCATACTCTGCCAGAGCTTCTCTCCGTCCCATGTCTGCATAGTCACCCCGGAGCGCCTCGGCCTCTGCGGCGCCGTGTCGTGGCTCGACGCCAAGGCGACGAACGAGCTCGATCCCAACGGCCCCTGCCAGATAGTCACAAAGCACAACTGCTATGACGAGCGCACCGGAGCTTATGAGGATGTCGACGAGGCCGTGAACAAATACTCTCACGGCGCGCTCGAGCACGTCACGCTCTACTCTATAATGGAGGACCCGATGACGTCCTGCGGCTGCTTTGAGTGCATCTGCGGCATAGAGCCGGCCTCCAACGGCGTCGTCATCACCAACCGCGAACATGCGGGCATGACTCCGCTCGGAATGACCTTCTCCGAGATGGCCTCGATGACGGGCGGCGGTGTGCAGACCCCGGGATTCATGGGCCACGGCAAGCACTTCATCGCCTCCAAGAAATTCATGAAGGCCGAGGGCGGCGTCGCGCGCATCGTGTGGATGCCGAAGGCCCTCAAGGAGACCGTGCGCGACAGGCTCAATGCAACGGCAAAGGAACTCTACGATATAGACGATTTCGTCGATATGATAGGCGACGAGACGATAACCGAAGACGTCGAGGAACTCATGACCTTCCTCGCGGAAAAGGGGCACCCGGTGCTCGGAATGGATCCGCTGTTCTAAGCACATCCGATATATTATAAATGAACGATCAGGAGGATAACACAATGCCATTCAAGCGTAATCCCCAGAAGTTCTCCGCAGCAGTCACACCCGTCACCATAGGCACTGGCGAGCGGGCAGTCACCCTCGGCGGAGAAAATGTCATGCCGCTCTATACTTTCGACGCGCCCATCGAGAACCGGCCTCGCATAGGCGTGGAGATAGCTGAGCCAGGATTTGAAAAAGCCATGCCCGGCCTTGCCGACTACTACGCCGGCGCCGAGACCATAGCCGATCTCGCTAAAAAGGCCGCCGCCATGCCCGGTGCCGACTTCATCGCCATAAACCTCGAGTGCGCCGACCCCAACGGTGAGGACAGGTCTGTCGATGAGTGCGTTGAGATGTGCAAGGCCGCGGCGGATGCCGTGGATATGCCCATCGCCGTCATCGGCTGCAAGAACCATGATAAGGACGCAAAGCTCTTTGAGAAGATCTCCGACGCGCTCCAGGGCAAAAACATCCTCGTCATGTCCGCGTGCGAGGAGAACTATAAGACGGTCGCCGCCTCCGCCGGACTTGCCTACGGGCAGAAAGTCGGCGCGGAGTCGTCCGTCGATATAAACCTCGCCAAGCAGCTCAACGTGCTCATCAGCCAGATGGGCCTCAGCACCGACAATGTTGTCATGAACGTCGGTTCCGCCGCGGCCGGTTACGGGTTCGAGTACGTCGCCTCCACCATGGACCGCGTGCGCGGCGCCGCCCTTTCTCAGAACGACGCCATGCTCCAGAGCCCGATAATCACCCCCGTGGCCGATGACGCCTGGAACGTCAAAGAGGCCATGATCTCCGAGGAAGATATGCCCGAGTGGGGCCCGACTGAGAGGCGCGGCGTGACCATGGAGATAGCCACAGCGGCGGCCTGCCTCGCCTCCGGCTCCAACGCCGTGATCCTGAGGCACCCCGAGTCCGTCGCGGCCGTATCGAAGTTCATCGGCGAACTGATGTAAGGTAGGAGGTTTAGCAAAATGGCTCTCAAAGGACTGGATATATTCAAGCTCACTCCCAAGACCAACTGCAAGGAGTGCGGCAACCCGACGTGCATGGCGTTCGCCATGAAAGCGGCGCAGGGCAGCGTACCGATAGAAAAGTGCCCGCACCTGTCGGCTGATGCACTGGCCACCCTCAGCGAGGCGACTGCGCCTCCCATGAAGAGCATAAAGCTCGGCGAAGGACATACTCTCGGCGGCGAGACCGTGCTCTACCGCCACGACAAGACCTTTGTCTCCCGCAGTCTGTTTGCGGTGTCCGTGTGCGCGAAGTGCTTCGACGAGAAGATGCCTGAGATCGAAAAGATAGATTATGAGCGCATAGGCGAGCGCGAGTATGTCGAGCTGCTCAACTGTGTCTACGACGGCGACAAGGATGCATACGCCGAGCTTGTGAAAAAAGCCGCCGCCACAGGCCGCACGCTTGTGCTCGAATGCTCCGATGTCGATGCCGCACGCGCCGCTCTTGAGATCTGCGCCGCCGGAAAGCCCCTGCTCAACGGTGCGAATGAGGACAACTATGCTGAGATGAGCAAGCTCGCCGCTGAATTCGGCGTCGTCCTCGGCGTGACCGCCGCTGATCTCGACAAGCTGCACGATACCGTCGAGGCGCTCGAGAAGCTCGGCAACAAAAACCTTGTGCTCGACGTCGGCACTGCATCCGTGAAAGATGCGTTCGCCTCCGCCGTGCAGATCCGCCGCGCCGCCCTCAAGGATAAAGACCGCGCCTTCGGCTATCCCTCGATAGTCAATGTCGGCAAGCTCGCCCCGGGCGATGCCGACATGCAGACGGCCCTGGCCTCGCTCTTCATCCTCAAATACGGCTCCATCATAGTCATGGAGAACATGAGCTATGCCCAGGCGCTCGCGCTCTACGGCCTGCGCCAGAACATTTTCACCGACCCGCAGAAACCGATGAAGGTCGAGCCGGGCATATATCCGCTCAACGGCGCCGACGAGAACTCCATCTGCGTCACAACGGTCGACTTCGCTCTGACCTACTTCGTCGTGAGCGGCGAGCTCGAGCGTTCCGGCGTGCCGATGAACCTGCTCATCAGCGACGCCGGCGGCTACTCTGTCCTCACGGCATGGGCGGCCGGCAAGCTCAGCGCAGGGTCTATCGAGAAATTCTTCAAGCAGTTCGATATCGAGAACAAGATCAAAAACCGCAACCTCGTCATCCCCGGCAAGGTCGCCGTCCTCAAGGGCGAGATAGAGGAGCGCCTGCCCGGCTGGAACATCATAGTCGCCCCCAATGAGGCCGCCGGCCTTGTGAAATTCTTCAAGGAACTCAAAGTCTGAGAA
>CAJFRI010000121.1 GCA_904419385.1 Candidatus Heteroscillospira lomanii
ATTTCTGCTATGCTGAATTTATCAAGAATCCAGATGGGAGTTGGCCGTTATGGCGATTGGAGAGCGCATTCACTTTTTCCGCACCCTGCGGGGCATGACACAGAAATATCTCGGTATGGCGCTGGGCTTCCCGGAGAAGTCCGCTGATGTGCGCCTTGCTCAATACGAGAACGGGTCGCGGACGCCCAAAGCAGACCTGACTGCCGCGCTGGCACAGATATTGGAGGTCTCTCCCCATGCCCTGGCTGTACCAGATATAGACTCCTATGTGGGCCTTATGCACACACTCTTTACTCTGGAGGACCGCTACGGCCTAAAAATCTGCGAGTGTGATGGAGAAATACATCTTCGGGTGGATGTGTTCCAGGGCAAGGACGCAGCAAGGCTCCATGAGATGCTCTGTGCCTGGGGAGAACAGGCAGCCAAGCTGAAGTCGGGGGAGATCAGCAAAGAGGACTACGACCGCTGGCGTTATCGCTACCCGGAGTTTGATACCACGGGTCACTGGCACAAGGTTGTCCCATCCCAGGAACTGAGTGATATGCTGGTAGAAGAATTGAAAAAGCAGCCTGGCAAAGAGAAGTAAAACGAAAAGAGCTACCTGACTTTCACAAATCAGGTAGCTCTTTCTCTTTGGAATAATGAAAACTGTTGCCAAATCGTTGCCACAGAGGGCATCAAGCCTCGAAAAGTCCAGTGTTTACGGGCTTTTCCGGGCCTCTGAAATCATTCCCACTCGATCGTGGCCGGCGGCTTGCTCGTGATGTCATAGACTATGCGGTTGATGTGGGGCACCTCGTTGACGATGCGGACAGAGACGCGGTCGAGCACATCGTAGGGGATCCTGGTCCAGTCGGCGGTCATAAAGTCGCTGGTCGTGACCGAGCGGAGGGCGAGCGTGTAGTCATAGGTGCGCCCGTCGCCCATGACGCCGACGGAGCGCATGTTGGTGAGCACGGCAAAGTACTGGCTCATGGAGCCCTCGAGGCCGGCCTTGGCGATCTCGTCGCGGAAGATGAAATCGGCCAGGCGCAGGGTGTCGAGCTTGTCCTTGGTTATCTCGCCTATGACGCGGATGGCAAGGCCGGGACCGGGGAAGGGCTGGCGCATGACCAGGTATTCCGGCAGGCCGAGCTCGCGGCCGAGCTGGCGCACTTCGTCTTTGAACAGCATGCGCAGCGGCTCGATGATCTCCTTGAAATCAACATAGTCTGGCAGGCCGCCGACATTGTGATGGCTTTTTATCACGGCGGCGTTGCCGGCGCCGGACTCGATGACGTCGGGATAGATGGTGCCCTGGACGAGGAAATCGACCTTGCCGATCTTTTTGGCCTCGGCCTCGAACACGCGGATGAACTCTTCGCCGATGATCTTGCGCTTGCGCTCGGGGTCGCTCACGCCGGCGAGCTTGGAGAGGAAGAGCTCCTCGGCGTCGGCGCGGACAAAGTTTATGTCCCATTTGGCAAATGCCGCCTCGACCTCGTCGCCCTCGTTGAGGCGCATCAGGCCGTGGTCGACGAAGACGCAGGTGAGCTGGCTGCCGACGGCCTCGGCCACCAGCGCGGCGGCGACGGAGGAGTCGACTCCGCCGGAGAGCGCGAGCAGCACCTTGCCGCTGCCGACCTTCTCGCGGATGGCATTTATCGCGATGTTCTTGTAGTCGCCCATGGTCCAGTCGCCGCGCGCACCGCAGGCCTCATAGAGGAAGTTGTGTATCATATCGGTGCCGTGTTCGGTGTGGTTCACCTCGGGGTGGAACTGCACGCCGTAGATCCCGCGGCTCTCGTCACAGATGGCGACGGTTGGGCAGGCCGCGGAGCGCGCCGCGAGGGCGAAGCCGTCGGGCACTTTCTCCATGTAGTCGCCATGGCTCATCCAGGTGATGCCCTGCTCCGGCAGGCCGCGGAAGAGGCGGCAGGAGGTGTCGAAAGAGGTCTCGGTCTTGCCGTACTCTCGGGCGGAGTCTTCAGTGGCGGCGACGACACGTCCGCCGAGATGCTTGGCGATGAGCTGGCAGCCGTAGCAAATGCCGAGGATGGGTACGCCGAGGGAGAATATGCCGCTGTCGACATCGGGCGAGCCGGGCGCATAGACGCTGGCGGGGCCGCCTGTGAATATGATGCCTATGGGGCCGAGTTCTTTTATCTTCTCGAGAGGGGTCGTGCAGGGCTTGACCTCGCAGTACACGCCGCATTCACGCACTCTGCGCGCGATGAGCTGGTTATACTGCCCGCCGAAATCGAGCACGAGCACGAGCTGTTTATCTGCCATGGGCCGTCATCCTTTACATCTATATTTATTATCAAAATGATACACCATCAGCGCGGGGGTTGTCAATCGCGGCGGGCCGGCGAAAAAAATTTTGGCTTTTTGCGGCAAATGTGTTGGACAAGCGGCGAGGATGCTGTATAATAGTGGAAGCTGAAAGGAGTGAGGACAGGTGGATGAAAAAATACTCCGCAAGATCGGGTATGGGCTCTATGTGCTCACGGCGAATGAAAACGGCCGGGATAACGGCTGCATCATAAACACCTTTATGCAGGTGACGGGCCAGCCGCCCAGGGTATCCGCCGCTGTGAACAAGGGCAACTACACGCACGACCTCATAATGCGCACAGGCTGCTTCAATGTGTCTATCATCTCGCAGGAGGCTGATTTCCAGCTGTTCAAGCGTTTCGGCTTTGCCAGCGGCCGCGACACAGACAAGTTCGCCGGATTTGACAAGACGGTCCGCTGTGAAAACGGCATCCTCGCCGTGACGGAAGGATGCTGCGGATTCGTGTCCGCCAAAGTGTTCCAGACGGTCGACCTCGGCACGCACACCATGTTCCTCGCGGATATGACCGGCGGGGGCGATTTCGGCGGGGCCGAACCCGCGACTTATGCCTATTACCACAGCAATATCAAGCCCGGGCCGCAGCAGGCCAAGTCCGGCGGCTGGCGCTGCCGCATCTGCGGCTATGTATACGAAGGGGAGGAGCTGCCGCCCGACTTCGTGTGCCCAATCTGCAAGCACGGAGCCGCCGATTTCGAGCGGGTCTGACGCCTTATAAATTTTGATCAGGAGGAATCTTACAATGAAATACGTTTGCACTGTCTGCGGTTATATCTATGACGAGGCTGCCGGCGATCCCGACAACGGCGTCGCCCCCGGCACCGCCTGGGCCGATGTGCCCGAGGATTGGGTCTGCCCCCTCTGCTCCGTCGGCAAGGACGAGTTTGAGCCCGCCGAGTAAAAAATTTAAAAGCGGG
>CAJFRI010000122.1 GCA_904419385.1 Candidatus Heteroscillospira lomanii
GAGCCGATGTGCACCTCGTAGATGTTCATGGCCGAGTGGCGCATGTCGCGCTTTCGCGCATTGCGGCGGTATGCCGCGTCGTGCCAGCCGAAGCCGTCCAGCGACCACACTCTCGAACCGGTGCGCGGGCCGGTCTCGCTGTGGAAGGCGAATGGGTCGGCCTTGTGCACAACGGTCCCATCGGCCCTTGTGACGGCAAATTTGTAGATGTCGCCGTCCTTCAGGCCCGGGATATATGTCCGCCACACTCCGTCCGGCAGGCGCTCGCATGGGTTGGCGCTCTCGTCCCACGAGTTGAAGTCGCCTATCACACTCACGGCGCGGGCGTTGGGAGCCCAGACCATAAAGCGGAATTTGCCGAACTTCTCAATATAGTGGCAGCCGAGAGCCCTGTATGCCTCTGTGCTTGTCCCGGCGTGGAAATCGTTCAGCCTCTGCTGAGTCCTCACAGGCGCAGCCGTCGTTTTCTTCGGCATATCAACACCTCCTGACCTGTATCATATACACATATTATAAAATACATAGAGGCGTTTTCACAACAGAAATTTTATAATATTTCCATTTCGGACGCATATACGGCCCGGCTGAGCAAAATATATTTGACCGTCAAAAAACGCCGTGCTATTATTATCGTGTGGCAGTATATGACAGTATAACACGGCCAGAGGGAGAAACATGATATATTTCATCGAAGACGACAACAGCATACGCGACCTGGTGCTGTACGCTCTCAAAAACTCGGGCTATGAGGCCGAGGGTTATCCCGACGGGCACAGTTTTTTCTCCGCATTCAAGCCGGGGCAGGCCGAGCTCATTCTGCTCGACGTCATGCTGCCCGGCGACGACGGGCTGAGCGTTCTGAGGAAGATACGCGCCAATTCGTCGTCCGACAGGATCCCCGTCATCATGGTGACGGCTCTCGGGTCTGAGTTCGACAAGGTCACGGCGCTCGACGCCGGAGCCGACGACTATATCACAAAGCCTTTCGGCATGATGGAGCTGCTCGCGCGCATACGCGCAGTGCTGCGCCGCGTGCCTGAAGACAAGGCGGGCGCGCCGCTGTCGGCGGGCGACCTCGTCATTTACGGCGACAGACGTGTCGCCACCGCGGGGGGCAGGGAGATAAACCTCACTTTCAAAGAGTTTGAACTTCTGCTCTGCCTGATGGAGAACCGCGGCAGGGTGATGAGCCGCGACAAGCTGCTGGACATAGTGTGGGGCATAGGCTGCGATGTCGAGACCCGCACGGTCGACGTGCATGTCCGCAGCCTGAGGCAGAAGCTCGGCGACACCGGCGCCATCATCGAGACGGTGCGCGGCGTGGGGTATAAGATAGCATGAACATGCGCAGCCGTATAATCAGATACATGTCGCTGCTCGCAGCGTTCTGTACGGTGTGCGCAGCTTTTGCCGGAGTGCTCATCGCAGGACGGACGCAGTCCGGAGAAGTTGCGGCGGCCTATGTCATTTTGGCGGTGGTCATCATCTCGGCCGCGGCTGTCGTCGCGGCGCAGCTGCTCGCGGGCAGGATAATCAGCCCGTTGCAGAACGGCGACAACGAATACGTCGAACTGTCGCACCTCAGGCGGCGCATCGATGCGCAGAACAGCCTCCTTCAGACCTCGTCCGATGAGCTGGAGGAGAAAGAGCGCAACCTCAGCCTGGTCGTCGCCAATATGAGCGAGGGGCTGGTGCTGCTCGACAGGCGCGGCATAATCATGATGATGAACGACAGCGCCTGCCGTCTTCTCGGCGTGCGCCAGGACGGGATGCTCGGCAAGCATATCTTTGCCGCCAACCATTCGCTGCCCCTCCAGGCCGCGGTAAACGCCGCCATGGGCGGCAAGCCGACGGGCGACGTACTCGAATCAGGCGGCGAGGTCATAGAGCTTAGCGTCAACCCGGTCATGGTCGAAAAAGTGATACGCGGGGCGGTCGTATTCCTCAGGGACATCACCGAGCGGCAGGCGGCGGAAAAAATGCGCCGCGAGTTTTCGGCCAACGTCTCGCACGAGCTCAAGACGCCGCTCACATCCATCTCCGGATATGCCGAGCTGCTCAAAGAGGGCATGGCGAGGCCGGACGACGTCGGCTGGATAGCCGCAAAGATATATGACGAGGCCCAGCGCCTCATATCTCTGACAGACGATATAATGCGCCTGTCGCGTCTTGACGAGGGTGCGCCCGCTCTCCAGCTCGAGGAGCTGAGCCTGCGGCCGATAGTCCTCGATGTGGCCGAGCGCCTGCGCGGCAAGGCCAGGGCGCATGACGTCGCCGTCTCTGTCACCGGGGACGACGGCATGATACTCGGCAACCGCGGCCTTATCGATGAGATGGTCTATAATCTCTGTGATAACGCCATAAAATACAACAAGCCGGGCGGAAGCGTGGAGATGAGCGTTGTCCGCCGCGGAGGGCAGATCGTGCTGACGGTGAGCGACACCGGAGTCGGCATCCCGCCGGAGCACCAGGAGCGGGTGTTCGAGCGGTTCTACCGCGTGGACAAGAGCCACTCTAAGGCCACCGGCGGCACTGGGCTCGGACTCAGCATAGTAAAAAACGGCGCCGCCTTTCACAAGGCGCGCGTTGAGCTCGACAGCGTGGCCGGAGAGGGAACGACCATCCGCCTGCTGTTCAACAGCATAGACCCGCAGGAGCGGGAGCGAAAGGAAGATCTTATCAGATGAGCACAAAGAAAAGACCGTTCGTGACACTGGCGCAGCTCCAGGAGTTTTCAAAGCAGTTCCCCACGCCATATCACCTTTATGACGAGAAAGGCATACGCGAGAACGCCCGCAGGCTGCTCAAGGCATTTTCGTGGAACAAGGGATATAAAGAGTTTTTCGCCGTCAAGGCCACGCCGAACCCGACCATAATGAAGATCCTCCGCGAGGAAGGCTGCGGCATGGACTGCTCCTCGCTCACCGAGCTCATGCTCTGCGAGCGCTGCGGGATAGTGGGCGACGAGATCATGTTTTCCTCAAACGACACCCCGGCCGAGGATTTTGCCCTCGCCGCAAAGCTCGGAGCCACGATAAATCTCGACGATATCACACACATCGATTTTCTTGAAAAGACCATAGGCTACATCCCCGAGC
>CAJFRI010000123.1 GCA_904419385.1 Candidatus Heteroscillospira lomanii
AAAGGACAAGCTTGCCGACATGGGGGAGCTCAAGGAGAAAGCCGTGTCTTTTTGGGATGCAATAGTGTCGTTCTTCAAGGCCATAGCTGAGTTCGTCTCGCGTATATTTGCCATATTTGCGGGCTGATGTGCGCGAATAACGGACAAAAATCCGCATAATACACACAAAAAGCGGCTCGAAATCAGTGCAAACTTCATGGATATGGGCGAAATTCGCCCGAAAAGCAAGTACTGCCTTGCAAAACGCGCGCCGTTTATGTAAAATATACGTATAGAATTTGATGGAAGAAACCCTTGCTCGGGCGGCGGAGCCGTCCGGCGCTTGGGCGGACATCGCTCTGGAGAATCCCGTTGAAGCGCGGGTGCCGAAGGTGCAAATCTCTCAGGCAAAAGGACAGAGTTACATGTGCCCGCCGCTGCTGCGGGCATGTTTTTTGCTTGACTGAGGCGGCCGGAAGGCCGCCTTTTTCTGTTCTCCGGGGCTGAGGAAAGGGAGAAAGAAATGGAAGCATTCACTCAGTGGCTCAAAGCCGTGGACGACGCCGTGTGGGGAGTGCCGCTCATCGTGCTCATCATCTCGTGCGGCGTGTGGCTCACGATGAGGACGAGGTTCGTGCAGGTGCGGCATCTGGGCAAGGCACTCCGATTTATGGTGAAGAACGAAGATGAGGGACACGGCGAGGTCACCTCATTCGGCGCGCTGTGCACGGCGCTGTCGGCCACCATAGGCACCGGCAACATAGTCGGCGTCGCCTCCGCAATCTGCGCGGGCGGGCCCGGCGCACTGTTCTGGATGGAGGTCGCCGCCTTCTTCGGCATGGCCACCAAATACGCCGAGGGCCTGCTGGCCATCAAATACCGCAGCGTGGCTGAGGACGGGCACGTCCTCGGCGGCCCGTTCTACTACATAGAGCGCGGCATGGGCGAGCGCCGCTGCCTCGGCATATCCAACTGGAAGTGGCTCGCCAGGCTCTTCGCCGTGTTCGGTACCCTCGCGGGCCTGCTCGGCATAGGCACCATCACGCAGATTAACGGCATCACCACCGCGGCCCAGAACTTCTTCGACCCGAACAAAAACGGCCTCCTGTTCGTCCTAGCCAAAGGCACCGCCAACGAAACAGGCATCACCTACACCACCGTCATAGCCGGACTGCTGGTCACGCTCTGCGCCGCGCTGGTCATCATCGGCGGCATAAAGCGCATCGCCAAGGTGTCCGAGGTCATAGTGCCGTTCATGGCCGTCCTTTATGTGCTCTGCGGCCTGCTGATACTCATATGCAATGTGGACGCCATACCGGGCGCGTTCTACCAGATAGTGGTGGGGGCCTTCGCCCCCAAGGCTGTGGCCGGCGGCATAGTCGGCGTGACGGTGAAGACTGCCATACAGCTCGGCGTCGCGCGCGGCGTCTTCTCGAACGAGGCGGGCCTCGGCTCCGCGCCCATCGCCGCCGCCGCGGCCAGAACCAAAGACCCCGTCCGCCAGGGCCTCGTAACCATGACCGGCACATTTATCGACACCATCATCGTCTGCACAATGACGGGCCTGTCCATAGTCATCTCCGGCGCGTGGCAGCCAGAGCTGGGGCTCGAGGGCGCCGAGGTCACCATGTACGCCTTCCAGAACTGCCTGCCCTTCCCCGCGCAGGTCGGCTCCTTCCTGCTCATGATATGCCTCGTGTTCTTCGCCTTCACCACCATTCTGGGCTGGGACTACTACTCCGAGCGCTGCATAGAGTATCTCACGAACGGAAAGATGTCCGTGGTCAAGGCCTTCCGCTGGCTGTACATCACGGCCGTGTTCGTCGGCCCCTACCTCACCGTCAAGGCAGTGTGGACCATCGCGGATATCTTCAACGCGCTCATGGCCGTGCCGAATATAATTGCGCTTCTGGCGCTATCCGGAGTCATCGCGCATGAGACGCGCGGCCGCTTTGCGGGCCGCTGAGCTTTGGCTCTTGCATACCGGTGGGAAATTGTTTATAATAATAAACCTAAAAGAGTAGTTTCTTGCTGTTGTTGGAGCGTGTATGATGGATAAAAACCCGATACTTTTCAATAAACTGTCGCAGGACAGCGACATCCCGCTATACTCCCAGCTCGTCGGGATAGTAAAGCGGAATATATCAGCGGGCACACTGGCCGCCGGCGACCTGCTGCCGTCGGAGGCGGAGTTGTGCAAGACTTTCGACATAAGCCGCAGCACGGTGCGCCAGGCGATAGGTACGCTCGAGTCGGAGGGGCTGGTCGTGCGCAAGCAGGGCAGGGGCACCTTTGTGGCCGAGCCCAAGATGCGCCGCCGGACCGAAAATGTCTACTCGTTCACGTCTGAGATCACCGCGATGGGGCTCACCCCGTCGTCCACACTCATGGACTTTGAGATCATCGACCCGACGCCAGACATCGTGAAGATGCTCGAGCTCGGAGCGGGCGACGCCAGGGTGTACCGCTTTACCCGCATAAGAAAGGTGAACGGCGAGCCGCTCATCCTCGAGACTTCGTATTATCCGCACTTCATCTACCCGAATCTCACCCGCGAGCTCCTGGAGACGCACAGCTTTTACAGCCTGCTCTACGGTGTCGGCATAGTGCCGGCGGAGGCGGTCGACTCGTATGAGGCCGTCATCCTCGGTCGCAAGGAGGCCGAGCTGCTCGGCTGCAAGGCGGGGAGCTGCGCGTTCTTTGCCCAGCGCCGCACAAAGACCGAGGGCGGCGCCACATTTGAGTACACGCAGAGCTACATCAGGGCCGACAGGGTGAAGCTGGATGTGTATCTGCACAAAGACGGCGTGAGCTTTGCCCGCAGCGTCGATAAATAGGCGCACAAAACAGAGAGCCTCCGCACATGCGGAGGCTCTTTCTCACGTCTTAAAAAATTTTTAATATTCCGGCCTCTTTTATCTTAAAGCGGCGGTGGGATACAATGTGTTCAAGGAGGAGAGATCGATGCTCAAAGTGCTTGTCTGCGACGATGAAAAAGATATAGTCTCGGCGCTGAGGATATACCTCACAGCCGAGGGATATGAGGTGCTCGAGGCTTACACCGGCGCCCAGGCGCTGGAGATAGTGCGCCGCGAAGA
>CAJFRI010000124.1 GCA_904419385.1 Candidatus Heteroscillospira lomanii
ATGAAACGTGAAATATAATAATGAAATAAAAAGCATAAGCAGCGCCTCCAAAATGGAAGCGCTGCTTTCATATTAAAATTCCGACAGTTCGGAGACTGTTTTCTGGCTGAACCGCACGGTCACAGCGTAGACGTGCTCGTATTCTGTGTATTCCTCGGGATGTTCAAAGTAGCTCACATCGTACGAGCGTATTTCATTTTTCGAGGTGATTATCTGGATTACGAGCGGTATTTCCTGCTCGTATGCGATGTCTGACCTGTCGGCGAGCGTGGACGTGGCGGAACCCATGCCATCGTCGTCGATGCCGTCGCCGGAATAAGTTGTGGAGCCGCCGCTGTTCTCGCTCTGGAGAGCGATGCGCAGCCCGTCCGGCAACCGATCAAATTCGAGAGCTATGCGTCCGCTTCCGTCGGAAAAAGCCTGTCCGCCTCCGCCGGTCTTTCGAGCCCACTCGCCGTTTTCAAGCTCGTAGGTGTTGAATTGTATGCTCTGCGCCGTGCCGTCAAGCACAAAATCATAAATAAGATAGTCGGAGTTAAGGCCGAGAAGCTCGGCGATGTCTTGTTCCTCGTCGGTGAGCTGAGCGGGTTCGATGTACATTCTCTCGACGGCAGGTTCATCGCCTGAGCATGCAGCAACGAGACAGAGTGCGATGATCGATATGGTGATGGTGATCGCTTTTTTCATGTTGCACCTCTTATTCAAAAGTCTTGGCGACGAGCTTGAGGTCCTCGCGGATGGACAGATGCTGAGGACAGTGTGACTCGCAGGCTCCGCAGCCTATACAGTCACCGGCCATGCCGTGGCCGAGAGTAGCGCGCTCATACAGCATGGCGGGGAAGTTTGCTTTGCCGTGCTGCTTGACGCCGTTATACAGGCTGAAAAGATTGGGGATGGGGATATGCTTCGGACAGGTATCGACACAGTAGCGGCAGTTGGTGCATGCGATCTCGCCGCTGCGCGACAGATATTCACGTACTTTTTCGATTGCCTCGTATTCAAGCGCGGTGAGGGGCTTGAAATCGGCCATATAGGCAGTGTTGTCACGCACCTGGTCGAGATCAGACATGCCGCTCAGAACGGCTGCGACTCCTTCGAGCGAGGCTGCGTAGCGTATTGCATACGACGCGGCGCTGCTTCCGCTGCCGAGAACGTCGAGATAAGCTCTCGCACCTTCCGGAAGATTTGCGAGCCCTCCGCCCTTTACAGGCTCCATAACTATGATCGGTTTGCCGTGACGGCGTGCGACCTCATAGCACGCGCGCGACTGTATCGCGGGATTTTCCCAGTCGGCATAGTTTATCTGAAGCTGGACTATGTCGACCTCCGGGTGGTCACAGAGTATCTGCTCGAGATATTCGGGCGAGTCGTGGAAAGAAAAGCCGATATATCTGGCCTTGCCGTCGG
The DNA here is from genome assembly GCA_904419385.1 of Candidatus Heteroscillospira lomanii. GTDB lineage: Bacteria > Bacillota > Clostridia > Oscillospirales > Oscillospiraceae > Heteroscillospira > Heteroscillospira lomanii. The sequence goes on from CAJFRI010000124.1 coordinate 1,408, forward strand.
CCTTGGCTTTTGCGAGAAAATCGAATCCTCCGGCTGCCTGGACCTGGGGGTAGGTCGGCTTGCCCATATTGTGCATGAGATAGATATCGAAGTAGTCGACTCCGCAGCGCTTGAGAGAGGTTTCCATGGCTTTCTGGTAGTCGGCAAAGCTGCGCCGGTTCCAGGGAGGAAGTTTGTCGGTAAGCAAATAGCTGTCACGGCTGTGCCGGCTGGTGAGACAATTGCGGAGTGCATCTTCACTTCCGGCGTAGACAAAAGCGGTATCAAAATAGTTGAACCCGCGCTCCAGAAACATGTCGACCATATCGCATACCTGCGGATAGTCTATGTTCTTCTTGTCGGAACCGGGGAGGCGCATTGCGCCGAAACCGAGCTTGCGGGCAAACAGCTGCGTTATATCCATCTCTGACCTCCTGTGGTTTATTGTAATAATTATAACAGGAGCCTCAGCAGCTCGTCAATCAATAATGCTGTATACTGAGAGCTGCGGTAAATTCCTCTTGACAAAGTACATGAGAGGAGTTATATTATATTTAGTTAGTATCAACTAACTAAATTAAAACGCCGTGAGGCGTATTTTTAAAACGCCGCGGTTAATCGCAACTAACTCTGGGAGGTGCGTGCTTTGCTTGAGCGCAGTCTCATAGAACATTGGGCCCCGACACTAGCGTCAATCAAGACAGGCAGCCTGTTCAGTCTTTCATTTGACGCGGAGGATCAGCTGACAGAACAGATCGTATATGATCTGGATATTCTCGGAATCATGGAATACCTGACCAGCGGTATTACTTCCAATTTTGATATGTATTATTTTCCGCCGGTAAACGCAAAAGCTTCCGCTGACTGCGGATTCCGTACGGTACAGGTATCCGGCCTGAACGATTTCGGCGGTACAGTGGAACAAATGGAGGAAAATTATCATATTGTAAACGAGATGAGCAGCCTGACTACTTTTATGGTCGGGTTCCATGCGGAGTATACAACTTCCGTGAAGCTGATGGAGCAGATCGCGGATCTGGCCCGGAAACTGAAGTCTCCGGTGTTTATGCACAATTCCGAAACGGAAAAAGAAGTGCGGGAGTGCATAGAACGACACGGCATGACGCCCACTCAGATCACGGACAAGCTGGGTATGTACGAATACGGCGGCGGCGGGTACCACTGCGTATATATGGATGACAGAGACATTGAGATCTTTAAGAAACATGGAATGACCGCTGTGACCAATCCCTCGTCCAACTTAAAGCTTGCCAGCGGCATCGCTCCTGTGAAGCGGTTTGTGGACGAAGGGATCAATGTGGCCATCGGCACCGACGGGGCAGCCAGCAACAACTGTCTGGATATGTTCCGGGAAATGTT
>CAJFRI010000125.1 GCA_904419385.1 Candidatus Heteroscillospira lomanii
ACTGACAATTACACCTTGGACGTCCAGTGATGCGGCATATTGAAACAGCCCCGAAACGTAAGCGTTTCGGGGCTGCTGCTATTAAATCAGGCGGATAATCAATCGGCGTCGACGAATATGAAGCCTCTGTGCTCCACTCCGTTCATAACGCGGACGACTCCCTCGGTGGCTTTGAGCTTCATGCCGGTCTCGACCTCGCCTTTAACGTCGAGCTGGGCCGACACGCGCACGCCCTCGCGCATCTCTACGATGCCGAAATCGAGCTGGGATTTGTCAATGCCGGCGGGCAGATTATAGACTCTCGTATAGGTCAGAAGCGTGCCCTCTCCATCCAGCACTTCCTCCGCGAACTCCCTGCCGCCGCACTTGTCGCAGACGAGGCGGGCAGGATGATGCAGCTTTCCGCATTTTTTGCAGCGATATCCAAACATTTTCTGTTACCTCCTCAGTCTTTGGTGAGCACGGTGGCCACGACGTTGTTGCCGAAGCCGCCGAAATTGACGCAGAGCCCGGCTTTGGCGCCCTCGACCTGGCGGCCGGAGGCCTCGCCTCTGAGCTGCTTGACGACTTCTATGATCTGGGAGATGCCGGTAGCACCGAGGGGATGGCCTTTGGCCTTGAGTCCGCCGGAGGTGTTGATGGGAATGCGGCCGCCTATGCAGGTCTCTCCCCTGCGGACGGCAAGATGCCCCTCGCCGCGTTTGAAGAAGCCGACTTCTTCGGACTCGACCAGCTCGAGTATCTGGAAGGCGTCGTGCAGCTCGGCGCAGTCCATGTCGTCGGCGGTGAGGCCGGACATCTCATAGGCTTTCTGAGCGGCCAGACGCACGGCGAGCAGATCCGTCGGCACGGCGCGGTTGGCGACACAGTGGGTATCAGTCGCCTGTCCTATGCCGGCTATGCGCACGGGGCGGCGGGCAAACCTGTCGGCCACATCCATAGCACAGAGGACGACAGCGGCAGCGCCGTCGGACATGGGGCATATGTCGTACCTGCGCAGAGGCGTGGCGACCATCGGGTTTATCTTATCTCTGTCCGGGCCGGTGGTGATGGCCTCAAGGGAGACCGGCTTTTGCAGCTGCGCCACAGGATTGTGGCAGGCGTTCTCGTGGTTCTTCACGGCGATACGGGCGAGATCCTCGCTGGTGACGCCGTATTTATCCATTATGAGTCTCGTAAACATCGCCGCAAAAGAAGTAAGCGTGAGCCCATAGGGGTATTCGGCCTCGGGATGCAGCATAGTCGCGACGAAATCTGTCGCCTCTTTGCCCTTGCCCATCTTTTCACCGCCGACAACGAGCACGCAGTCGCACATGCCGCTCGCGATAGCCATGTAGCCGAGCTTCACGGCGCTGCCGCCTGAAGCGGGGCCGTTCTCAACGCATTCCGCCATCGCGGGGCAGAGATCGAGCGAGTCGACCAGAGCCGAAGCCGAGCCGCTGATGCGGTTTTGTATCGAAGCTCCCATGGACGAGACGATGAGCTGATCGACCCCGTGTCCCGGACCCGGAGTTATACCGGCATCGTCGAGCGCCTCAAGAGCCGCCGAGCCGAGCAGCTCGAGAAACGGCAGATCTGTTTTTCCGAATTTGGTATGGCCGACACCAACTATACCAACTTCACGCATTGGCTTGTCCTCCTCATTAGTTCTGCGCTTCATACCGCGCATTTTTATCTGTTTTGAGTATATCACCCGCGCGTGAACTTGCCAAGGTGAAATCGTTATTTTTTTCTCATAAATATCCAGAAAAAGGCAGACGGGCCTGTGCCCGCCTGCCTTTCTTGATATTTTAAATGAACCAGCCATAGAGTCCTATGAGTCCGAACACCGCGAACACTATCATCATCGCAATCGCATAGAGGAAGAGCTCTACGAACATCTTTGAGCGCTCTTTTTCCGATGGCTTGTAGATATTGCCATACGCCGCGAGGACCAGGGCTCCGCCTGTCGACAGAGGGCTGATAACCGTCTGCCCCGCTCCGGCTGTTATGGCGAAAATGAGCTCCTGCCCGTTACCTCCTCCCAGCGACTCTATGATGCCCGGCACCGTCGGTATCAGAGTCGGCATGACGACTCCTGTGGTAGACGACACGGCCGACATGACGCTGCCTGTGGCCGACATCACCGCAGGCGCGGTGTCTACAGTCATTATACTGGCGAGGCCGTTGGAGATGAGCTCTATGCCTCCGAGAGTCTCGACCATGGTGATAAGTATTCCCATGCCGCCTATCATCACCAGAGTGCCCCAGGGCACACCGGTTATGGCCTTTTTCTCGTCGATGACGCCGGGGATAATGAGCAGGATGAACGAGCAGGCAAATCCGGCGAGGCCGACGTCGACCTGCATTACCAAGGTGAGGAACACAAGCACGAGCACGGCGGCGAGCGTGAGCCAGTTGGAGCGGTCAAAAGGTTTGGCCTGTTCGTGGGTTAGCTGCTCTACTGATTCCATTCTGAGCCAGCCGGAGGCTATGTACCATACGATGAAAACGATGGACTCACCGACAAACGAAGTTATGAACATGGCCATGAGATTCACGTCAATGCCGCTCTCAGCTCCGAGTGATGAGGCAAGTATGCCCACGACGTTAAGGCTGGACGGCCCGGCGCAGGTGCCCCAGATCGCTGCCGGCGCAAGTTTCAGAGGACTGATCTTCAGCTGATAGGCGAGCGGCACAGTTATGATCGCGGCGAGAGCGAGGCCTGCGGGCCCGCCGGCGCCGGCAAGCGATATGGCGACGAATAGCAGATAGATGATC
>CAJFRI010000126.1 GCA_904419385.1 Candidatus Heteroscillospira lomanii
AAAAGCCGCCCCCACTAGCTTTGCGCAGCTCCTCTCCAAATCACAGGCGTTTGCGCTGAGTTGTGATTCGAGGCCCCAGCCGGCAGCCGCAAGTTATAATCGTCATTCGATTAATGTGAACAGAGGTCAGGATTTGGAACAGAAAATGACGGGATTTCCAAATTTTGACCTCATTTTGCTGTCTATCCAGATACAGTTGCTCGAAAATCTTGGTGTCAAAGCGCAGAAAACGGCGCCGGCGGGCATGGTTATGCCGTGTTTCAGCGAAATATTCGGCGGATTTTTCAATAAAGACAGTTATTTCAAATCAATGGATATATGGGACAAAATACAGCCGCACCGCGGCATGGAGGCCATGAAAATGAAAGCTGCCATATGTTACTATTCCCGCCACCTAGGCAATACGCTAAAAGTCGTTCAGGCAATGGCTCGGGAGGAGCCGGAGACCGAGCTCATAGACGTCACGGCGAGGCAGGCCGTCGATCTGAGCAGGTTTGACACTGTCGGCCTCGCCTCGGGCATATACGGCTTTGAGACCAGCCCCGCCGCGGCCGCGTTTGCGCGGCAGTATCTGCCAGAAGGCAAGCCGGTGTTCATCGTGTACACATACGCCGCCGCGAAGGGCACGGGCGCAAAGCAGCTCATCGAGATCGCCCGGGAAAAAGGCTGCGAAGTGCTCGGGGAGTTTTCATGCCGGGGCTGCACCACATACGGCCCGTTCAAGCTCGTCGGCGGCATAGCCAAGAGCCGCCCGAACGAGGCGGACCTCGACAACGCGCGCAGCTTCTACCGCGGCATACTGGAGAGGTGCGGCAAATGAGGGCCGCGGTCATATCCGATACCCACGGCCTGCTGCGCCCTGAGGTCGCAGAGCTGCTCTCCGGAGCGGATGTGATACTCCATGCGGGCGACATAAACACGCAGAAGATAGTTGACGCGCTGAGGAGCTTCGCCCCGCTCTACATAGTACGCGGAAACAACGACAAGGAATGGGCCGGGGCCATCCCGCCCACGGCGCGGTTCTCGCTCGGCAGCGCCGAGGTATACATGGTGCACAATAAAAAAGATGTGCCGGCGGAGCTCGGCGGCGTCGATCTCGTCGTCTACGGCCACTCGCACAGGTACTCGCTCTCAGAGCGCGGCGGCGCCATATGGCTCAATCCCGGCAGCTGCGGCCCGCGCCGGTTCGGGCAGGAGATCAGCATGGCCATGGCTGAGATCAGCGGCGGCGTGATAAGGATAGAAAAAATAGTCATCCCAAACCCGGCGAGATAGCTAAAGCGGAAACTGAGCCTTGCGGCTCCGTTTCCGACACGCGGCACATATAAAGAAAAAGCGGCGCAGGAGCTCCTGCGCCGCTTTATTATGTTTTCACTCGCGGATAAGCTCCGGAGACAGCTCCGGCAGCGAGCCCATGAACCCGCCCGAGGCGCTCATGCCGACTTTGGCGGCAAATATGCCCGCCTCCCGCACGGCCCCGGCAAAGGTCACGCCGCGCACGGTTCCCGTACTGTCGGTGATGATCTTGCGGTAGTCGCGCTCTTTGCAGGAGAGCATGATCTCCCGCTCGCCCTCGGCCGGTTCCGTCTCTCCGGCCGATATGAACGACAGGCCGAAGAGCTCGATCGAATTCATCGCCCGGCTGCCGTCCCAGAGCTCAGGGTGTCCTGCCATGTTCAGCCCCGCTATGCGCCCCTGCGCCACGGCGTTCGGCCATATGGCTCTCACGGCGCACCCGCCTGAGGCCATGCGCGCACGGACGATATCTCCGGCCGCATACACATCCGGCAGGGCCGTATGCATGTGGTCGTCGACGTCGACTCCGCCGTCGTACTCGAGCAGCCCGTCGAGCATGCCGAGATTCGGCTTCGTCCCCATGCACGCAAGGACGCAGCGCGAGGCGATCGTCTCGCCGTTTGAGAGCTCGACTCCCGTGACGGTTCCTCCGTCGCTCAGGAGACGCGTCACCGATGTGTGCAGAAGTATGCGCACCCCGTGTTCCTCGGCGGCCGCGCGAAGCATTTCAGCGGCATGCGCGTCGAGCTGGCGCGACATTATGAACCGGCGCGCCACGAGCGTGACTTTCATGCCAAACGAGCTCAGCGCCCTCGCCGCCTGGAACGCGACAAGTCCCGCGCCGGCTATGACGGCGTTCGCGCCCGGCTCCATACAGGGCTTTACCTCCTCGGCGTCGGACTTGTTCCAGAGGGTGAACATGCCGCGCAGCGACATATCCGCCCAGTCGGGGACATACGGCCTCGCGCCGGTGGCAAGCAGGAGCTTGTCGTATACTATCTCCTCACCGCTGGAGAGCACGGCTATGTGTTTGTCGGGAAAGAGCTTCACAACGGAGCGGGCGAGTTTCGTCCTGACGCCGTATTCGCTGTAAAACCCCGGTGCGAAGAGCATGCCGCCCTCGTCTATCTCGCCCGCCATATATTCAGGCACGGTTATGCGGCTGTATGGCTCGTTGTCCTCGGGTGATACCATGACGATCTCGCCCGTGTCGCCCAGTGATCTTATCGCGCGCACGGCGTTCACGGCGGCAGGGCCGTTTCCGGCAATGAGATATCTCATAAGCCCCTCCGATCAGTCCTCGTCGAGGCACCAGACGTCGAGCAGTTCCTCGAGTATCTCCTGGGCCCGTTTTGGGTTGAACACGCCGCAGACGCACGGGGTCGCCAGGTACTGCGAGGCCTCCTCCGTGGTGCGCCTGCCGCGCT
>CAJFRI010000127.1 GCA_904419385.1 Candidatus Heteroscillospira lomanii
GGCCGCCGCCGTCGTGCGGGACGATGCTCATGTTGAGGCCGAGCTCCTTGGCAAAGGCCTGAACGGTGAGGTCGCCGGTGCCGTTGGCGGTGGAGACGGAAGCGGTGATCGGGGTGTCGGGGTTGGCCTCGGCCCACTCAAGGACGTCGGCGACGGTGTCGAACTCAGAGTCAATGGGGGCGACCAGGCCGACAGTATGGACGGAGAGGCAGCAGATGGGCTCGAGCATGTCGGGGCTGTAATCGAGCTCCTGCAGGTAACCCATGGACATGTCGTGGCCGGAGCCGTAACCGAGCTCAAGGGTGTAACCGTCGGGCTCAGCGGAGACGACGGCCATGGCGCCGGTGACGCCGCCGCCGCCGCCCATATTGGTGATGACGACGGGCTGGTCGCAGTACTTGCTCCACACGGACTCAACAGCGCGGGCGAGCAGGTCAGTGGAACCGCCGGCGGCAGAGGGGATGACCAGCTCTACCTGCTGCTCGGGGGCCCAGGTGGAAGCCTCGGGGGCCTCGGACTCGGGAGCCTCAGACTCAGGGGCCTCGGACTCGGGGGCCTCAGGAGCGGTGCTCTCAGGGGCGGCGCTCTCGGTGGTTCCGCCGCAGGCGGCCAGCGAGAAGAGCATAAGCATAGCAAGGATAAGGGACAGTGCTTTCTTCATTGTTTTTCCTCCTTAGAAAAATTATCCTTACCTACATGAGGTAAAGATAATATACCATATAATTTTCGTTATGGGAATATAAAAAAGTGTAAATTTTAAAATATTGTTACATAAATATAATCGATGTGCTGATTTTTCGATAAATATGATAGTTGAAATGGCAAATGCAACAATTATTTCACGTTTAAAAAGCGGAACGCATATCGCGTTCCGCTTTTTTGGGTTTACTGGGCGGAGAATTTCTGCTTTACTCCGTTGATCTTGTTCTGGTCAGCCTGGTCGGCCGGGTACCAGCCTTTGGAGGCCATCTTGCTGTAAATGGTGCCCTGCATATTGAGCGACTCGCCGAGCGCAGAGCTGAAAGCCTGTTTGATGTTGCAGGTAGACGACTCTATCGCGCCGTGCACGAAGAGGTCGCACGCACCCTTTTCGAGCTGAAGGATATTTTCCATGAGGTTTTTGTCATCCATTGAAGTGTCCCCCTTTAGAGAAGTCCGTAAAAGCTCTGAAAGAGCTGCTGGTGGCGGCTGGCCATCTGCTCGACGCAGGTCTTGAGGTCGGAGTCGGTGAGCTGGGCGGCGGTCTCGGTGCACTTCTGCTGGAAGTACTTCTCGTGGCCGAGCGCATCTTCGACATACAAAAGTTCTTTTGCGGTCATTGACTGATCCTCCTTGATTGAGTGTGCCTTTAGTTTTGCTGCGTACCGGGAGGATTATGCATGAGTTGGAAATAAAAAATCGGCGGCCTTGTTACCCGGGCCGCCGTGGATGGTGTATGTTGATATGCCGGAACTCATTTCTCTTCGAGCAGGTCTCTCGCGGCGTTGAGCGCGTTGAAGAGGCGCGGTATGCCCATGTAGCATCCGGCGTGGGCGAGAGCGCAGACTATCTCCTCCCCGGTGCTGCCGGTCTTGAGGGCGCCCGCGACATGGCTCCTGAGCTGGACCTCCGCTCCGCCGAGGGCGGCGAGGATGATAACAGTGAGCAGTTCACGGGTCTTGCCGTCGAGGCCGGTGCGGGTGCTGAAGTCGCCAAAGCCGAGTTCAGTCAGCCAGCGGGGCACGGCCTCGGCGAAATCGCCGGGGAGCCAGGTGTAGCGCTCCTTTATCTCGTCGCCGTAAATCGGCCGCTGGATCTCAAGGCCGCGCTCATAGCGCTCGCCGTCTGCGGCCGTGCCCTGAGCGGGGAGCGGCAGCTCGATGCCGGCGGTCTTAAAAGCGTCGTTCATCGCGGAGATGGCGTTGAGCGTCTTGGGAAATCCGATGAATGGGGCGCACTGGTATATGACCTCGCGTATCTCGACGGGGGTGCAGCCAACGTTGAGGCAGGCGGCAACATGGCTCCTGAGCTGGGGCAGGGTCTGGAGCGTGGCGAGAGCGGTGATGGTGATGAGCTCGCGCATCCGGTTGTCGAGGCTGCCGGTGTAGCACACCTCGCCGAAAATATAGCGCTGGAGGATGTGCATGAACTCTGGATCCGTACCCTCATCGCCGGCGGCGGGCATGTTGAAGAGCTCTTTGACTTTGACGTCTGTCTTTTCTATTCTGTCCATAGCTTTGCTCTCCGCCTCCGTCAAATGAGCTTGCCGTACTCATCGTCGCCGACGGGCTCGAGCCACTCGTTGGCTGTGTCGGTGCCCGGGACTTCGACGGCGAGGTGTGAGAACCAGCTGTCTTTTGCCGCGCCGTGCCAGTGCTTGACGTTGGCGGGGATGTTCACGACGTCGCCTGCGTGGAGCTCGCGCGCGGGTTTGCCCCACTCCTGATACCAGCCGCGCCCGCCGGTGACGAGCAGGATCTGCCCGCCGCCGCTGGATGCGCGGTGGATATGCCAGTTGTTGCGGCAGCCGGGTTCAAAGGTGACGTTGCCTATTGCCACCTGCTCGGTGGACAGCATGTTGAGATAGCTGGTGCCGGTAAAATACTGCGCGTAGGCGGTGTT
>CAJFRI010000128.1 GCA_904419385.1 Candidatus Heteroscillospira lomanii
ACCAGCTCACGGAGCTGCTCGAGGAAATAGGCCTTGACCTTTGTGATCTCGTGGATATCCTCAACAGTCGCGCCCTTGCGCAGAGCCTCATATATGATGAAATAGCGCTCGCTGGATGGGGTATGCAGCATGTTCATGAGTTCAGCCAGGCTCTTCTGCGCGAAGTCTTTGGCTCCGCCGAGGCCATAGCGGCCGATCTCCAGGCTGCGGATGGCCTTCTGGAAAGCCTCCTTGAAAGTCTTGCCTATACTCATGACCTCGCCGACGGCGCGCATCTGGGTGCCGAGCTTGTCCTCCGCGCCTTTGAACTTTTCAAAGGCCCAGCGGGCAAATTTGATGACGATGTAATCCCCGCCGGGGACGTATTTATCGAGGGTGCCGTACTTGCCGCAGGGGATCTCGTCGAGGGTGAGCCCGCAGGCCAGCATGGCGGAGACGAGCGCTATCGGGAAGCCGGTCGCCTTACTGGCGAGGGCGGACGAGCGCGAGGTGCGCGGGTTGATCTCGATGACTATGATACGGTCACTGACGGGGTCGTGTGCGAACTGGACATTGGTGCCGCCGATGACCTCAATGGCCTCGACGATCTTGTATGCCTGCTCCTGGAGACGCCTCTGCACCTCCTCGGAAATCGTTATCATCGGGGCGGCACAGCAGCTGTCGCCGGTATGGACGCCCATCGGGTCGATATTTTCGATGAAGCAGACGGTTATCATATTGTTCTTCGCGTCGCGGACGACCTCGAGCTCCAGCTCTTCCCAGCCGATGATGGACTCCTCGACGAGGACCTGTCCGACCAGGCTGGCCTGGAGTCCGCGCGCGCACACGGTCTTGAGCTCTTCGACATTGTAGACAAGGCCGCCGCCGGCACCGCCCATGGTGTACGCCGGACGGAGCACGACGGGATAGCCGAGCTTGTCGGCTATGGCGACGGCTTCATCGACGGAATACGCGACCTCGCTGCGGGCCATCTCGATGCCGAGGCTCTCCATCGTCTTTTTGAACTCGATGCGGTCCTCTCCGCGCTCGATGGCATCGACCTGGACGCCTATGACCTTGACTCCGTATTTTTCAAGCACTCCGGCCTCATTCAGCTCGGAGCAGAGGTTGAGTCCGGACTGGCCGCCGAGGTTGGGCAGCAGCGCATCAGGGCGCTCCTTCTCAATGATCTGAGTGAGCCGCTTGAGATTGAGCGGTTCGATGTAGGTGACGTCTGCGGTCTCAGGGTCGGTCATTATTGTGGCCGGGTTTGAATTCACCAGTACGATCTTGTACCCCAGCTTGCGCAGAGCCTTGCAAGCCTGAGTTCCTGAATAGTCGAACTCACATGCCTGACCGATGATTATCGGGCCGGAGCCGATAATAAGGATCTTGTCGATATCGTCGCGTTTCAAATAGCATCGTCCCCTTCTGCGTAGAATTCATATTGTTATTCGACCTATTTTAGCAAATTTTTATTTCATAGTAAAGCCCATCTTTTATTTTCCTGAAAGAAAAGCACGGGAAAATTCCCGTGCTTTTCCATAAATGTTAATTTGCGACCACTACGCGTATCTGACCGCCGTCCTCGGGGTCTCTGTCGTAGTAGAGCGTCAGGTCGTTTGAGAAGGCACGAGCCTGCTCGAGCGAGCTGAACCAGATCTTCGACGCGGCGTTATAGCACACAACATCGTCGGATACCACGAACACGCCTTCACTGGTGTTCACTGTAACGGTGTCGCCGCTCGTGAAGTCGCCGCGCTTCACGTTATCGATGGATCTGAGTTCGATGACGCCGGCAACGCGCTCGCCGTCGCGGGCAGCAACTACGCCGCCGAAAGCGCCGTCCTCAACGCGGGTGCCGCTTATAAGATATGGGGTTGAACCGCTCCCGTTGGTGACGCGGACGACCCGGTTGCTTGCAACGAGGCCGCCGCCGCTGCCAGTCTCCCTTACATCGGTCTCAAATATACCGTAGGTATACATGTCGCCGGTGGCGTCGTTGAGCACGATTATATCCGCGCGCCCGGCATAGTCGGTGTGGACATATTCGACATTGGCGGCCGGGACATGCCCTGAGATGATGTCGTCGCGGCTGATCTGGCGCATCTCACTGTTGCCGACCTTCTCAAACAGCTTGAGCGAGGCGCTGAGTTCGGTGCCGCCTACGGTATCCCTGTCGAGGTCGAGCGCTCCGTTGGAGCTGCCCCCTGTCAGGCGGCTGAGGCCTATCTTGCCGCGGCCGTTGGAAGCGACAGTGACGAGCATGCCGACCATATCACGGGCTTTCTCATCAGAATAACTCACTTCACCGCTTACGGTAACACCGAGGAAAAGGTCGACTTTGGCAGAGCTTGCAGTACACTCTGTAACCACGCCTATGGCGTTGGAGCGGACTGTGCTTGCAGCGACAGCGCCCGCGACCTTGAGGTCGGTTGTGAGGATGGGAGTTATGTTGTCGCCTATATTGAAATTATCGAGCGCAT
>CAJFRI010000129.1 GCA_904419385.1 Candidatus Heteroscillospira lomanii
CGCTTTAAATTTTATGCTTGACAAACACAGGTTACGGATGTAGACTGTATTTAGGTTACAGCTGTAGTCTATATTAGGAGGTATCCGTATGACAGATATAGGGAAGATAAGCGATTCCGAGCTTGAGGTGCTGAATGTGCTCTGGGACGTGGGGAGGGAACTCCCGATGTCCGAGCTCAGACAGCTCGTCGCCGCGCGGACGGGGTGGGAGAGTTCCACTATAAAGACACTCGTGCAGCGGCTCTGCAGCAAGGGAGCGCTCAATCAGACCAAGCGCGACGTGTACTACTACTCGCCGCGGATCACCCGGGTACAGTACGGCGGGCGAGCTGCACGCAGTCTTGCCGACAGGGTCTACCACGGCAGCGCCGGCGCTCTTGTTGCGGCGCTTGTCGGCTCCGGGCTCACGGCTGAGGAGCGTGACGAGCTGCGCAGGCTTCTTGAGGAAATGAGTAATGAATGACCTTGGTTTTCTCATCGAGCTGTCGCTCAGCGGCGCCCTGCTCAGCACAATAGTATATGTGGCGTGCTTGCCGCTGAAAAAACATGCTCCTCCGCGTCTGATGTGCTGTCTGTGGCTGCTGGTGCTGCTTAGGTTCTGTCTGCCTTTGCCGAGCCCTCTCGCACATGTGAAGCTCACACCCGCAGCGTCTGCCATACCGGACGCCGTAAGTGTAGTAAGCAGTGAGATCATCCCGGCCGGGGAGATAGGAGCTGGCGGTTTTGCTCTGCCTCTCGGGCTCATCTGGGCGCTGGGCGCGGCAGCGGCGGCAGCGGCACAATTCGTGCCGTACTTTGCCATGAGGCGGCGGGTACTGCGCTCAGCGAGAGAAGCGGATCGCGAGTTGTCAGAGTGCTTCAGAGCCATGTATTCAGGCTCATGGCTCAGGATAGCCGTCTCATCCGAGGCGCGCAGTCCCATGATAATGGGGCTCGTGCGTCCGGTGCTCGTCGTACCGGATACAGAAATGAGGACCGAGCTCCGCTTCGCGCTCAAGCACGAGTTGGAGCACCATTGCCGCGGCGACATATATGTAAAATGGCTCGCCGCACTGGTAAAATGCCTGCACTGGTTCAACCCGGCGGCATACCTCGCGTCGCATGAATTCGCGCGCTCGTGCGAGTTCGCCTGCGACGCGGCGGTCGTGCGCGATATGCCTCGCGAAGAACGCCGCAGCTACGGCGAGACACTGCTCCGTTTTGCCTGCGGAGAATCGCAGGGCCCTCCGCTCTCAGCCGGCATGAGCCGTGGACAGGCAATACTAAAAGAAAGGTTGGTACTTATCATGAAATATGAGAGACATTCTGCCTCCATGCTGGCGGCATCGGCTGCGCTGCTCATGCTTTTTGCAGCCTGCGCCGTTTTGCTCGGGCCTTTGAGCGCCGCGGCCGACACCGCGCCGCCCGATGAGCCCGCCGTATCCTCGGAACCTGTGACGGCGGATGACGTCACCGCGCCGGACGCCGGCACTGAGTACGTCTGGCCTCTGCCGGCAAACGAAACGGTGACCAGCCCCTTCGGCACAAGAATACATCCCGTCTTACAAAAGGAAATAACTCACAACGGCATGGATATACTGGCACAGACAGGCGACAGCGTCGTCGCCGCAGCGCCCGGCACAGTCGAGAGCACCGGATTTGACACTGAGCAAGGCAATTTCATCATCATCGACCACGGCGGCTTCAAAACGCTCTATGCCCAGCTCAGCGCCATCAGCGTCGATACAGGCGATGTGGTCGAGGCCGGGCAGGCGATTGGCGCCGCCGGCTCCACCGGCGCGTCTACCGGCCCGCATCTCCACTTCGGGCTTATAAATGACGGCGGATACGCCGACCCTGCGCAGCTCTTTGTAAAGTAAAAGAACGGCTCCCCGAGGGGAGCCGTTCTTCAGTTTCTCGCAGTCTCTTCGCGGCCGGTGATATGCATGTATTCGTCGTAGGTCATGCGGCGGTCTATGCACCCGTCCTCGGTGAGTTCGATTATGCGGTTGGCCACCGTCTGCGTGAGCTGATGGTCATGGCTGTAAAAGATGATATTATAGGGAAACGCCTCCATGCCGTTGTTCAGCGCGGCTATGCTCTCGAGGTCGAGGTGGTTTGTCGGCTGGTCGAACATGAGCACGTTTGCTCCGGACAGCATCATCTTGCTTATCATGCAGCGCACTTTCTCACCGCCGGAGAGGACGTTGACCTTCTTGTACACCTCATCGCCGGAGAACAGCATGCGTCCCAGGAAAGTGCGCAGATAGCTCTCGCGCTTGTCGTCTGAGAATTGGCGCATCCAGTCGATGAGGTCATAGTCACAGTCGTCGAAATAGCTGTTGTTATCTTTTGGGAAGTATGCCTGGGTCGTCGACACGCCCCATTTTACGGTGCCCTCGTCCGGCTCCAGCTCGCCGGCCAATATCCTGAACATGGTGGTGATGGCTATCTCGTTCGCGCCTATGAG
>CAJFRI010000130.1 GCA_904419385.1 Candidatus Heteroscillospira lomanii
CGAGGCTTACACCGGCGCCCAGGCGCTGGAGATAGTGCGCCGCGAAGAGGTGCACCTCATACTGATGGACATAATGATGCCGGAGATGGACGGCATATCCGCCACCGTCAAGCTGCGCGAGGAGTGCAACGTGCCGATAATACTGCTCACAGCAAAGAGCGAGGACACCGACAAGATACTCGGACTCAACATAGGCGCCGACGACTACATCACAAAGCCGTTCAACCCGGTCGAGGTCATCGCCCGCGTGAAGAGCCAGCTGCGGCGCTATACCAGGCTCGGCGGCATGGAGAAAAAGCCGGAAAGCATCGTCATAGGCGGCATCGAGCTCTGTGATTCCGACAAGACGGTCACGGTCGACGGCGAGCCCGTCGCACTCACGCCCATGGAATTCGCGATACTAAAGCTGCTGATGGAAAACCCCGGCAAGGTGTTCTCCACAAGCAAGATATACGAGGCCGTGTGGCGCGAGAGCGCACTCGGACGCGAGAGCGCCGTGGCCGTGCATATCAGGCACCTGCGCGAGAAAATCGAGATAGACCCGTCGGACCCGCGCTATCTCAAGGTCGTGTGGGGCCAGGGGTATAAGATGGAAAAAGGGTGATACAATGAAAAGACTGTATGGCAGCTTCGCCGTGAAGATACTGGCTTTTCTGCTGATGACGGCGTTCATCGCGGCGGGAGCGGCATCGGTGGTCGGGCTCATATATATGAGCGAGACGCCGGACTTCTCGCGCTGTGACAGTTATTTCGAGACTGTCTCATGCAGGGACACGCTGCGGAATGCGTCGCAGCAGGTATATGACAGCAGGATGATGTATGAGGAGTGGGAGGGCCTGGATGTGATGGAGGACGAGTATCCATACATCTGGGAGGGCTACCAGAACGGCTGGCTCGGCAATGTGGAGTTCCGCATCTATTCGCCGTCCGGAGAGCTCATTCTCGAGAGCTTCAACGCATTTCCGGAGAGTGAGGCCGGACATGTCCACACGCTCACGGCAGACGACTGCGTGATAAAGACCTATGTCTCGCGCGACTTGCCGATCGGCACCAGCGGAATCAGCCTGGAAAAAATGACATTCGATTTCTCCAAGGAGTTCGGCGCTGCGTTTATGCCGACGGCGGCAGTATCGGTGATAGGCGCGCTCGCCTGCTTCGTGTTCATTGTGCGCGCGGCCGGGCACAGGCGCGATACCGACGAGATAGTCCTCAACGCGTTTGACCGCATACCGCTCGACCTCTACCTCTGCGCGGATGCGGTGCTGATCACGCTGGTGATGTCCATATTGATCGAATTGTCGTACGGCCCGAACTTCGGCATAATCGTCATGTTCGCAGTGATGGCCGTGCTCGCCGTCTATATGCTCTGCTACGCCGCATTCATCACGGTTGTGACCAGGCTGAAATACGGCAAGTTCTGGCGCAATACACTCATCTGGCGCTGGGGCGGGGCTCTGCTGCGATTCTGCTGGCGCGTCCTGCTGAAAATGAAGCCGTATGTCGTGAGGGCATTCGGCTGGCTGCTGCGGCCGCTGGGCTCGCTGTGGAGATGGGTGAAGTCGGCTGTTTCGCGTGTGAAGGGCGCGCTGAGGGAAGCGCCGCTGTTCTGGAAGGCGCTCGTGGCGCTCGCCGGCCTGGTATTGGTGGAGCTGATACTCGTCCTCATGGCCACGGCGTCTTACAGCGCGGCACCGTTTGTGCTGTCGATAGTGCTGCACATGCTGCTGTTCGCCTTCTGCTTCAAGATGCTGCTGGATGTGTCGAAGCTGGAGGAGGAGGCCAGGGCGCTTGCAGACGGCGAGGCAGACCACAAGGTCGACACCTCGCACATGCTGTGGAGCCTGCGCTCGCACGGTGAGGCGCTCAACAGCATAGGCGACGGCATCGCCGTCGCGGTCGACAAACAGATACGTAGCGAGCGGCTCAAAGCCGAACTCATCACCAACGTGTCGCACGATATAAAGACGCCGCTCACCAGCATAGTCAACTATGTCGACCTGCTGAAAAAGGAGGAGCTCTCAGGCAAGGCGGCGGAGTATGTCGAGGTGCTCGACAGGCAGTCGGCGCGCCTCAAGAAGCTGACGGCAGATCTCGTCGAGGCGAGCAAGGCCTCGACCGGCAACATACCCGTCGACATGAAGCCGACCGACCTCTGCGAGGTCGTGCGCCAGGCGGCGGGCGAGTACTCGGAGCGGCTGCAGGGCGCCAAGCTCGAGCTCGTGCTCACGACTCCGGAGCCGTCGCCGCGCATCATGGCAGACGGCAGGCTGCTCTGGCGCGTCATAGACAATCTGCTCAGCAACGTGTGCAAATACGCGCTCGGGGGCACGAGGGTGTATCTCGATGTGAGGCGCGCCGGAGGCGGCGTGACGGTATCGGTGAAGAACATCTCGCGCGACATGCTGAACATAGACCCGGAGGAGC
>CAJFRI010000131.1 GCA_904419385.1 Candidatus Heteroscillospira lomanii
GGAGAAACTTGTTATAATATTCGTGACCATTATGCGCCGCAGTGCGCAAATACGATAGAAAAGAGGACTGCGATCGTGATATCACACGGGAAAGAGGTGAAGGTCTTCGCATGCAACTCAAACCCGGCTCTCGCCGCCGGCATATGCGATTACCTTCATATCGAACTGGGAAAGAGCAAGACCACCGCGTTTGCAGACGGCGAGGTCTCCGTCTCGCTGTATGAGCCCGTCAGGGGAGAGGATGTTTTCATCATCCAGTCCACCTGCAAGCCTGTCAACAACAACCTCATGGAGCTGCTCATAATGATCGACGCGGCGCGCCGTGCCTCCGCCGGCCGCATCACCGCCGTCATCCCGTATTTCGGCTATGCCCGCCAGGACAGAAAGGCCAAGAGCCGTGACCCCATCTCTGCCAAGCTTGTCGCCAACCTTATCACTGAGGCCGGAGCAGACAGAGTGCTCACCATGGACCTGCACGCCAACCAGATACAGGGTTTCTTCGATATCCCGGTCGACAACCTCATGGGCGGCCCCCTCTTCGCCAAGCACTATGCCCGCGAGTTCGGCAAGGGCAACGATGAGTTCATGGTCGTCTCGCCCGATGTCGGCAGCGTGGCCCGCGCCCGCAATTTTGCCCACAGGCTCGAGATGAAGATGGCCATCGTCGACAAGCGCCGTGAGCGCGCCAACCAGTGCGAAGTCATGAACATAATCGGCGACGTCAAGGATAAGCATGTCATCCTGTTCGACGACATGGTCGACACCGCCGGCAGCCTCTGCAACGCCGCTCGCGCCCTTATTGAGATCGGCGGAGCCAAGGATGTATACGCATGCGCCAGCCATGGCGTCCTCTCCGGCAATGCGGTCAGCCGCATAAATGACAGCTACATCAAGGAGCTGCTCCTGCTCGACACCATACCCTATCCCTCCGATCAGCCGAAGTGCGACAAGATAAAATACCTCACCGTCGCTCCCATGTTCGGAGAGGCCATCACCAGGACTTATAAAGAGACCTCTATCTCCACACTGTTCGACGACTGAGATGTTTTTCAGGCGCGATCAGCAGGAGGGCGGGTGGATCGTTGTTTTCCTCGGAAATCCCGGCGTGAGGTACAACGGCACGCGGCATAACGCCGGTTTCATGGCCGGCGATGCGGCGGAGAAGAAATTCGGCGTGAGCATCAGCCGTCTCAAGTTCAAAGCGCTTACCGCCCAGTGTGAGATAAACGGCGAGCGGGTCCTGCTCATGAAGCCGCAGACTTTTATGAACCTGTCGGGCGAGGCCGTCCGGCCTGCCGCCCAGTTCTATAAGGTAAAGCCGGAGCATATAATCGTCGTGTCGGATGACATATCTCTTCCGACGGGCAAGCTCCGCATCAGGACCAAGGGCTCCGCAGGAGGGCACAACGGGCTGAAGAGCATCATCTCCTGCCTTGGGACGGATGCCTTTCCACGTGTGAAGATAGGCGTCGGCGCCCCGCCGCATCCGGACTATGATATGGCGGACTGGGTGCTCGGCACTTTCAAAAATCAGGATGCCACCGAGATGGAGCGCGCGGCTGAGCTCGCTGCTGATGCAGTTGCGGCATATATCACAGAGGGCCCGGAGCGGGCGATGAACAAATTCAACTAGAGAGAAATAAACCAGAGCTAAAATTCCGAAACCGGGCGCAGAGCGCCTCGCAGTAAGAAATCGAGCGGCGGGGCGACCCGCCGCTCGATGCTTTTTCGGCACAGGCCGGATATTACAGTATTTGGAAATACTCAGGAGGTCAATTCGCATGAAGAAGAAATGCATTGCCATGCTTCTCGCGGGGGGACAGGGCTCCAGGCTCTATGCGCTCACCGTGAGCACGGCAAAGCCGGACATGCCTTTCGGGGGAAAGTACAGGATCATCGATTTTCCTCTCTCCAACTGTGCAAACTCCGGCATAGACACTGTCGGCGTACTCACGCAGTACCAGCCGCTCCAGCTCAACCGCTATATTGGCAGCGGCCAGGCCTGGGATCTCGACGTGGCCAGCGGCGGCGTCTACATCCTGCCGCCATACCAGAGTATGAACGCGAAAAATTCCTGGTTTTCGGGGACTGCGAATGCCATATATCAGAACATCGGCTTCATTGAGCTGTATGACCCTGAGTATGTCCTCATCCTCAGCGGCGACCACATTTACAAGATGGATTACAGCG
>CAJFRI010000132.1 GCA_904419385.1 Candidatus Heteroscillospira lomanii
CCGAGGCGTAGTACACGGGGCTCGCGACGACGAGCCCGTCGCTCACGGCGAACTTGGCCGCAGCCTCGTTCACGGCGTCGTCGAACACGCACCTGCCGTTTTTCGCACAGGAGCCGCAGGCTATGCAGCCGCGGACGGCGCTGCCGCCTATATGCATCGTCTCGGTCTCGATGCCCTCGGACCTGAATATGCCCTCCATCTCACGCAGTGCTATGGCGGTGTTGCCGTTTTTATGCGGGCTTCCGTTGATCATAAGGACCTTCATTGCTCTCCGCACCTCTTTGTTCAGGATATGCCGCGCCCGTATGGCACGGGGCGGATGTGTATATTATATATCCGCGGAAGGTTTTTCGCAACTTGCACGAATGAGGCTTGACAAACATCTCTGGAATGGATATAATATTTTTAGAAAAATTCTAAAAAGGTGAGCTAAGTGACGAAGTACGAACAGGCCATATACCGGCTCATCAGCCGGCCCGACATGCATATGACTGCCGAGCAGGTTTTTTCCGAGATCAGGCGGGAATATCCGGCCATCTCGAAGGCCACTGTGTATAACAACCTCAACAGGCTGTGCTCCGCCGGGCTCATCAGGCGCGTGTCAATCGAGGGCTCGCCCGAGCGGTATGACCGCGCGGTGAAACACGACCACCTCGTGTGCAGCCGCTGCGGCAAGGTGAGCGACGCGGTCTTTGACGACATGACCGACGCGCTCAGGGCCCGGCTCGGCGGCGCCTTCATCGCTTATGACTTCAAGGTCTTCTGGATCTGTCCCGACTGCCGGAACGGTTCCGGTGAAGATATATCTTGAATTGAAAGGGTGGTCAAATGAGATACGTCTGTTCAGTCTGCGGATATGTCTACGACGAGGAGCGTGAGGGAAAGCCTTTTTCCGAGCTGCCCGAGTCGTGGAAGTGCCCCGTGTGCAAGGCGGCAAAGCCGCTTTTTGCCCCGGACGCCCCGGATGATGTGCCGGCCCCGGCGGCGGAGCCCGCCGTGAGCGCGGCCGCGCCGGGCGAGGAGTATGCCGGCCTCACTGTTGGCGAGCTCGCCGCGCTCTGCTCGAACCTTGCGCGCGGCTGCGAGAAGCAGTATAACGCCACTGCCCAGGCCCTGTTCACGGAGTTGGCCGGATATTTCTCGGCCGTGAGCCCCGAGCATGAGAGCCCGACGGTAGAAAAACTCGCCGAAATGCTGCGCGCAGACCTCGGCGTGCGCTACCCGAACATGCAGGCCGCGGCCTCCGCCGCCGGGGACAGAGGGCTTCAGCGCGTGCGCGTTTGGGGCGAGAAGGTCACTAATATGCTCTCTTCGCTGGTCGCGCAGTATATGAGCGAGGGCGAGGCCATGCTGAGAGGCACGGATATATGGGTGTGCTCAGTGTGCGGCTTCGTCTACATAGGCGGCCGGCCGCCGGAACTCTGCCCTGTATGCAAGGTCCCGGCCTGGAAGTTTGACAAGATAGAGGGGAGGGCGAGCGCATGAGACAGTTTGCCGTCAGGAATCTGAGGCTGTGCACCAAAGACTGTATGTGCCTCTACGTCTGCCCCGTCGGCGCGACCGACACCGAGGACAGCGTGATCGACGTTGGCAAATGCATCGGCTGCGGAGCGTGCGCCGCAGCCTGTCCGAGCGGGGCCATCTCCATGGCGCCGTATGAGTATCCGCCCCAGCAGAAGAAAGAGCGCTCCGCCGTCGCCGCCGCGAGGGAGCTCACCCGCAGCAAGGCCGATGAGGAGGCACTGGCGCGAACCCTGGCCGCATCTGCCGCCGGCGACGGGCTCCGCCGCCTGATGGACGCCGCGGCAAAGTCGCTCCGCCTTGTGAACGAGGATCTCATGCGTGAGTCGGGCTATATGCTCCCGCAGAGCGGCAATACGCATGAGCTGCTCAAAAAATTCGTCAGCGACCCGCCGGGGGCGGGTTTCCCGATAGAGACCGCAGAAAAACTGCTTGAGATCATGCCATGCAACGACAACTGTAAGGAGGAAAACAAAATGAGCAAGTACGCAGGAACCCAGACCGAGAAGAACCTCGAGGCCGCCTTCGCCGGCGAGTCCCAGGCCAGGAACAAGTACACCTATTTCGCTTCCGTCGCCAAGAAAGAGGGCTACGAGCAGAT
>CAJFRI010000133.1 GCA_904419385.1 Candidatus Heteroscillospira lomanii
GCGGGGCCGCCGGTGCCGCGGCGGAGCACCTCGTCGAACTCATTGGTGGCTTCTTTCTTCTCGAGGTCAGCCTCGTCGTAGATCTCGGGGTTGCCGGATTCCTCGGGGACGCTGTTCTCGAGGGCGTTCTTGATATCGCTCGTGAAAGACGAATCCTTCGGGACATATTTGATGCCCTCATCGAATTTGATGCCGCGCATGACAGGCGGCTCTTTCGGAACATAACCGTATTCGTGATCGATGACTTCGTCAAACTGGTTGGTCGAGAGCTGTTCTTTGATGGCCTGCTCGTCTATGGAGGGGCCGCCGTCATCAGGAGGCGCGCCCTTTTCGATGGCCTCCTTGATTTCCTCGGCGAGCTCTGCATTTTCTGTCAGGCCGGGAGAAAATTGGGCATGGGGGACGACTTCGCTGAATTCTTTAGCCGTCTGCTGCGTGTCTTTGAGTTCGTTTTCGTCGATGGGAAGGGTTTCATTGAATTCGTTCATGGTGTGCCGTCCTTTCATGTAGTGATTGGATATATAAACAGCACACGCGCAGCCGCAACGTCCCGCCCTGGGGGCGGCGGGGACACAGCGGAGGCGCCGCTGTTTACGCCGAGATCGCACTTATGAAACTATGAAACACATTTTATGACGCAGATGAGATAGCCTGTTCAGACGCTGCCGCCTTCCTGCTCCTTTCGGAGTTCATGGCGAAGGTAGTCGAGCCGCTCAAGCTGGAGCTCGCGCAAATGGATGTCGTCCAGCGCCGTCTCCCGCTTTTTTTCCAGCATGCGCAGCCTGGCGGAACCGGAACCGTCATTTTCCAGCAGACGCATATAGGTCTCGACCTCGCTGGGGCTGAAGCCTATGTCGTGCAGGGTCATCATGACACTTAAACGCTCGAGATCCGAATCGTCATACTCGCCGGCGGAGCTCATGGAGGCGGAACAGAGCCCCCAGCTCTCGTATTCTTTGAGTATCTTCTTCGGAATGCGGTACTTCCGATTGGCATCTTCAATGTCCATGACATTTTCTCCTGTATTAAAAAATGCAGACATCCTGTTTGGACATCTACATTTTATAATAGTATATAGAAAATGTAAAATACTTATGCTGAATTATATATTATGCCTGATCTGCATACTTTATGCGCTTGAGAAACTCCATGGCCGCAGGTGAAAAGGCCCGGTCTTTTTTCCATACGAGCACCGTCCCGGTCTCGAGCGCGGGCGACAGGGGGATGAACCGGAGCTCGTCGGAGATGTTGCCGATGAGAAAGCCGAGCGCTATGCCGACGTGGTTCCTCACCATGTTGGCGGCGTTGATTATGAGGTTGAATGTGGCCGCTATGTCGATGCGGTCGAAGTAGTCGCCGAACCAACCGGCGAGCTCGCGCTGCACCTCGTATCTGTGCGACAGGATGAGCGGGCGGCCGATGAGGTCGGCCGGCGTGACTGAGCTGCGCTGCGCGAGCGGGTTGTCGCGGTGCACCCATACGCCCCATCTGTCTTTCTTCGGCATCCGAATAAACTCATAACGGCGTATATCGACAGGTTCGGCGAGCAGGCCGATGTCGAGGAGGCCTTTTTCCAGGCGCTCGAGGATGTCGTCAGCGGTGGCGCTGAATATATTGAAGATGACCATCGGGTTGGAAGTGCGGAAGTCGGCTATGCGGCGGGAGAGCGTGGTCATGCTGTTCGTCTCGGCGGCGCCGATGGAGATCTCGCCCGACAGCTCGCCGTCCCGGCGGCTCAGCTCGCGCTCGGCCTTGTCGGCGAGGTCGACTATCTCCTGCGCACGGCGGCGCAGGAGCATGCCGTCGTCTGTGAGCGTGACGCGGTATTTCCCGCGGTGAAAGAGCTTGATGCCGAGCTCATCTTCAAGCTGGATTAGCTGGCGCGACAGCGTCGGCTGCGTGATATGCAGCAGAGCTGCGGCCTTGGTTATGTTTTCCTCCCTGGCAACGACGAGAAAATATTTCAGTACGCGCAGTTCCATCTCGCTCACCTCACTTTTCCAGTTTATGTTATCACATATATCTATATATCAGCAACATCAAATATGAAAA